>JAGSGJ010000067.1 GCA_023955225.1 Sulfurovum sp.
CGAAGTTGGTGGCCGTGATATAAACTTGGCTATCGGACCGCTCTTTGACGATGTGACCGTGAACATATTATACAATACAATTAATACAATCGTACAACAATCTATTACCAGTGTAGAGATGTGGGTAGCACAAGGTGGTAGCACAGAAACAGAAACAATAACAATCGTTGAGAATATATTTGAGCATAACGATATGATAGAAACACCAGAAGGTGATATGTATTTTGAACCAGAGTTTAATGAACCAGATATGGAAATGTCTTATGATATGGTTGAGATGGAAATGAACATGGAGATGGATTTCGAAATGGATTTCGAAATGGAAATGCCAAATATGGACATAGACATGCCAGAGATAGAGATGGCAAGTGTTGAGATGGAAATGGAAATGGAAATGGACTTTGATATAGAATTACCAGAGCCGGACATGGAAATGCCAGAGATAGAGATGGATATGGATACGGAGATGCCGGAAACTGATATGGATATGTCAGAGCCAGAAATGGAACCAGAGATGGAGGTAGAACCAGAACCGACCACGGAACCCGAACCAGAAATGGAGGAACCAGTAAATGAACCAGAAACCGAAGCTGAGCCAGAACCTGCTGATGAGCCTGCTGATGAGCCTAAAGAAGATGTGGCAGAGGAGCCGGAGCCGGAAGAGAGCGCACCGGAGGATGATGCAGATGAAGATCAACCAGAAGATATGGAAGAACCAGAGGATAAGAGTGAAGCCGAAGAGAAACCCGTAAAGAAACCAGTATCTAAAAAGGAAAAAGCAGCAAAGAAAATAGTAGAAAAAATGGGAGATAAAGGTAGATATGATTCACAAAATCAATTAAAAACACTTATTGTTATGCAGGTTTTAGGTAATACCAAGACCTTTTTTGATACACAGCAACAACTAAACGACAGAGTAGGCTTCTTTACAGATGAGAGTTTGCCCGATACAGTTATATCTGATAATAATATAGCAGGTTATTTCTTGTTTGCAGGGAGTGACGGGCTAATGAATGAAATGGTGATGCAACAATGGCAGAAGTAGAAGTAGGCGGAATAAAGTTTCGCGGTGGCAAGATCTTTGTAATCTTGACAGCACTAACCACAGCAGGTGGTGCTTTATGGGGTGGTTTTGAATTTTACAAAGACTACTTAAACATGAAAGATCAAATACAAGAATACGTTGCGCCAGACTTATCTGGCTTTGATAAAAATATCGCGCTCACAAAAAAAGAAATGGAAAGTAAAACTGACCTAATACAGACAGAAGTAAACATGATTATACAAGAGATGGAAATGATTATGTCTGAAATAAGATTAGTATCTGATGTTGCAAATGAGTTGAAGAATGATCTACGCCAAGATGTAAGACGTGTTGAGAAGATTGTCAATGATGTAGAACAACAAGTAAAAGAAGACTCTAGAGATAATGCTAAAGATCTGAAAGTTACTATTGATACTATTGAAGATGACATGAAAAAATTAGAAGATAGACTCAAGCAGGCCCAAAAAGAACTAGAAGAAAAGATGGATAAAAGAATTAAACTAGCATTAGAAAATCCTTTGGGAGCTATGTAGTGAAGATATCAGATAACACAGCGATTAGTATGCCTATGAGAAACCTCATTGGGTTGATTGTAGCTATAGGTGTAGGTATATTTGCCTACAGTGATGTGACTCAAAGGTTGACACAATTAGAAACTGCAAGACAATTAATGGAAGCTGACTTGTTAAAAAAAGCAGAACAAACTCCAGTCAATCAAGAATTATATATGCTCATAGAATTTCTTGCTGGGCAAAATGAAGTTATGGAAAAAGAAGTACAGTCTATTGAAAGCAATAATATAAATATAGACTTTTTAAAAAGTCAATTACAAAAAATGCAAACAGACGTAGAGCAACTAAAAGACAAGGTAAGACAAAATGGCAGTTATTGAAACAGTATTTGCAATGATGATGATCGTAAACGGGTCAATGGACGGGTTTATGAAGACAGATGGTTTAGCTCATTGCCTTAAAGTTAAGAGAGAAAGTGAGCGTAATTTATCGGATAGCAGATCAAATGTTATTCGCTATGAATGTGGTCAAGTAGTAGCAGAGTTAGAACCAGACTCAAAAGGCGTGCTCAAAATAAAAAAGATTGTAGAGCGTAAATAATGGCTGTTAAACTTCCTAGTAACGAATACTTTACTCCCATTAAAAAAAGAACTAGTATAGGGCGTTCTTCAAAAAGTAGACCGAAGAATAAAAACAAAAGACGTCAATTCGTCAAATATAGAGGACAAGGATAATGGGCAAACTATGTGCTAAAGGTAAAGCTGCCGCAAAAAGAAAATTTAAAGTTTATCCGTCCGCTTACGCTAACATGTATGCAAGTTCAATTTGCTCTGGCAAAACAGTTGAGGGTGGTAAAAAAAAACCAAAGAAAAAAGCTGAAGGTGGAATGATTGAATCAAATAAAATTTCACAGGAAAGAAAAAAAGTTTCGCAATTTAATAAAGGTGGCATTGCCCGAGGTTGCGGTGC
>JAGSGJ010000047.1 GCA_023955225.1 Sulfurovum sp.
ATTATAAAATTTATAATATAGACTTATATTATAGAATATAGACTTATTTCTCTAAAAATGAAAATATAATATTGATAATTAATTGAGATGGTAGGAGGAAAAAAAGCAACCTCTGTAAAAGTTGCTTTTGATAGAGTCTAAGCTAAATAAGATTACTTATTTGTATTTTTCTTTTTCTTTTTCATATGTTCTGCATATTCATCTTGAGTGATAGCTTTAGTGTCTTTACCTTGAGTGATGTCTTTAAAAGAGTCATTTAGATTTGATCCAACTTCATCTATAGACTCTCTAGTATCATTCGAAACAGTTTTTGTTGTATCATTTGTTGCGGTTGTAGTTGACTCTACAGCATCACTTGAATCATCAGAAACTTTTTTAACAGAGTCTTCTACATTTGTTGCAATAGAGTCTACAGAATCTTTAGAGTCATTTGAAATATCCTCAGTAGACTCTCTTGCATTATTAGAAACTGTTTTAAGAGAGTCTACAGAATTACTGGTAATATTTTCCGCTGCATCACTTGCATCTTCCGAAACAGTTTCTACAGAATTTTTAGCGTCATCTGAAACATCTTCAATGGAGTCTGATAGATCTGAAGAAACAGCCTCAAGACTATCTTCCACGTCAGTAGAAACTGTATCTGTTGCATCTTTAAAATCTTCACTTGTGTCAGTAACAGAATCTTTTGTATCTTCAGATACGGACTCAATCGCATCTCTACCATCTGTAAATGTATCAGATGTAGCAGTTTCGATATCATCTGAAACTTTCTCTGAAACGTCTTCAACATCAGAACTTACAGAACGTACGGTTCTTTCACTACTTTTAGATACTTCTTCTGCACCGTCTTTCATAGCCGTAACACTGTCTTTTGCATCTTCAGTCATTGCAGTAGCAACGTCTTTCATATCGTCGAACATATCTCCAAAGCTAAAGCCAGCTTGTGCACTTGTTAAGAAAGTAGCTAGAACTACAGAAGTTGTAATTAATTTTCTCATTTGTAGATCCTTTTTATAGATTTGTGTAATATTTATGGTTATTAAAGAAAGCAGAGGATAAGCAACCTTTTAAGTAGGTTGCTTTGATCGATAGAGGGCAATGCCTTCTATCGGGTAGAATTAATCGTTAATAGTTTTAACAGAATCATTTAGGTTTTCTGAAACAGACTTCACAGACTCTCTCTGGTCATTAGAAGCAGTTTTCGCTGCATCACTTGTATTGCTAGCTGTTGATTCTACTGAAGCTCTTGTATCACTAGAGATCGTTTTTGTAGAATCATTTGCATTTGTTGCAACTGAGTTTACAGAATCTTTAGAGTCAGTAGAAACAGTTTTCACAGAGTTAGCAGAGTCGCTAGAAACAGTTTTCACAGAGTTAGCAGAGTCGCTAGAAACACTTTTTACAGAGTCAGCAGAGTCAGTAGAAACAGTTTTTACAGAGTCAGCAGAGTCGTTAGAAACAGTTTTCACTGAACTAGTTGTGTCAGAAGAGACAGCAATAGTAGAATCTTTCATCTCTTTAGAAGCTACAGTTGCAGAGTCTTTAAGATCTTTCGTTGTATTCGTGATAGAATCTTTTGTATCTGTAGATACAGCATTTACAGTATCTCTACTGTCTTTAGAAGTAGAAACTTCAGCAGTTTTAAGATCATCAGAAACTTTTACTGAAGTATCTTTCGCATCAGTACTTACGTTAGTAATAGTTCTTTCAGTACTTTGAGATGTCTCAACTGCACCATCTTTTACAGTAGTAACAGAATCTTTAGCATCTTTACTCATACTGATAGCAGCATCTTTCATATCTTTGAACATATCTCCAAAGTCAAAATCAGCTTGCGCGCTTGTCAATAATGCAGCTACTGCTACAGAAGTTGTAATTAATTTTTTCATTGTGTACCCTTTTTATTTTTATAGTCAAATATAATACCTACAATTATATTAAATATAACTTAAGGTATACTGTAAAATATAATATTAACAAATATATGTGCATAATGAAACACTTAACTAAAGAATAATAGATAAAGTGGGAAAGAAGTAAAAGCAACCCAGGATCAGATTGCTTAGAGAGATAGAAGACACTGCCTTCTATCTAGTGGTATTAATCGTTAAGTGTTTTAACAGAGTCATTTAGATTTTCAGAAACAGACTTCACAGACTCTCTATTGTCATTCGAAGCAGTTTTCGCTGCATCACTTGCATTTTTTGCAACTGAGTCTACAGAATCTTTAGAATCTTTAGAAATCGTTTTTGTAGAGTCATTCGCATTTTTTGCAACTGAGTCTACAGAATCTTTAGAGTCATTTGAAATAGTTTTCACAGAGTCTGCTGAATCGTTAGAAACAGTTTTAAAAGAGTCTTTAGAATCGCTAGAAACCGATTGAACTGATGAATTCATATCATTAGAAACATTTTTCACAGAATCTCTAGAGTCGTTAGAAACTGTTTTCACTGAACTAGCTGTATCAGAAGAAACAGCGATAGTAGAATCTTTCATCTCTTTAGAAGCTACAGTAGATGAGTCTTTAAGATCTTTTGTTGTATTTGTGATAGAATCTTTTGTGTCTGTTGATACAGAAACTACAGTATCTCTACTGTCTTTAGATGTAGAAACTTCAGATGTTTTAAGATCGTCAGAAACTTTCACTGAAGTATCTTTAGCATCTTTACTTACGTTAGTAACAGTTCTTTCAGCACTTTGTGTAGTTTCAACTGTACCGTCTTTCACAGCAACAACAGAATCTTTAGCATCTTTACTCATGCTGATAGTAGCCTCTTTCATATCTTTGAACATTTTATTCAAGTCATTCGCGTATGTACCAGTAACCAATAATGCAGCAACAGCTACAGAAGTTGTAATCATTCTTTTCATTGTAAACCCTTATATAATTTTTTTTGATATCCTATTATAATACATGTTATGTTAAATATAACTTATGTTATGAATAATGGCTAGTTATATTAAATACTATTAGTCTAGTTTGGAGTAAAGCTTTACTCTATGTTTGTCTTGAACAGTACGTTTGTTAATAATGTTAAGTAAGAGCAGTCTGTCATAATCAATTTAGTGATTCTTTGATACAATACTTAAGATTAAATTCAAATATATGCTTCAATATTTTTGATGGGAATGAAAAAGGAAGATAGATGAAAAAATTATTGGCAAGTTGTGTGATAGTGATGACTTTTGGATTTTCGGGAGAGTATACACAGGAAGATAGAATTTTTGACATGCAAAAGATGGCACAAGCGATGCAAGATATTCAGTCTGGTTTTTTCTATAATAACCTGGATATAGTTAAGGCTGGTGCAAAAGATTTAAAAGAAACCATTGTTAAAATCGCACCAATAAAGAAAGAAACAGAAAATAAAGATGTCTATGAAAGATGGATGACTAACAATACAGCTATGACTAAACGTATACAAAGAAAGATTGAACAAAATACAGATGATATCATTGCACGTTTCTCTGATGGTGATGCAACGCAAGCATTACAATTTTACAGTAAGATCTCATCAGAATGTATGAAATGTCATGTACGTTTGAGAAAGTGGTAAAGATGATAATGAAAAAAATAATAATTGTAGCATTACTACTCAATGTATTTTCACAGGCGGGAGATATCACTTTAACGGGTACCGTTGTTTCTGATGGTCAGAAAATGATAGGTAGCCGCTTTATGGGATATATCAATAAAGTATATGTAAAAATCGGTGACAGAGTAAAAAGAGAAGATGACCTTTATGAAATGGAGTCTGCTGAATTTGACATCATGAAATCCCAAGCTGATCTCATGCTTGAGCAGTCAAAGGTCATTGTTGAGTTTTGGCGTGAAAAATTAAGAAATGTCAATACAAAAAAATTAAGATTAAAAAGTACCTATCGTGATGACAATAAGATCTTTCTTACCGATATGTATGATTTGGATGCTCAAGCAGCAAATATTGAGTCGATGTTGGAAGCAATGCAAATCATGGTTAAAGAAGCTACCATACAAGCAAAGCAAATGGCAAGTACATATAGCTACATAAAAATGAAAGCACCTTCAGATGGTGTAGTTGTACAAAAGAACATTAAAGTAGGTGATATGATCATGCCTGGTATGTTGACAGTAATGATCGTAGATACAGAAAACTTAGAGATCGATGTGTCTATTTCAGAAAGTATCATATCTAGAGTAGAAACGGGTATGAAAGTGCCAGTAGAAATACCATCCCTTGACTACAAAACTATGGGAATTATACATGCTATTGTACCTGATGCCAATCCTATGACACATAAGATAAAAATGCGTATACGATTTGATAGAGGACCTAAAAATATTTTTCCTGGTATGTATGCAAAAGTGATACTAAAGAACGGTAAATAAACTCTTCTTTTAAATGATGTGATACTTTTCACATCGTATCTTCCCCCTGTATCTTTAATAAATTTAACTTATCTTTTCGTTTATTACTATGTATTAATAGCTAAGTTGTTACAATTACTTTATATATAGATTATTACAGGAGAATATAGATGAAAAAAGCTTTATTAATGTTAGTACTCTTAAGTGCTGTGCTATTTGCGCAACAAGAACATATCCAACCAGACAGAATGAAGAATATGTCGGACATGGAGACTGCGATGGCTACGATACAAAAAGGTTTTCTTTATGACAATATTAATGTGGTAAATAATGGGATTAAGGACCTTAAAAGAACAGTAAAACATACAGAATCGTTTATAAAAGAAGGTATTAGCGATACGGGTATCAATAACTTAATGTATGCTAAGAAACAAGCTGTGGATATCACCTCTATGGCAGATGAGATTTCAGCTACCTTTGCAAAAGGCGACAGATACAGTGCAGCAAGTAACTATATGCTTATCTTGAGTAAATGTCTTTCTTGTCATCAGACAGTGAGATCTTGGTAAGCACTCTTTCTGAAAGAGGGTTTTCTCTCTTTATTATTTCCCTTATTCCTATACTGTCTTTGACAATGAAGGAGCAATGCCGGAGGCTACTGTATTTGCACCATGTACGATGTATATGTATATTAAAAAAGATACGAACATCCTTGTTATAGGTATGCTAAGGCTTGTAAATTGGAGTAGATTCTTCACAATGAACAATCAAAAGAGAATGGACTTCCTTGAAAAACTCGATAAGGATATTCCTGCTACATTTACAGAGATAGGTGCAAAAGAAATTAAATAAAAGGAGTTACTATGGCAAGTGTATTATTACCGATAGCAAAAGGTTTTGAAGAACTTGAAGCAGTTGGACTTATAGATGTGATGCGTCGTGGAGGCATAGAAGTACGTGTAGCATATTTGGAAGATGAACTCCAAGGCAATTTAGTCTTGGGAGCAAACGGAATCACAATACAAGCAGATACTTCTATCAAAAATATCATAAGTGATGACTTTGATATGATGGTACTGCCTGGTGGTTGGGATGGTACGTATGCGTTGGCTGAAAATACAAGAATTATAGAACTCCTTCAAGAATTTAAAGCCACTAAAGTAGTAGGTGCGATGTGTGCTGCACCTTTTGTACTTAAAAAAGCAGGTGTTTTAGGCAATGATTATACTTGCTACCCTGGAGCCAAAGATGAGATTGGCCATCCAGGATATAGAGATGACATGAAAGTTGTTACCGATGGTAATGTCATGACTTCACAAGGTCCAGGAACAGCTGTTTGTTTCGGGCTTTCCATCGTAGAACGTCTTGTAGGGAAAGAGAGTATGCAGGCCGTGAAGGATGGAATGCTTTTGGAGTATTGCTAGACTTTATGAAAAAAAATCTTATAAGGTTATCAACTAAAAATTGAGTCTCTCTCGTTACGACGGTTCCCGTCGTAATGCGTATTCTATATTCTGGGTGATAGTGAATTTTTTAGCAGTTTAAAATGATATAGGCATTACCACGGACACCGTGGTAACGAGGAAAGCGCTGTTGCATGTTCTATAGAAGCAGATTTATGATGCTGCTTCTATTTGAACTTAATTCATTTTTAATCAATTATTTGCAGCAATAATACCTATAGCTAACTGTTGGGCAGCCAAAACGGAAACTTGTGCTGTAGCGATATTGATACTTTGTAATTCTTGGGTAAGAAGGATTTGATCTGCTGCTAAACCGATATTATCAGCCATGAGAAGTATCTGGTCAGCCATTTCCAAAATAGTGTTAGACATCTTTCCAATATCTGAAGAGAGGGTTAGCATACTGTTCATAGCATCAAGAAGCGTACTTTCTCTAGTAAAGAGTTGCGAAGCTTCAATAGAAATTCCATAGGCATCCATCACTATACCTATAGATGTCATAATCACTGAAAGCTCAACTAATGAGCTCAATGAATCTGAATTGATATACATTGTATTTTGAGTCATATCTGTGTTGAGTATCTCTTGAAATTGTTGCACCTGAACTAAATAGTCATTAACGTCTGTTTTAACATCTTCCAATTCTCTAGACATATTCCAAGGATTCAGTGTTACCAATACCATCTTAGTTACTAAGATATTTCCTTCAGTGATAAGTGTGTCTAAGGAAAGGTCATAACTGGCAGTTTCTATAACATTTACCAGAGCAAGTGCATTTGTCTGTGTCTGTAAGACAGTGTTCTGAGTAAGTATCATGTTTTCACTTTGAATGACTTGCATCTCCAGAATACGATCTGCCATCAAACCGATATTGTCTGACATGATTAAGATATTGTCAGCCATCTCACCAATTCGATCAGCCATTTCACCGATATCACTTGAAAGTTTTAACATCGCAGATATTGCATCTGAAAGTGTTGAGGCATCTGTATTTGCTTGGATCATCGTAATGTCATTTGACAAAAGAGATGATTGGTTAGAGAGAGATGCTACAGTTACAAAAAGGTTCTCTGTTAACAATACAGTCTCATCATCAAGTGTGATCGGTGCAGAAAAACTATCATTTGTAACAATGATTGTATCAACAATATCTTTCGCTTTTTTGTTGAGTGAAATCAATGATGCACACATAGCATCTGGGGTCACTTCCACATTGGAGATACTGCTGTTCAACTCTAGCATAGAGTTATTGATATTGATCAAGTCTGTTTTAAGATCTGCCTGAAGCAATGAAGCCAATAATGCTATTGCTGCAAAAAATTTAAGTATATTATTCATCATTATTTCCTATAGTCCAAAGTTTTTGATCACAGTGATCATAATAGACTGTGATGTTAAAAGTGATGACTTTGTAAGTGCCACATTTGTCATCTGAATATTTTGTGTAGTTACTATGTTGTCTGACATAAGTCCTATGTTGTCTGCCATAATGTAAATATTATTGGTCATCTTCATTATACGGTCAGACATCACACCTATATCTTTTGTCAGTTGCAGCATGGTAGCCGTCGCATCAGAAAGAATCACTGTATCTGTCAAAGGTGCAATCTGTTCGATCGTATTGGCATAGCTTTCTAATGAAATGCTTAGGGTACTGAAGATAACTGAAAGGTCACCTAGCATGGTTAATGTATCTGCATTGATGTAGTGACTCATCTTTGCACTATCTGTGACTACTAGATCCAAAAGGTTTGTCATACTGTTTAAAAGTGCAACCGTTAATGACTGGACAGCCAAAAGTTCGATCTGCATGTTGTCACTGTTAAGATCCGTTTCATTCATTACATTTGAAAGAACTTCTGCATTATCGATGATCTGTCTTAAAGTCAAATTATAAGTGAGAGTAGAAAGCGAATCACTCAGCAGTACCATATTTTGCTGGGTAAGTAAAATAGTACTTTGAGTTAACGCAAGGTTTTGACTTTGAATCATTTGTGTCGTGATTATTTTGTCGGACATAAGGCCGATATTGTCAGACATGATTAAAATACGGTTAGACATTTCTAAAATACGATCTGCCATTGCACCAATATCTTGGGAGAGTTGCAGGACTGCACTGAGTCCAGCACTGTACTCAAACAGTTCTGCAGTGTTTGTGATAGTAGTTAACTCCATGGATAAACGAACTGACTCCACACTCATATTTTGTACCAGATACGATAGATCACTCATGGTATCAAGATCAGCATCAGTTACTGTAAAAGAAGACATAGTCTCTGTGATGTTTTGAACATTTAGCGTAATATCTTCGATTGATTGGTTCAATGTCCTCATTTGGATACATGAACTCTCCTGACTAAAAGTAAAATTTTCTAACTCACTGTTGAGTGTATTGCTCTGAATTAAAATATTTTGCAGATCTGTATGTATATCTGCGCGTAATGGCATACTGGCTAATAGTACGACAATAAAAAATTTTATGACATTCATTATATAAATTCCTTTTTTTGTTATGGGTTTCTTAAACGGGTCGGAGTATACACAAGCATACTTAAGCCAATATAAAACTTAAAATAATAATAATTATTAATTTAAGTTATAAATTTCTGTTAACAAGAAGTGATTTTAAAGTATTTGTTGACTCATACAATTTGAGAAAATTAGTATATGATTTTCAATCCATTTTTACCTAAACTTTGTTATATTAGGCTCAATATTTCTAAAGGTTATATATGTCAGAAGAACCAAAATCTAAACCGCAATTTACTCATTTACATCTACACACGGAATACTCACTACTTGATGGTGCAAACAAGATCAAAGCACTTGCTAAGAAGATAAAAGAGCAGGGGATGACTTCTGTGGCGATGACTGACCATGGAAACATGTTTGGAACCATAGACTTCTATAATACTATGCGTAAAGAGGGTATCAAACCTATTATTGGGATGGAAGCGTATGTACATAACCAGGATGAGCTAGGTGACAAGTCTGTGCGTCAGCGTTTTCACCTCTGTTTGTATGCTAAAAATGATGTAGGCTATAAGAACCTGATGTTTCTCTCCTCTCAGGCATACATTAAAGGTTTTTACTACTATCCGCGTATTAACTGGGAGTTACTTAAAAATAATTCAGAAGGACTTATCTGTTCCTCTGCCTGTCTACAAGGTGAAATCAACTGGCATTTAAACCTCTCGGAGCGAAACTTGAAGTTTGGTGCTAAAGGCTATGATGAAGCAAAAAAAGTGGCACTCAAATACAAAGAAGTATTTGGAGATGATTTTTATCTTGAACTAATGCGTCACGGCATCGGTGATCAGCATCGTATAGACAAACAGATCATAAAGATATCACAAGAGACGGGCATTAAAATTGTCGCAACCAATGATACGCACTACACTAACCAACCTGATGCCGATGCGCATGAGGCATTCATGTGTATCGCGATGAACAAACTCTATGATGATCCTAACCGTCTTCGCCACTCCGTACATGAGTTTTATGTCAAGTCTCCAGAACAGATGGCAGCACTTTTTGCTGACATTCCAGAAGCACTGGAAGCAACACAAGAGATAGCCGATAAATGTAATCTGGAGATAAAACTGGGAGACCCGACACCCCCTAACTTTAAATTTGCAAGAGAACGTGCGGCAGAGTCTCATATTGCGATGCCTTTTCCTGATATAGAGTATTCACTTGAAAATGATATTGTTCTTTTTGAAGAAGAGTCTAAGCGTGGGCTTGAAAAACGTTTAAAAATTGTTCCTGAAGAGAAACATCAAGAGTATAGAGATAGACTCAAAGTTGAAATGGACATCATTAATAACATGAAGTTCCCCGGATATATGCTTATCGTTTGGGATTTTGTGGATGCCGCGAAGCAGATGGGTATACCAGTGGGACCTGGACGGGGTTCTGCAGCTGGGTCACTTGTTGCGTATTCACTGGGTATTACAGATATAGACCCAATGCCTTATGGATTACTGTTTGAACGTTTCTTGAATCCTGAACGTATCTCTATGCCAGATATCGATATGGATTTTTGTCAAGCCAGACGTCAAGAGATACTTGACTATGTGGTAGAGAAGTATGGTCGAGTGAACGTTGCACAGATCATTACTTTTGGTAAATTGCTTGCCAAAGGTGTGATCCGTGATGTAGCTCGTGTCCTTGATATGCCGTATTCTAAAGCAGATGCAATGGCGAAACTCATACCCGATGAGCTGGGTATAGACCTTAAAGGCTCTTATGAAAAAGAACCTAAGATCGCTGAACTTCTTGAGCGTGATCCTCAGGCAAAACGTACATGGGAGTACGCACTGGCACTTGAAGGACTAAACCGTAATGCAGGAACGCATGCTGCAGGTGTTGTGATCTCCAATGAACCATTATGGCTGAAGACACCGCTGTTTAAACCCACAGGTTTGGATACTTTGGCAACACAGTACTCTGGTAAATATGTTGAAGATGTGGATCTCATCAAGTTTGACTTTCTTGGACTTAAAACACTAACAGTTATAGAGGAAGCCTTGCAACTAGTAGAGAAGAGATATGGTAAACGTATTAACTTTGTGGAAGAGAACATTGAAGACAAAGAAGTCTATGACTATATCAGCACAGGTGAAACACTCGGACTCTTCCAGATAGAATCTGCGGGTATGCAGGATCTTGCCAAAAAACTGAAGCCAAACGGTTTTGAAGATATCATTGCGATGCTTGCACTTTACCGTCCGGGTCCTATGGAGTCGGGGATGCTAGATGACTTTGTTGAGCGTAAACATGGACGTGCAGAGATTACGTATGCTTTCCCTGAACTTGAACCTATACTCAAACCAACCTATGGGGTCATTGTGTATCAAGAACAGGTTATGCAGATCGTACAGACCATCGGTGGATTTAGTCTGGGTGGTGCTGACTTAGTGCGTAGAGCGATGGGTAAGAAAATTAAAGAAGAGATGGACAAACTGCAAGGTGAATTTGCAGATGGTGCTGTTAAAAAAGGCTTTGATAGACAAAAAGCTTTTGATCTGTTTGACCTCATTGTAAAGTTTGCAGGGTATGGTTTTAACAAATCTCACTCTGCAGCCTATGCGATGATAACCTTCTATACCTCGTATCTAAAACACTACTACCCAACAGAGTTTATGGCGGCCATCCTGACACTTGAAAAAAACAACACAGACAAAGTTGTGCGATATGTAGATGAAGTCAAGCGCATGGGGATGAAACTTCTCCCTCCTGACATTAATAAGTCTGGATTGGTATTTGAAGCACGTAATATTGACGGAGATGAGGTTGTCATGTTCGGTATGGGTGCGACCAAAGGTGCAGGGGACATTGCTATTAACTCTATGCTGTCAGCCAGAGGAGAAGAGGAGTTTAAAGATTTCTCAGACTTTGTGTCACGTATAGACTCAAGTAAAGTGAACAAAAGGGTTATAGAGTCTCTCATAAAAGCAGGGACTTTTGACAGTTTTGGATACTCTAGAAAAGCCATGCTTACACAGCTAGAAGAGATCATAGATATGGCTAAAAAAGCAGGGGATGCAAAAAAACAAGCAGTAAATTCTCTCTGGGGTGATGATACTGAGATGACTTCTGTCACGTTGGAACTCAAAGATATGACAGAGTTCGAACCTATGGAAATACTCGAGATGGAAAAAGAGTCTCTAGGCTTCTATGTTTCAGGTCACCCCCTGGACAAATACCGTGAAACATTAGATGAGATCAACTATACACTCAGTTCAGAGATAGACGATCTAGCCGATGGATCACAAGCGATGTTCATAGGTAAAATAGAAAATATTACCGAGAAGATAAGTAAAAAAGGTAACAAATTTGGTATCGCCAGCATCATGGACTTACACGGAAACATTGAACTTATGCTTTTTGAAAACCGTCTTAAGGAACTTGAAGAAGATTTCGACCTGACAAAACCTATTGCCTTTAAAGTGAAGATCACCAAAGATCGTGATTTTACACGTATGAATATATTGAAGATATCAAGTATGAAAGATGCGAAGAAAACGAAGGTTAAAGTAGAAAAAGAGGTCAAACACGTAGAAGAACCTGTTCAGCCGCCACTCATACTTGCACTTAATCTCATGCCAGATGCGAAGATAGTTGAAGAGCTCATGTGCCTCGTCGATAAATACCCGGGAAAACGTCCCTTAGAGGTTCATATCAAATCTAAGCTTGCAGATGTAGTCATAGAGTCAAAGTTAAAAGTGAGTGAACTCATTATGGAAGAAGCAAAAGAGCTTGGCGTTTATTTGGAAGAGAGTTTAGCAGTTGAAGGATAGAAGGCATGTCTGAGAATCATAATGAACGAGCATTGCAGGTCTTGGAAAAAGCAGTATACCGTGCCCAGGATCTATTAGAGGAAACAAAAAATTTCCAACCATTTTTAATGTTACTAAATGATGCTGGGAAGATTGAACTTTTTGAAAATGAAGTAAAAGATACTACAGAAAGTTATGCTTTACTGGAAGATACTTTAAAGATACGTATCAAAGAGGGAGATGTAGATGTTATGGTACTTGTGGTCGACACACTCATACCTGAAAAGTTTGTTCAAGATGTTCCAAGTGGCATACGTTTACATTTGGAAGAAAAAAGCCAAATAGATAAGAAGATTTCTGCGAGATTTCTTTATGTTCCCTATAAGCTATGTAGAGTAGGTGCTGATGGTGATATTTTTGTGAAGCTTCATGCTCCTATACCGGTAGGTTTTCCTGCAGAATATATAGTCAGTTAAATGGCTCCATATCCCATTAATAGTCTTTTTTTAGTCAATTAAGGACAAAATTTGTGTAGTATGGAAACAAATAAATAACATAACTATTTGAAAATACCCTATTTCATTCCCCTAATACAAAAAAAGTGCTACAATCTGTCCATTAATAATCTAAATTCAAGGAACAAAAATGTCACAATTACCAAAAATCATATGGTCAAAAATCGATGAAGCACCAGCACTAGCTACGTATTCATTGTTACCAATCGTAAACGCGTTTACTCAAGCAGCAGGTGTATCAGTAGTAGAGAAAGATATTTCA
>JAGSGJ010000079.1 GCA_023955225.1 Sulfurovum sp.
ACATCACTGACATTGATAGACAATAGTGAGTATAACTTGTATCAGATAGGCGAGCAGATAGAAAAAGCTGAATTGAAACTGGTTAGTGTCACGGATAAAAATAGGTTGGAGATTATCTTTAAAGAAGTCATGCCACAGATCGTCATCCATGCAGCAGCCTATAAACATGTCCCCATTTGTGAAGATAACCAAGAAGTAGCTGTGTTTAATAATGTGTTGGGGACTAAAAATGTCATAGATGTGAGTATAGGAAATGGTGTAGAGAAAGTAGTTGTTATTTCAACGGACAAAGCAGTTCGACCAACCAATGTTATGGGAGCTACTAAGCGGGTGACAGAACTCTATGCCAACAACGTAGAAGCTAAAAATACAGAGATCGTTGCAGTGCGTTTTGGGAATGTCCTAGGTTCCAGTGGGTCAGTCATTCCTAAGTTCAAAGAACAGATAGAAGAGGGTGGTCCAGTGACAGTGACACATCCGGACATTACACGATATTTTATGTTGATCCCCGAAGCGTGTCAGCTTGTACTACAGGCGGCATCTATCGCTAAAGGCGGAGAGCTTTTTATTTTGGATATGGGTGAGCCTATTAAGATAGTTGATTTAGCCAAACAGATGATACGTCTCTATGGTAAAGAAGATGAGGTTGAGATAGCGTTTACCGGATTGAGACCGGGGGAAAAGCTTTATGAGGAGCTGCTGATTGAGGAGAGTGAGCATGAAACAAGTTATCGGTCTATTTTTATTGCCAAGCCAACACAGTATGCGATTGAACAACTCAACGAGGATATATCGTCACTATTCTTGGCAGAAGATAAAATTAAAGCCCTTCAGAAAATTGTACCCGAATTCAAGAGGTAAGCCATAATATGACTTCAATGTGACAACAAAGAAGTATACTCTGTTAGGTTATGAAAATAATACTAAAAATTTAGGGATAATAAATGATTAAAATGTTTAAAATAATTACAGTGGCATCAGTTTTGGCAACAAATTTACTGTTTGGTATGAGTGTAGGCGAAATAAACAAAGCATCTAAAGAAGACCTAGTGAAAATCAAAGGTATCGGTGAAACTAAAGCAGATGCTATTATCAAGCAGAGAGAAGTGACACCTTTTAGTACTATGGCTGATGTAGAAACTGTCAATGGTGTAGGACCGGCATTGCTGAAAAATATTGAAAACGATGTGTATAAAAAAGCAAAAGAAACCAAATAAAAAAGTAGACAGAGGAGACTTCTCTCCTTTGGCAATAACCCTCTTCACTCAGTGCAATTCTCTTTAACCACATTTTCGCTACAATTCACTAATTTTATTTAAGGTATTATCATGACAGTTACACGTTTCGCACCTTCTCCTACAGGATACCTGCACATTGGCGGGCTTAGAACAGCACTCTTTTCCTGGCTTACAGCACAGCATAACAAGGGTGAATTTTTACTTCGTATAGAAGATACAGATATGGCTCGTAATTCTGAAGAAGCTACGGAAGCGATACTCAAAGCTTTTGAATGGGTAGGGATGAGTCATGATGGTGAAGTGGTCTATCAGTCAAAACGTTTTGATATTTATCATAAGTACATAGACCAGCTTCTTGAAGAGGGTAAAGCCTATAAGTGTTATATGAGTAAAGAAGAACTTACCGCACTTAGAGAAGAACAGATGGCTAAAAAAGAGCGTACACGTTATGATGGACGTTATCGTGATTTTACAGGTACACCACCTGAGGGTGTCGAACCTGTTATTCGTATAAAAGCACCACAGGAAGGAACGATCTTTTTTGTGGATGGTGTTAAAGGTGCGATGAACATTGCAGCATCTGAAGTAGATGACTTTGTCATTGCCAGAGCAGATGGTGCACCAACGTATAATTTTGTCGTTGCCATCGATGATGCCCTTATGGGACTTACGGATGTGATCCGTGGAGATGACCATTTATACAATACACCTAAACAAATAGTCGTGTACAATGCACTTGGACTTAACCTACCAAATTTTAACCAT
>JAGSGJ010000031.1 GCA_023955225.1 Sulfurovum sp.
TGTTCGAAGGATCACACCCACAGGAGCGGCTGAAGGCATCGAAGACTTAATGTCACTAGACCCTTCAGGAGATACATACACTGTTCTTCAGTGGGTTGCAAGTGATACTGACAGTTTCAACGCCTATAATAACACAACAAAAAAAGTAGGATGGAGTGGCTTTTGCGATATCAATACCAGTAGTAAAAATATCATCCAAACACCAGGATCTGAACTATCTTTGACTAATACTATTAAAGGTAATCTAGGTAGTACGAGTAACTTCGCAATTTACTTTCCATACGATGTGAATACAACCGCATATTTTGGTAGTGCTACAACTGATGATAGCATTACCCTAGACAACAATACATCACATATCGTTGAACACTACAAACTTGCATGGACATCCTATGCCCTAGTTGTCACAAATGGAGATCTCTACCTTCACTATAATTTTTCTCCCATTCGGGGTGTAGATGTTGGAGGTAGTAGCTCTCTACTCATGAAGAACATCAGCACTTTCAAATTCCAAGGTGCAGGGCGTACCATCCGATTTAAGATCTGTAAACAAGAACCTATCAGTGAAGATGTAAATATCACAGCTTGTAAAGAAAAGGCGGTATTCTAATGAGAAAAGCATTTTCAATGTTAACGGCAATCTTTATTATCGTTTTGATGGCAACTGTTGCAGCATTCATCCTTAATCTTTCAGGCAAAATGGTCCAAGAGACTACCACACAATTTCAGCGTGAGCAAGCAATGCTTCTAGCAAAAAGTTATACAGAGTATGCCATAATGGCAGTGACTGCTAATGACCATACTAGTGCTACTTGTCTTGACACGATTACCGGAGGGTATGGAGATGATGGAAGTGGTAATGATCTTTACACTATCAATGTAGATATCTCCTATATTGGTAATAATGCAAACTTGGGTGGTGCTTCTGGATGTAATAATATACTAAGCAGCAGTGTCTTGGAACCAAAGTCTCCTCTCAATATCATCGTAGATGTCTTTGTAAGCTACCCAGACCTTAATCATCCAGATGGTTTAAATATGACATATCATAGAAGGAGCTTGCAAAAAATATGAGAACTTTAACTAAACAGACAAAAGCCTTTACTATGATCGAACTTGTCTTTGTCATCGTTGTACTAGGTATACTTGCTGCACTTGCTCTTCCAAGAATGGAACGAGACCTAAGACAAGAAGCTGCAGATAACATTTTATCTGCTATACGATATACACAGCACTTAGCACTCAATGACAATAAAACAGATCCATTTAGCGGGAATTGGCAACAAAGATTCTGGACCATCGCATTTACGATGGGTACCAATCCCTATTATACTGTTGGCTCAGATATGGATAATAGTGGTGGTGTCAATAAAGAAGAATCTGCTGTTGACCCTGTTAATGGGAAATATATGTACAACGATTCTTTAAGCATTGATATGGACAGTGATGAAAGTCCTGATGTATTTATAGGAAAAAAATATGGTATCAATAGCATGTCAACATCAGCAGCATGTAATCAAGATATAGGATTTGATCATGTTGGACGTCCTATTGAAGATGTGGCATCTTCTACAAACAATTACAGCGAATATATGACTAACGATTGTAATTTGACGTTTAATTTTGCTACTGTGGGTATTAACCCTCTTATAATCACCATTGCCAAAGAAACTGGACATGCTAATGTTGTAGATTAGATAGAATTCTAATCTCTTTTCATTTACCTTTCATTAAGTTACTTAAGTTAGAATTAAGTATGGATATATCATTATATCTATACTTTAAAACTAAGGATATATTATGAACAAAAGTACAACGGGAAGACATTTCGAACTCACTGAACCTATAAAAGCATATGCTGATGCAGCCATAGAGAGTCTGGAGAAATATCATTTAGACATTATTTCTGCAAGTACTGTTATCTCAGCTAATGAGAAACATGGAAGAAAAGGTTTTGCCGTAGAATTCATCATTAACCTTAAAGATAAAAATACCATCGTCATCACACAAGTAGATAAAGATGTGTATGCAGCCATAGACCTTGCTATAGAAAGAGTAAAGAAATCACTTAGAAGACATGCAGATAAGATCAAAGGTCATAGAATTATGAGCTTTAAAGATATGGGAGAAGAGGCAGAAGCAGTCACTGAACTTGATACCACTGATATCGAAATCGTTCCAATGGATCTAGAATTACATAAACCAATGGATTTTGATGAGGCTATAGAAGCACTCAAAGCAGAGAAAAAAAGACAATTCATCGTATTTAATGACAATGAAGGATTGATGCGTGTCATGTACAAAAGAGCGGATGGTAAATTCGGATTATATTAATAGGACGGCAAATGGGCAAAGCCCATCTTGCCTACGCTAACACTGAGTTCATCTAAGTAGTGGACTCATGATACTTGTGTCACTTTAAATCTATTTTCTTTATCTCTACACTTCCCAGTCTATTTTTAGCCCTAAGAACTACCTCTTCATCTTCAGCCATATCTAGCCATTTAAATCTTTGACCACTTTGTATAGTACCATCGAGTATGTCACCACTGTCTCTAAATTTTAGATCAAGTTTTGCGATGTCAAAACCATTGGTTGTTTGGGAAAACTGTTCAAGTCTAAAATTCTCTGTGCTGTTAGAGTAAAGATAGCACCAGCTCTTTAAACCATTACGCCCTACTCTACCCCTTAGTTGATGCAATGTAGCAAGCCCAAGCCGTTCTGCACCTACTACAACGATAAGCGTGAGCCTTGGTAAGGAGATACCTACTTCAACCACAGTTGTGGCTAAAAGTATGTTTCCTTTTTCTCTAAACTCCATCAGTACTTCTTCTTTTTGCTTGTCTTTGCCATGAGTCACATAAACAGCATCAAACTTCTCTTCCCAAAATCCTCTACTCTCTGCTAAAGACTGATACGGTACTTCACTGCTCTCTTCCACCAAAGGGTAAATGATGAGCACCTGATGCTCTTGTGCTATCTCTTCTTTTATGTGTGTGAGCAAGTTTGGAAAATCTTGTTTGCTAATGGTCTGGGTCAGTACTTCACGTTCAAAAGGGGTTGTAGTAATGAGACTGACATCAAGAAGTTCAGATTCCATCATGGCTTGTGTTCTTGGTATCGGTGTAGCAGAGAACTGTATAAAATGCGGTTTCTTAGCACCGGCACTCACTAAGGCTTCCAAACTCTGTCTCTGTTTGGTTCCAAAACGATGTTGTTCATCTACCATCACCAAAGAGGCTTGAGGTAGATCTTCTTTGAAAAGAAGCGCATGTGTGCCTATAATGAAGTCTGCCTCTGCGTAGTCCCCTTGATCTCTACCTTGCATAACCAAAGCGACTTTGATATGCTTGGGTAAATGTTTACACGCTTCTTCATACAGTTGCAGTGCAAGCAGTGATGTAGGAGCCATCAAAATACTTTTGTGTGGTAAAGCCATCATCACGGAGGCAAGTATCACCATTGTTTTACCAGAGCCCACATCACCAACGACCATTCGTTTAGCTGCCTTGTCTTCTCTTGCCAAGTCTACTTGTATCTGTGCTATGACCTCTTGCTGTTCATAAGTAAGTTTGAAAGGTAAATTCTCTACAAAGGTTTCTATACCGCCAGTTAATGCTCTATGTGCAGGAAAATCTGCTCTTTTCCCTCGTAGTTTTTTTAAATGATTGTACGCTTCAACAAACTTCAATACTGCCTGAAAATCAGACTTGAATGCTGTACCTTCATACACCTCTTCCAAACTTTTTGGGAAGTGAATATGCATCAGCGTAGAGACTTCTTTACTGTCCAAACCTTCATTATATAGATTTTGTTCATTGACATAACACTCTATAAGTGAAGAGATCTCACTCTCTTTAAGTACAGTTTTGTACTTAGGTGTTATCTTTCCTATTTCTTTAATGGATTTAGGCTGTGACATTTGTAAATAGCCCTTGTACTCTTCAAGCCTGCCTTGTATCACATGGCTTGATCCTACTTCAAAAAGCTTATGATGGTAAGGGGTAACCCTAAAAAAAGTAGAAGAGAGCCGTCTGCCGGATTGTATGAGGTTAAAAGTGACACGTAGCTTCCCAGAGTAGATACTGGAATCAACCACTTTGGCTTCAAGCGTATTGACCTTTCCTAATTCCAGTGTCGTTGAGAGTGTTGTATCGTTATAAGAAGTGGGGATGATGAGTGCTAAGTCAAGTAAAGAGTGGATCTTAAGTTTTTTAAACAGTTGTTTTGCTTCTTCCATCTCAATCCCCTTCTGTTTTAATGATTATACAAAAGTTTTAGAGAGATAAGAAATAATATGTCATATTGACATATTATTTTGTAGGTTTAGCTTCCTTTTTTGTAACGATACTAAAAGTGATATCTGACAACTCAGTATGTGCTTTGATAAAGGCATTGACCTCATCAAGTGTGACAGACTCAATCTTTTTCAACTGTTCTTTACTGAAATCAAGTGGTCTTCCATAGTAATAGTCATTATAGGCACGATGGAGTCTTTGGGAAAGTGTTTCTGTACGCAAAGGTTCAGATCCAAGTAAAAATTTCTTGGTATCCTCAAGTTCTTTTTGTGTGATACCCTCTTTGATAAAAGTATCTACCACTTCTTGTATCAGATCTCTTGCCTCATCTTGTGTACTAAGCTTTGTTTGCATATATCCGCTTAAATAAGAAACCGGTTTTGTACGTCTAAAGGATGAATATACACCATAAGTGAGCCCGCGTTTTACACGTATCTCTTCCATCAGACGTGAACCAAATCCAGCCCCTCCAAGAAGATACTCTGCGATCTTAGCCAAGTACTGATCTTTTTCTTTATAGCTGTAGTTAAAGGGTGCACCAAAATAGATATACGCCTGTTGCGTATCTTCATCGATGAGTACTACTTCTTTTTTATGTGAAGCTTCAATACTTTTCTCTTCTTTATCTTCAACTTTTGGGAAAAGTGCAAGAAGCTTTGTCAAGTATCCTTGTGCTTCATCAAAGGTAATGTCACCGCCCACAACACCTATGGCATTGTTATACCCTAAATGTGCAGAGATAAATGTTTGAATATCTTCCAGTGACATACTTTCTATACTCTCAATCGTACCATCATACGGTCTGGCTAAAACACTCCCTTTAAAAAGCGTCGCTCTCAAAGAACTACCTGCAATATAGTCAAAGTCACTCTTCTTTTGTGTCAGCCAGCCTATCTTTTGATGTTTAATTTGATCCAGTGCCTCTTGTGTATAATTTGGATCTTTTAAAAGTTCTTCCAAACGCTCCACTGCATAAGGAAACTCACTCTTCAATGAAGAAACCTCTATCACAAAACTATCACGTCCTACATGTGCTCCCACATCTACTGCATGTGCATCCAGTTTTGTAGCAAACCCTATACTTCCCTTTTTGGATGTACCTTCATTCATTAGCCTTGCGGACATATCAGCTAAACCATCTTTGGTATTACTCAAGTGCCCTGCGTTTGTAAAGATCAGTTGGATGGATACAATAGGAAGATATTTTTCTTCTTCAAATACAACAGGTACCTTACTCTCTTTAATCTCTATCTCTTTAACCAATGCTGCCATCAATACTCCTTGTACTGCTATCAATACTAAAATAACTTTCTTAAGATTCGGCATTTTCTGCCTCACTGTACTTAATTTCACACAAATCATTTAGTGATTTGTTGCATTGTATTTTAATACTTATAATTCTTGTCATATAAAACCTTTGGGGTTTTTATTTACTTGTAAATAACGATAAATGTGACTAGTCAGATGAGCCGACTGCTGAAGTGCCCGAAGGAAATACCTTTAGGTGGAACTCAGTCTTAACCTAGTTTTTTTAACGAAGCTAAAAAATGTCCTATCAATCAATACCGTTCTAAAATCTCATAGGCTGTATTACGTTTTGCAGGTTTTTCTCCCACATCGCTAATGAGCTTTATCATCTCTTCTTGATTCATCTCATTTTTAGCTCCAGCAGCTGAAACTACATTTTCTTCCATCATCGTAGAACCCAGATCATTTGCCCCAAAAAGAAGTGCCATTTGTCCTATATAAGAGCCTTGTGTCACCCATGAACTCTGTATGTTTGGTACATTGTCTAAAAAGAGTCTGGCTACAGCCAAATAACGTAAATATTGATTTGGTGTTGTTTTCGTAATCGTTGGCAATTCTCTTTTAAGCTGCGTATGGTCACTTTGGTATGACCACATAATAAACGCTCGAAAGCCTTCTGTTTCATCCTGAAGCTGACGTACATAATCCCAATGTTCTACTATCTCACGGATAGTCTCTACTGTACCATACATCATCGTAGCCGTTGACTTGATACCAAGTTTGTGTGCCTGACGGTGCACTTCCAGCCATTGGTCTTTATCGTGTTTTTTAGGGGCTATTATGTCACGTACCCTATCTGACAATATCTCTGCACCAGCACCAGGAATAGAACTAAGTCCCTTTGCTTTAAGTCGGCGTAATACTTCTGAGATACTTATCTTTGAACGGTTGGCTATGTAATCGATCTCTATGGATGAAAAACCATGAATCGTGACTTGAGGGTATTTCTTTGATATATGTTCCACAAGATCTTCATACCACTCTATCTCAAGTTTAGGGTGTACCCCACCTTGAAAAAGTATCTGTGTTCCACCTATGGCTAAAAGTTCATCTATCTTTTGGTCTATTTCATCAAAAGTCAAAATGTACGCATCTTCTTTTTTCTCATGCGTATAAAAAGCACAAAATTTACAGTCTACCCAACAAATATTCGTATAGTTGATGTTTCTGTCAACAACAAACGTAGTGACACCTTTAGGATGCATCTCTTTCTTACGTGCAAGTGCCATCTTTCCAAGGGTTTTAAGATCAGCTTTTTCAATGAGCTCCACCGCTTCATCAATACTCATACGTTTATTTATAGAATTAGTAGGACTCGTCATTTAGTACCTCGCTTGCATTTCGTTTTAATGCTTATCATGTATCTATTTCTCTTTATCCAGTGAGTCTAAAACACCATTGATAAACTGTGGAGACTTCTCATCTGCAAGTGACTTTGCCAATTCAACCGCTTCGTTGATGATAATCGCTTTATCTGTTTTTGCAACAAGTATCTCATAAGCACCCAGTCTTATGATGGCTTTTTCTACTTTACCTATGCCATCATAGTCCCAATCGTTCAAATGTTCTTTAATTTTAGCATCCAACATTTCAAGATTTTCTATGGTACCCTGAAAAAGGATATCGGAAAACTCTTTTTGCTTATTTCGGATCTTGCCCTCTTCCAAAATTTCATCTGAAAACTTTCCTATATTGTCATTCCCTAAGTCATACGCATAAAGTAACCCTACTACTGCTGTACGTGCCTGATGTCTAGTTGCCATTAATCAAGCTCACTGTAAAGGTTGATGAGTTCGATCAGTCCTACCATCGCTTCAGCACCTTTATTGCCTGCTTTGGTACCTGCTCTTTCTATAGCTTGCTCGATGCTGTCTACTGTAAGCACACCAAATGTTGCCGGTTTACCATACTTAAGTGTTACCGATGCCACACCTTTTGTAGCCTCTGCAGATACATAATCAAAATGAGGTGTTGCACCACGGATCACTGCGCCTAAACAACATACAGCATCGTATTTACCAGAAGCCAAAGCTTTGTCCAATGCAAATGGTATTTCAAATGCACCTGGCACTAAGATAAGATCTAGATCATCTGCATTTCCACCATGTCTTGCGTACGTATCTACAGCACCTTCTACCAGTCTGTCTGTAATAAAGTGATTAAATCTTGCATTGATGATCGCTACTTTTTTACTCTTATCTACTGATAATTGACCTTCTACAGTTTTCATTTTCTTCCTTTAGTTTTAGTATTTAATTTTATTTATTCGACGATCGTTCTAATCGCATCGATTTGTTGGATCAACGTATCTAGTTTGCTTAACTCTATCATATTTGGTCCATCACTTAAAGCCATGCTCGGATCAAAGTGTGTTTCAAAAAAGAAACCGTCTACACCTACAGCTGCAGCTGCACGTGAAAGGTAAGGAACAAATGAAGAGTCTCCACCTGAACTCGCTCCACCAGATGCAGGCATCTGTACAGAGTGTGTTGCATCAAATACAACTGGAGCAAATTCACGCATTGTTCTAAGTCCACGCATATCTACGACAAGGTTACCGTATCCAAATGTCGTACCTCTCTCAGTCAGCCATACGTTATACTTCTTAGCATTCTCATAACTTACTTCACCATCAAAACCTCTTGTTTTAAGTACTTTTGCAACAGAGTGTTCCATCGCAGCTGGTGCTAAGAACTGCCCTTTTTTGATGTTCACTACTGCAGAAGTTTTTGCAGCTGCCACAAGCAGATCTGTCTGACGACATAAAAATGCAGGGATCTGAAGTACATCTGCGACCTCAGCTACTGCTGCTGGCTGCGTATAGTCATGTACATCTGTTAATATCTTATACCCAAATTGATCTTTGACCTCTTGAAGCATTTTAAGCCCCTCATCCAGACCTGGACCCCTAAAAGAGTCTAGACTTGTACGATTGGCTTTGTCAAAACTCGCTTTAAAATAAAAATCTTTAGTACAGTCATCATGGTACTTACCTAAAGACTCTGCGATTCGCATAACAGCATCACGACTTTCTAGAACACAAGGTCCGGCAATTAAAATCATTTTAGTCCTTTAGGTAGAGCCACTAAGAGCCCTGATAATATAACTAAGATTATACCTAAAACTGTCCAAATATCAGGTATAGGGTCACCCAACATTATACCTATCACTACGGCGAAGACAATATTACTGTAACTAATTGTGCCAACAATACCTGCCTTTGTCAGTTCATACGCTTTGGTCATCAAGAGTTGAGAGATGGTTGCAAAAATGCCGACTGCCGTGACATATCCCCACTGTACGCCCTGTGGCATAACAAATTCTGCAAACATCCAGTCAAAATCTTCTGAAACAGTCACATAAGGGGTGATAAGCATCAAAATGAGTGGTGCTATGGTTCCTACACCCATAAATGACATGACTATGGCACGTGTATCATAGTACTTTCTGAGTTCTCTTATCGAAGTATAAGCCAGCGCTGCACCTATGCCTGAAAAAATACCCAGTATGTCATACTTGTCAAACGCACCACTCTGAGGTTGTGCCACTAACACAATCCCTACAAACCCTATGACAATGGCTAATAAAGCACTCTTATGTAACTTCTCATTTAAAAACAGGTACGCAAATATGGCCACAAATATAGGTGAGGTTTTGTTGTATGTAACCGCTTCACCCAGAGGTATATGTGCCATGATGTAAAAGTACGCCAAAAGAGCTGCAAAGCCCATAGAACCACGAAAAAGAAGTAAGAAGAGTTTACCGCCTGTTTGTTTCAACGGCACTTTATAAATGGCCAGTCCAACAAGAACAACACCAAAGATATTTCTAAAAAATGTGACTTCAACAGGAGGCAGTACTTGACTCACAACTTTGGCAAAGCCCCCCATAGCGGCAAAGCTAAGTGAAGCTAACAACATTAAAAGGATACCTCTATCCATATTTTTAATCATTTGTTTCAAAAGATTATCCTAATTTTTGGTGGAAGTGTAGCATAGTACACACTATCTTGAAAAGTGATATTTGTTGGAATAAGAACCACTATCAGACGAGATCAACATCTATTACTAAAATATAGTAACAAATTTTTTTGATCACGAACTTGGAGATACATCATCATTATAATCATCAAATGTATAATTGAACAGTTCAATATCTTTTTTATACAGGTCTGAAACTTTATTAAGTACTTCTTTGTTTGTATAATATGATGTATAATCATTTCGTTTACTTTTATTTGTATGTGGTAACTTATCATTTATATTTAAATGTTTAACTACTTTTAAAAAATCTTGCTCTATATTTTCAAATCTACCAACAAAATCTACTTGACATTTACCCTTATAATCATAGATATAAAGATATTGTGGTCCGAATAAACCATGCTCATGAATTTTATCTTTATCTAAATAGTTTAAGACAAATTTATCAAAAGTATCATATTTTTTCATAAATAGATCTTGAAAATAAAGGTCTCCAGTTTTATTACCACCTTGTAATAAATATTCATAACCTGACACTAACCTATCCCATGGGTTACGTACAAAAGTGAATTTATAATAACTATTAAATTTTTCTGGATCCGCTGATAAAAAAGCACTATATGGTATATGGTCTCTCTTAGTCTTATTCTTCAAAAGAACTCTCCATATACTTGTTCCAGCTGTTTTAGGGATATGAATAAATATACATTTATGTTCTTTTGTATATTTTCTATATGGATAATCATTTCTTAATTTTTTTCTAATGTCAAGAATTATTTCAGGAACTATTTTCTCAATAACCTTCTTAGCAGCTTTTTTAATTTTTTTCTTAGTAGTTTTATTCATTTTTATCATATCCCGAGCTTTATAGTTTTTCTTCATAGTTTTTTACGGTAAAAGTTTATCCAAAAAGAAGCCAAAAATAGCTTTTCTAAGACGTTCAAGCTCTCTTCGAGTTCTTTGCTTAACAGACTTAAGCTATTTGACTCTTGTAAGCTTGGCATCACCATACAATAATATATCTTTAATCACCGATTTATGGATAAATCCGTCTTTGTCAACAGCAAGTAAGATGTCACCTTTTTTCTTTCTGAAGTTTTTTTGATGGATGAGCGCTTTCGCATAGAGACTTGCACCCTGACCTAAATCTTTTATATATGCTGCTGCCTGTGTATCTTCAGGCACAGTGATTTGTACTTTTCCATCCTGTTTCTCTAGGCCTACGGCGTTAAACATATATGTTTTACCCTTTTTCTTCACAGCAGCACCCAGGTTAAAATAGAGTGTCAACAGGTCATCTTTGGCATAAAACTTAAGTTTTTCAGTACGGTCTTCCACCAACTTACCTTTCAGCCATTTCCTATATCTTTTTGTCACATACTTCTTTTTGTGGTCTATATGATACTCTTTACTTTTTATTTTATCTTTCTTTTTAGTGATCATCTGATAGAAGTCACTGACCATCAGCCCATTCTCTATATGTCCTTTAGAGATATAACGCTCAGTTTGTCCACTCAAAAGTACTTTTGCCAGTCCTGCCAATGTTACTTTTGTATCGATCTCATAGGTTTTATGATTCTGTGTGAGTCTGTTCTCAATGGTTCCTACTGTACCAAATATACCAAAGGTTGCTACGTAATCCAATTGTTTCTCTTGTGCTGAAGCAAAACTTCCCAAAAGTAAAAATAAACTAGCAGCTATAAAAAATCTTCTTAGCATCTCCATCCTTTTCCATCTCAGTTTATAACAAATTCTACTATAATTATGTGTATAGAAAGTGAAGGATAACAAAAAAATGCCAACAACCGAAGTAAATACAACTGACCTGAATGCTACGCTTCAATTAAATGTGATAGATGATATATCAATGAATCTTGAAGAAACCGTGCAGACACTGCTGATACCCGTCTATGAGAAATACCCTATTTTGGCAAATACCTTTTTAGATATTCCTTTAGCGAATCTGTTTGCTGCCATATTGGTGTTCTTACTCTTTTTACTTTTTCGAAAACTTTTTACGCTTATAGTTATGGGTACCTTGCAAAAAGTTTCCAAGGTCACTGACACGTATCATGATGACAAAGTCATCTCTGCACTTAAAGATCCTGTAAGTTTTGCTTTTATACTCGTAGGTGCACACCTCTTTTTCGTACTTATTTTTAAAGAGACCGAATTGATCAAAAATATTCTCAATACACTGGTTGTCTACACTATATTTTGGGCAATACTTTCTGTCATGGAATCTTTACGTGGCGTGTTCCATCATGCTACAGAAAAATTTAATCCTGATCTTGCCAAAGAGATGGGAAACTTCATACTTAAAATAGTTAAATTCCTTGTAGGTGCCTTGGGGCTAGGTGCGATGCTTCAAGTATGGGGGATCAATGTGACTGCGCTTGTTGCTTCTCTTGGACTTGGAGGTCTTGCTTTTGCTCTTGCCGCAAAAGACACAGCGTCAAATATGTTTGGATCTTTTGCTCTACTTGCAGATAAATCTATCCGTATTGGTGAGTGGATCAAAGTGGGAGGGGTAGAAGGTACAGTAGAAGACATAGGAATGCGTACCACCAAAATACGCTCTTTTGAAAAATCACTCATCACTGTTCCTAATCAAATTGTCTCAAATTCTCCTATCGAAAATTTCTCTCGCAGAGGTGTACGTAGAATTAAAATGAGTATAGGAGTTACTTACGGCACTACTGCAGATCAGATGAATGCCATTGTACAAGAGATCAGAGACATGTTACACAATCATGAAAACATCTCTCATAAAGATACCTTACTGGTCAATTTTGAATCTTTTGGAGACTCTTCACTCAATATTTTCATCTATACTTTTACCAATACTTCCAACTGGGAACGTTACTTAAATATACGTGAAGACATCCATCTAAAAATCATGAAAATCGTTGAAGAGAATGAGTCTGCTTTTGCCTTCCCCTCTCAGTCTATTTATCTGGAACAGATGCCTAGTGAAACAGAACACTCTGTATAACCTAGGCACACATAATGGATTTTGCTAATGTGAGATTTTGCAATAGACTTTCAAAACATAGCCAAAGCTACGTTGAAGAAAGTATCTTGTGAAAGATTTCGTTTGCAAATTCCACCCTACGGGCACCACTAGCTTTCGCCTATACGTCGTTACTCTTTCTTGACCTAACTATGGCTAGGACTGCAAAAGAGTGCCTAGCCTAGACAAAAGCTAGTGATGTTATGAGTGCCTAGGTTATTCAGCGTGTTCTATGCTATAATTCCAATAATTATTATAAGAAAGAATATATTTATGCAAGAACTTAAAAAAGTAGCCATATTAGGTCGACCAAACGTTGGTAAGAGTTCACTCTTCAACCGTTTGGCAAGACAAAGAGATGCCATCACTGCGGATGTTGCAGGGACCACAAGAGATATTAAAAAGCGTATCGTAACCATTTCAGGGAACCATGACTTTGAAGTGATCGATACCGGGGGGATAGATTACTCCTCAGAACTCTTTAGCAAAGTAGCCGAGTTCGCACTGAAAGCTGCAGATATCGCTGATATCATCATCTATATGGTGGATGGTAAGACGCTACCATCAGAAGAAGACAGAGAACTCTTCTACAAACTCCAAACGATGGGTAAGCCACTTGCTCTTATTGTAAACAAGATTGACAATGACAAAGAAGAAGAGCGTTATTGGGAATTTTTAGAGTTTGGTGCAGATGCAACTTTCCCTATGTCAGTAAGTCATAACCGTTATTTTAATGACTTTTATGCATGGCTTGAAGCCTATATCCCTGTACAGGAAGAAGAACCTGAAGAGCTAGAACTTACTGAAGATACAGAGATAGACCCTTTTGATGAGATAGTCCGCGATATTAATCGCGTCAAAAAAGAAGAGATAGATAACGAGGTCAGAGTCGCTATCATCGGTCGTGTCAACACAGGGAAAAGTTCACTTCTTAATGCACTATTGGGAGAAGAACGTTCGGTGGTCTCTGATGTTGCCGGAACCACGATTGACCCCATTGATGAGATGATAGAACATAATGACTACAAAATCACCTTCATCGATACTGCAGGAATCAGAAGAAGAAGTAAAATTGTTGGTATCGAAAAATATGCACTTACGCGTACCACAGAATTGCTGGAAAAAGCAAACTTGGTTCTACTTATGATAGATGCAACCGTAGGCGTAACAGAACTTGATGAAAGGGTTGCAGGACTCATAGAGAAATACAAACTTGCCTGTCTTATCGTTGTAAATAAATGGGATATCAATGAAGACAAAACCTATGAGGAAGTCGTAGAAGAGATACGTGATGAAATGAAATTTTTACACTATGCACCGCTTATTACCATCTCTGCAAAAACAGGCTTACGTGTCAATAAAATACTTGATCAAGTAACTGATATTTATAAACGATACACTCAGCGTATCCCTACTTCTGAGCTTAACGATACCATACGTGAAGCCATCAGAAGACACCATGTACCGACACATAACGGTGCCGTTGTCAACATCAAGTTTGCAACACAGTATGAAACAAAACCGCCAAAAATCGCTCTCATAAGTAACAGACCAGAATTTATACACTTTTCTTATAAACGCTACTTGGCAAATTTCCTTCGAAGTAAATTTGACTTTGAAGGTGTGCCTTTAGACATCGTCGCACGTAAACGCGGTGAACGGTTTGATGACGATGAATGATCTTCAACGTAGCTTTGGCTATGTTTTAAAAGTCTCTTAGAAAATCTTACATTTGCAAAACCCATTATGAGTGCCTAGGTTATTCAGAGGGTTCAATAGTTTCTTTACTAACACTTCGCTATAATCTCCTAAAATTATTTTAGGATGCCACATGCGAGTACTTACAGGAATACAAGCTTCAGGAAAACTTCATATAGGGAACTATTTTGGGGCTATGAAACCTATGGTTGAGCTTCAAGAAGAGCATGAACTTTTTACATTTATCGCCAACTACCACTCACTGACCACTTCAAAAGATGCAGCTACACTTAAGCAGCACACTATAGATGCTGCTGTTGACTATCTTTCAGTGGGTATTGACCCGGAGAAAACAACATTTTGGGTACAGAGTGACATGCCTGAAGTACTTGAACTTTACTGGATACTCTCTAAGTTTACGCCTATGGGATTGCTGGAACGTGCACATTCGTATAAAGACAAAGTAGCCAAAGGTATCGCTGCGAATCATGCACTTTTTTCCTACCCTGTACTAATGGCTGCAGATATACTTATGCTAGACACCCAAAAAGTACCTGTAGGAAAAGATCAGATCCAACATGTCGAAATGACAAGAGATATCGCTATAAAGTTTAACAATGAGTATGGAGAGATCTTTACACTTCCTGAACACATTGTACAAGAAGATGTAGCTACTATCCCTGGTATTGATGGGCAAAAAATGAGTAAGAGCTATGATAATGCCATTGATCTTTTTATGGATGAAAAGCCTCTGCAAAAAAGATGTAACAAGATCATCTCATCCTCCACTCCATTAGGTGAACCATTACAATATGAGGGAGACAATATCTATGCACTGGCATCACTCTTTTTAGATGATGAACAAAAGCTTGAACTACAAGCACGTTATAAAAGTGGTAAAGAGGGGTACGGTCACTTCAAAAAATATCTCAAAGAGTTGATTTGGGAGGAATTGGGTGAAGCTAGGGAAAAACGAGAGTATTACCTCAACCATATGGATGAGGTAAATGACATCTTGGCTCAGGGTGCTAAAAAAGCAAGAACCATTGCAAATGAAAAGATGCTAAAAGTAAGAGAAGCGGTAGGACTTTAAGTCCTACTCACACTTCATCTACTCTTCTAGATCTAGATCCTCATCCTCATCTGCATCAATATCATCTTCATCGTCATCAAGATCATCATCTTCTTCTAACTCAGCGTCAGTTGGCATTTCATATGCAGTCTTATCTAACGGATCTATGTAGTTTTTATCATCAATCATATTGTACTGTACAATTAAATACACGACACCTATAGACAAAAGTCCAACAAGCAATATAGCAAAACTTTCTAACAAATTTTTCATTTTTTATCCTCAAATTGGTAGTCTGGCAAACTCAGATATCAAGTTTCTGAGTTCCATAACTTTCTGCACTTGCTTCACAACAAATTAGGCTTTTTAACATACAGTAAAATCCTATGTGAGTATTCTAACATAGATAAGTTTATAGTAGCCATTTTTCGTAAAAATATAATTGAAAATAACTTTAACTAATGTATAATTAAGTAGCAATCATAAAAGAATATAAATCAAGAATCTGAATTATGTTCAACTTCTATTGAATGTATGTTTTCATAGGTATCGATAATAGTCTCTATAATTTCTATTTGAATCTTTCCCGTAGTATGGATATGTACCACTACGTCACCTTCATTGAGGTGTCCTTTTTGACTACCTAATGTAAGTAAATGTTTGGATATAGCTTCACCTGTATGAATCAGACTTACATTACAGTCCATAATGTGCTCTATACTTTGACTCACAAGAGGGTAATGCGTACATCCCAGTACAATCGTATCTACATTATTTTCTCTCATCGGTCTAAGCCACTTTTCCAGTAAAGCTTTTGTCTCTTCACTGTCCATCTCACCTTTTTCTATCTGTTCAACCAATCCAGGACAGGCCTGTTCATAAATATCAACACTTTTTTGCAAGGAGAGTGTCTGCGCCAGTTTCTGATATTTATCTCCTTGAAGTGTAGCAGGTGTAGCAAGAACCCCTATTTTACGTGTAGATGTCTGTTCTATAGCCGGTTTAATACCAGGTTCTGTACCGATAATGATAAGTGAAGGATAGGTTTCACGCAGATGTTTAATGGCAGAAGAAGTGGCTGTATTACATGCCAATATCAGTGCGTCTATGTTATGGGTATTGATCAGATATTGAGTGATATTGAGAGAGTATTGTAAGATTTGTTCTGGGGTTTTTTCACCGTAAGGTGCATTTTTAGTGTCTGCCACATAGAAGATCTGTGCACCTTTGATCACTTGAGTCATAGCCTGAACAACAGTCAACCCACCCAAGCCAGAATCAAAAACGCCGATTTTCATTATGTATACCTATGCACCTTCGTTCATAATAGAGAGAAACTCTTCATTCGTTTTTGTTTTCATCATTTTAGAGAATAGGAATTTAAGCCCTTCTACCTCTTCCATGTTTTGCATCGCATTTCTCAATGCCCATACTTTTTGAAGTGTTTCTGGTTTCATCATCAACTCTTCTTTTCTTGTTCCAGACTTAGTCACATCTATCGCAGGATAGATACGTCTTTCAGACACATGGCGGCTAAGAACCACTTCGGAGTTACCTGTACCTTTGAACTCTTCAAAGATCACTTCATCCATACGACTACCTGTATCTATAAGTGCTGTAGCGATGATGGTCAAAGAACCACCCTCTTCTATGTTTCTAGCTGCACCAAAGAAACGTTTTGGTTTATGTAGCGCATTGGCATCCACCCCACCTGAGAGTACTTTTCCTGAACTTGGCGTTACTGTGTTATAGGCACGTGCAAGTCTTGTGATGGAGTCAAGTAAGATGATGACATCTTTACCCATCTCTACACGTCTTTTGGCTTTTTCAATCACCATTTCGGCTGTTCTTACATGGTTTTGGGCAGGAAGATCAAATGTTGAAGCATAGACTTCACCTTTGACTGAACGCTGCATATCAGTTACTTCTTCAGGTCTCTCATCTACGAGAAGTACCATAAGTGATGCATCTGGATTATTATATGTAATACCGTGAGCAAGTTCTTTTAGAAGTTCCGTTTTACCTGTTCTTGGAGGAGCAACGACAAGTGCCCTTTGTCCTTTACCAATAGGTGTAAAGAGGTCTAAAACACGTCCAGTCATCTTTACTGGATTATACTCAAGTTTGAGTTGTTCGCATGCATAAAGTGGTGTGAGGTTCTCAAAAAGAGGTCTCTGTTTTGACTTCTCTGGCGCCACATAGTTAATCGCTTCGATCTTCAGTAAGGCATAATATTTCTCTTGGTCTTTAGGTGAACGTACCTGACCTGTAACAATGTCACCGTTTCTCAATGCAAATCGTTTAATCTGTGTACCACTTACATACGTATCATTGCTCGAGTTGGCAAAATTTCCATCTATTGAGCGCAGAAAACCAAAACCATCGTTCATCACTTCAAGAATACCCGTATAGAGGATGAATCCTCCCTGGTTTACTTGTGATTTAAGGATTTCGAAAATGAGATCTTTTCTTTGAAATTCATTTGGATTTTCAACTTTTACTTCTTTTGCTATGGTCACAAGTTCTGTAAGTGGAAGTTGTTGGAGATTTTCTATTTTGTAGCCATCAACTGGTACGTGTGTTCTGTTTTTTCTGTTGGCGCTACTGCCACTAGAAGATTTTTTATTATCGCTCATATGTCCTCTTGTTTTGAATATGCATTATGGAGATTGTACGTTAGCCATACGATATGCTACGTGTAGTAATGGCATTATAATCCTTTTTGGCTGAAAAGTCAAACCCATCCTCATATTAGAGCATAAAATAATAACGGAGGATACAATACTGCTCCCATCAAAAAGAACATTGAAGGCATTTTCCATTCTAACATTTGTGCTATCTCTTGGGAAACTTTACGCTCTATAAACACTTTTTTAATCAGTTCTATTTTATAAAACAGATCAAAAATTTTAATGGCTAAAAGAAAGATCATAGTCACATTAAGTACACCCGTAAGAAGTACTATAAAGAGTATGAAGTAAAACCCTGGCTGAATGAGAAAAAACAGAAAGATACTTTTTTGATAATAAGCATAGAGCTTTTCCAAAACACCTAAAAGCGTTTCAGCACGCTGAGTATATGCCTCAAAAAGTTCTGCAAAAAGAAGGATGATCGTAAATAAGAGTGCATTTTCCATAGAAGATTTTACCCATATTTAGATAAAATATATACTTCTCGTAATGTGGGTAAAGATAGACATACTACAATCACTTAAGGACACATATTTGGCAGACATAACATGTACCCACTGTAATCTCACTTTTTCTGAAGAAGTGATGATCGCTGAACAGCAGAATGACAGACAACTTTTTTTCTGCTGTAAAGGCTGCCAGGGTGTGTATCATCTCTTAAACGCTGAAGGACTTGATACCTTTTATGACAAGTTAGGCGATACAAAACTTCAACCTGCCATACAAAGTAATGAAGATCTGGAAAAGTTTGATCTAGAAGGATTTAAAAACAAGTACATCACTACCCATGAGGATGGACTGTGTGAAATTAACCTCATCATAGAAGGTATACACTGTTCAGCCTGTGTATGGCTCAATGAAAAGGTACTGCACAAAACAGATGGGGTCATAGAAACAAGTATCAACTATACAAACAACAAAGCCAAGATCATCTGGGATCCTGAGATCATCAAACTCTCTCACATTATACAAACCATCCGTTCTATTGGGTACAACGCCTATCCTTATGACCCCAAACTTCAGGAAGAGCGTGCCATCAGTACAAGAAAAACGTACTATTCTCGTATTTTGGTGGCTGTTTTTGGCTCTATGAACATCATGTGGCTGGCTGTTGCACACTATGCAGGATACTTTGGCGGGATCCAACAATCGTTTAAAGACATCCTCAATGTTGCTGAGTTTCTATTGGCCACACCTGTACTCTTTTACTCTGGATGGATATTTTTTAGAGGTGCCTACTACGGCTATAAGAACAACATCGTCAACATGGACACACTTGTCGCTTCAGGTGCACTTTCGGCCTATCTCTACTCCATCTATGCCATGATAAGTCAAAGAGGTGAAGTCTACTTTGATTCAGTGGTGATGATCATCACTTTTGTACTTGTTGGGAAATACCTTGAAGTGCTGAGTAAAAAACATGCCGTTGATACCTTGGATGGTCTCATGGGAAGCACGCCAACCGAAGTGACTACCCTTAAAGATGGTATAAAGTCTTTGGTGAGCATTGAAAATATCATCGTGGGAGACATTATCGAACTTAAACCCGGTGAAAAAGTAGTCATAGATGGTGAAGTTACCTGGGGACAAGGCTCTTTTGATGAGAGTTCGCTCACAGGAGAAAATGAACCTGTCTATAAAAAGACCAATGACACTATTTTAAGTGGTTCTTTGTGTTTAGACTCTGTGGTACACTATAGTGCAACCAAAGATGCTTCAAACTCTATGCTCACCTCCATCGTCAACCTGCTTGAAGAGTCCATTACCAAAAAACCGCGCATAGAACAACTGGCAAACTCTGTGTCTGGATACTTTTCGACGGTTATCCTCATCATTGCTTTACTGACTTTTGTGGGTTGGTACTTTTGGGCTGAGAGTTTTGAACAGGCACTCATTGTAGGTATCTCTGTAATCGTCATAGCCTGTCCCTGTGCGTTAGGTTTGGCTACACCTATGGCAACTCTTGTGGGCATCTCTGTCGCAGCAAAACGAGGTATCCTTTTCAAAGAAGCCTCTTTTCTTGAAACCATGGCAAAAAGTGACATACTTGCTTTAGACAAAACAGGCACTATCACCGAAGGTAAACCTTCTGTCGTAAAATCAGACTATTTTGAAGCGTTTGATCCTTCTTTGCTTTATTCACTTGTCAGTACATCCAACCACCCTATCTCAAAAGGGATCAAAGCGTACCTTGAAAGTAAACATCAAAAATTGGAAGCGCTGACTCTTGAAGAGATCACAAGTATCGAAGCCAAAGGTCTCAAGGCCACATATAAAGAGCAACAACTTCTTGGAGGAAATGCTGAACTGATCCAATCCTCAAACCTGACAGTTGATACAGACTCGAAAAATGCCCTTTTCTTCTTTACCATAAACGATACACTTGTTGCACGTTTTGAGCTGACCGATACCATTAGAGAGGGTGCATCCAAAGCCATACGAAACATCCAGAAGTTAGGTGTCAAAGTAGTCATGCTTACAGGAGATCATGAGCAGAGTGCCCAAAAAGTGGCACGAGAGGTAGGTGTAGATGAAGTCTATGCAAAACTTCTTCCACAAGACAAATCAAGCATGATAGATAAATTTCATCAAGACGGACATGTGGTTGTGATGGTCGGAGATGGTATCAATGATGCTATAGCTCTAGCTTCTTCAGATATCGCAATCGCTATGGGGAATGGTGCAGATATAGCCATATCAGTCAGTGATATCGTGCTCTTAGATGAGAAACCTGAAAGTATTTACGAATCCTATAAGCTATCACGCAGAACCTTTGGTGCAGTCAAAGAAAACCTTGGTTTTTCATTGTTGTATAATATCGTTGCAGTTCCACTTGCCGTTACGGGATTTGTAAACCCTCTTGTGGCTGCACTCTCTATGAGTTTAAGTTCATTAGTTGTGGTCGGTAACTCTATGCGTATAAAAAGTTTAAAATTTAAGGAAAAAAAATGAGCCAAGGGCGAATCTTTTACGAGAAACCATTTAGTGGTTTCCATGCATGGGCATTTAGTGCCCAAAGTGAGGTGAATTGCACAGGAGCTTTGCTTTTGTGCGAAAAGAAGGATAGACAATGTCAGAAAATATAGTCATTTTAATGATAGGTGTCTCTACATTTTTAGGTGCCATAGGCCTCGTAGCTCTACTCTGGGCAGTTAGAACAGGTCAATTTGACGACCACAGTAAATTTATAGATGCTGTACGCCATGACAACGAAGAAGATTTACAAGATGCTGCTATGATGCAAGAAAAGAAAAAAGCATATAAAGAGAAAATTAAACAAGAAAAACTGGAGAAAGAAAGAAACTATAGACCTGCAGACTAACGAGTATCAAGAAAATTATGATATCATTATATGAATAAATATCAAAGGTCTGTCATGTACTTTAAAAAACTCTGCTTAACTACTCTTTTCTCTCTTGGACTCCTTCATGCCCAAAGTAATGTTGGACTGAATATCAACGATGAAGATCTAGAAGTACTTGCTTCTATTGATCTCAACACTTTCACTTATTACTCTGATAGTACTTCGTATACGATTGATGCTTCTTACCTTCATACTGATGGTGACAATTTAACGACTGTAGGGGTAAGTGCAGAAAGTACTTTCCAGGGCGTAGAAGGACTTGCACTTGGACTAGGAATAAAATCCGTTTTTGCCGATAATTTCATAGCTATTCCTTTCGTTGCAAAAGCAAAATATACACTTCCGTTAAATTACAGTATACCTACAACTTCACTGGCGACAAGTCTTGCATATGCACCTTCTGTTCTTTCCTTTAGTGATGCAGAAAGCTATACTGAATTTAGAGTAGAGGCAGATATGGAAATTATTACTAATGTTCATCTCTTTACAGGCTATCGTAATATAGACACAGAGTATGATACAGATAATAGAACATTCAATAACAGCTTTTATGGTGGGATGAAACTTAGTTTTTAGTGTTATACTTTCATACTTAATCTAAATCTAAAGAAGTTAGCTTGAGTGTATTTGAGTTACCGGTGACACCGGAGATGGGGAAGAAAAATAATGGCAGACACGATAGAAAAAAGTATATTTAGAGAGTATGATATCCGTGGGATTTTCGAAAAAGAACTCAATGAGAAATCTGTCAAACTAATAGGCTATTACCTAGGTCAAAAGATTGCTGGAGACAAAGTCGTTTCCATCGGTTATGATGCCCGTTCCCACTCTCCCATATTAAGAGACTATCTTACTTCCGGACTCAATGCTGCTGGATGTAAAGTGTTAGATATGGGTATGGTCGCTACCCCGGTAAACTACTATAGCAACTACATTGATTTTGATGGTATCACTACAGATGCTTCCATTATGATCACAGGTTCACACAATCCCAGCGAATATAACGGTTTTAAAATGACTGTTGATAAAAGTCCTTTTTTTAGTAGCGATATTTATGCCCTAGGTGATGAGATCGTAGCCAATCAAGATATCCTCATTGAAGACGATACTACAAAAACAGATATAGATGTAAAAACACCTTACATAAACTTTATGGTAAAGGAGTTTGACCACCTCAAGAACTTCCCTCAAAAAATCATTATAGATGGTGGTAATGGTGTTGCAGACACTGTCATTACAGATATTTTTGATGCTTTGGAATTTAATTACACAGGCCTCTATCTTGAACCAGATGGTACTTTTCCCAACCATCACCCGGACCCTTCAGTAGAAGAAAACCTTGCGGATGTAAAAGCAGCTTTAGCCAAAGATGGCGACATCGCTTTTGCTTACGATGGTGATGCTGACCGTATCGCTGTACTGACGCATAAGCATAATATCAAAGGTGACCAAATGGCACTGCTCTATGCTATGAAGATGCAAAACCCTACAGTCATTGGTGAGGTCAAATGTTCACAGGTTATGTATGATGAACTTGAACGTCGTGGTGCAAAAGCCATCATGTATAAAACCGGTCACTCTAACTTAAAAGTAAAGATGAAAGAGACAAATGCTGACTTGGCATGTGAAGTAAGTGGGCATATCTTCTTTAAACACCGTTACTTTGGTTATGATGACGCCATCTATGCAACACTTAGAATGCTAGAACTCATTCACGATGGGATTGATCTAGATAAAGAGATTGATGCACTTCCAACAGTTTTCTCCACAGAAGAGATAAAAGTAGAAACTACAGAAGAAGAGAAGTTTTCGATTATAGACAAAGTCAAAGAACTTCTCATAAACCCACCTGCAGATTTCCCTAAAATTCTTAACATCATCGATGTAGATGGTGTACGTATCAACTTTGAAAAGGGTTGGGGACTGGTTAGAGCAAGCAACACCACACCTGTACTAGTCACTCGATTTGAATCCACCGATGAAGCATTGGCAAAAGAGTATGAATCAAAAGTCAATGCGCTCATCATGCAGGCAAAGCATTTACTATGACCAATAAACTTTATTTTACTTCAAAAGATGAGCATGTACAAAAAAAAGCTTTCCAGGCTATAGAAGAGGAACAAAAGAGTATTGGGTATTATACGCTTCCAGATCAAGATATCACTCCTATACTAAAGTATTGTGATTCAATTTCAGATACGGTAGAGGCTATCGCAGTGATTGGGATCGGAGGAAGTTCTTTAGGTGCCAAGGCCATATATGAATTTATCAAACCACTGAACGGACTATCAAGAAAACTTTACTTTTTTGAAAGTACAGACCCTATCAATATCACCACCCTGCTTTCAAAAATAGACCTTCAAAAAACCCATTTCCTGGTGATCTCCAAATCAGGAAATACTGTAGAGACTTTCTCTATCTATAAATACATCTATTCGCTTCAAAGTGATCCTTCAGCCTATACTTTCATCACGGATCCTAACTCTCCCCTTGAAAAGTATGCCAACGAGATCAATGCTGCTGTGCTTCACCTTCCCAACAATGTAGGAGGAAGGTTCTCTGTACTCTCCACAGTAGGTCTTGTCCCCTTAGCCTTATGCGGCATTGACATACAAGCACTTTTAAATGGTGCAAAGACCATAAAACAAAGCTTTTTTAACGATGGGTACCTGAAAGATACACTTCTGAAAAAAGCTGTCTTTTATGCAAAAAATCATGCCGAGTATAATATCAACTGTATTTTTGCCTACTCTGAAACACTCAAATATTTCTGTGAATGGTATGTACAACTATGGGGTGAGAGCTTAGGGAAACAACAACGCCATAGTGCATTTCATGTAGGTCTTACTCCTATTGGTCTTATCGGTCCCAAAGATCAGCATTCCTTTCTTCTGCTTATCATGGAAGGAACCAGAGATAAATCTGTCACTTTCATTAAAATTGAAGATTTTGATGACAATATCCGCATTCCAAATATCACTTTACCTCATTTAGAAATCCTTGATACCCTAAACGATCTCCCTTTTTCAAAACTCATTAACATGCAGTGTGACTCGGTCATGGAATCATTAAAAGCACAAAAAGATATTCCTCTTGACAGTATTATTCTTCCAAAGGTGAATGAAAACTCTATAGGATCTCTTATCTATTACTATGAACTTCTTACTTCATTAATGGGAGAACTCATAGATGTCAATACTTATGACCAACCCGGAGTGGAAGCAGGAAAGATTATTTTAAAAAAGAAATTGAATGCAAAGTTCTAATCTTTTATTGAGTACTAAACTCTAAGATATCCATCTCTTTTTCATATACTTCAGTCTGAACATCAAAAAGTCCAAGTAGTGTTGAAAAAAGATTGTCTTGCGTAAATTCATGTGAAGCATTTTTTCTAAGATTTTCTCTATCTATAGGAAAGTTTTGACCTAACCAAAGCACAGAA
>JAGSGJ010000012.1 GCA_023955225.1 Sulfurovum sp.
GCTGTTTGTGTCGTAATACGGTCAAATTTAATTGATTCGATTTGTTCTTCAACAAAATCACCTAGCTGAATGTCAGGCTCATCAATTTGTGCGGCTGAAATAGTCATCTCTGCGTATGGGTTTTCTTGTTCTTGGTCATCAGCAATAACTAACCATTGACGAAATGTATCAAAATCGCCTGTTGTGCGGTCAATAGCTACACGCACTTCAATATCGCCTTGATTTTTCTTTTTGGTGGCAGTAGATATTGCTATTTCAAGGGCTTCAAAGATTTTTTCTTTGGGTACTTGTTTTTCATTTGAAACCGCTTCGGCAACTAATAAGATCTCTTTACTCATGATACTCTATTCCTATTTTGATGAACCTAGTCAAAGACCGGGACAAGATTACCTTTTTCAATATTCATTACAGCCAACGTATAAGATTGACCATCAACTTCAACCACAATGTTATCATTATCACATGATACCAAGGTGCCCTTAAAATTTCTTCTATCATTTAATGGCATACGTAAACGCACTGCCACGACTTCACCAACGATAGCTGCATAATGTGCCGCTTTAAATAATGGACGATCCATACCGGGAGAAGAGACTTCTAAATTATATTCGGTATTAATTGGATCTTCTACATCCAATATTGCGCTGGCTTGTTGTGATACATCTGCGCAATTTTCAACACTGATACCTTCAGGGTGATCAATGAATAAACGCAAGGTAGAATGCTTACCGGCTCTAACAAATTCTACACCTACCATTTCAAATCCTAACGATTCAGCTGCTGGTGTAAGCATTTGAGTTAATTTTTGTTCAATTTGTGACAAAACACGACTCCATAAATAAAAAAAGAGCATTAAAGCCCTTTTAAGTATCGCGAAAACGAAAAAAGCCCCTTACAAGCAGGGGCTTTTTATATTGTTGGACCCTAGTCCACTATACTTTCAATTGCACCTATGCTCAACGAGCATTTTACAAAAAAGTGGTTGCGGGAGCAGGATTTGAACCTACGACCTTCGGGTTATGAGCCCGACGAGCTACCAAACTGCTCTATCCCGCGACAGGATTTTGACTTTTTATGAAAAAAAGTCGGTGGATGGGGTAGAGGGATTCGAACCCCCGATACCAGTACCAAAAACTAGTGCCTTACCGCTTGGCGATACCCCAATCTTCAGAAGCTTACTGCTTATGTGGACGGCATTATATCACCAAATGCTTCACATGTCAAGAGGATTTAAAAAAAAGTTAAAAAAGTTTCTTAAGTGAAGTCCGACATAGGTATAATACTATTAACAATAATATATGAAGTATAAAAGATTTGGGAGTATGTGAATGTCAAGTGAAGCGATAAAAAGAGTAGCGAAAGCTATAGAAGAGGTAAAAAGAGGAAGAATGGTCATCATGATGGATGACGAAGATCGTGAAAACGAGGGTGACCTTGTATATGCGGCGACTTTCTCTACACCTGATATGGTAAACTTCATGGCAAAAGAAGCCAGAGGACTCATCTGTACACCTATAACAAAAGAGATAGCTTCTAAGCTTGACCTCATACCCATGGTAAGTAACAATGTATCTAACTATGAGACAGCATTTACTGTATCTATAGACTCTACCAATGCTGAGACTGGTATATCTGCAGCTGAAAGAGATGATTGTATCTCTAAACTTGCAAATCCTCAAACGGTTAGCGAAGACTTTGTACGTCCGGGGCATATCTTTCCACTTATCGCAAAAGATGGCGGGGTATTGGTTAGAACAGGACACACAGAAGGTTCAGTAGACCTTTGTAAACTGGCTGGACTTGCTCCTGCTGCTGTTATCTGTGAAATCATCAAAGATGATGGAAAGATGGCACGTATGGATGACCTTGAGATCTTTTCAAAAGAGCATGATATGGCCATTGTTTACATTTCAGACATTGTTGAGTATCGTTTAGCCCATGAAAAACTTATAAAACGTGTAAAAGAAGAGGAGAGTGAACTTAGAGGTATTAAAGTAGAGAAGATCACTTATACTGACCACCTCGAGAGAACACATACTGTTATACAGTTTTACAAAGCACATGAAACTGCAAATGTGAAGTTTCATAACATAGGTACAGACATTGGGCTTGTGCTTGATGATAAACGTTTTAATGCACTTAATAACTCTATAGATTATTTAAAGACCAATGGTGGAACACTCATCTTCCTTGACACTAAAGTAATCTCTAATGAACAAGCTAAAGAGTTTGGTGTCGGTGCACAGATACTTAAGGACCTTGGTATTAAAAACATTAATCTGCTTACTACAAACAAAGATACAGAGTTTGTTGGACTGGCAGGATTTGGTCTAGATGTAGTAGAAAAAATAGAGATCGTTTAAGTCAACTATTAGCACACGTTACAAATAGGAGTATCTCGCTCCTATTTAAATCTTCTTTCTTCTTCCCATTTGATTTGCCTTTGATTTATGATAGAATAATTCTAATACACATATAAAGGAATTTTAATGACTAAAGAAATTTTCAATCCAAATCCTGAGTTTGCTTTAAATGCTGCAATTGGGAGTATGGACACTTGTTGGAAGTTACACAATAAAGCCCTAGAAGACTATGAGGGTTTTTGGCAAGAGTTTGCCGATGAGAAGATCGATTGGTTGGCACCTTATGATAAAGTACTGGATGAAAGTAACGCTCCTTTTTATGAGTGGTTTACCAATGGTAAACTTAATGTCTCGAACCAGTGTATCGATAGACACTTAGCAGATAAAGCACATAAAACAGCCATCTTATTTGAAGGTGATAGAGGAGATGTGGAGCATATTAGCTATGCGCAGCTTTCCCTTCACGTCAATAAAATGGCAAACCTGCTTAGACATGAATTCAATGTACAAAAAGGTGACAGGGTTGTTCTGTATATGCCGATGATTCCTGAAGCAGCTTATGCAATGCTTGCTTGTGCACGTATCGGTGCTATTCACTCTATTGTATTTGGGGGATTCTCTGCAGAAGCACTGAAGGACCGTATCGAAGATGCAGAGGCTAAGATCGTTATCACTGCCGATGGTGCTTATAGAAAAGGAAAACCATATATGCTTAAGCAAGTGGTTGATGAAGCACTCAATCAAGGTGGAGATAGCATTGAAGCTGTACTAGTTGTAAAGAGAAACAATGAAGAGATAGAGTGGGTAGAGGGTAGAGACCATAACTACAATGAGCTGATCACTTCGCAGCATGCAGAATGTCCTTTTGAACTGATGGACAGTGAAGACCCACTTTTTCTACTTTATACTTCAGGGAGTACAGGAAAACCTAAAGGTGTTCAACACTCAACAGCAGGGTACATTCTTTGGGCTCAAATGACGATGGAATGGGTATTTGATGTAAAAGGTGATGATATTTTCTGGTGTACAGCTGATATTGGTTGGATCACAGGACATACGTATATTGTTTATGGACCTCTTGCAGCAGGTACGACTACACTCATGTTTGAAGGTGTACCGACGTACCCAGATGCTGGACGTGCGTGGAAAATGGTTCAAGATCATAAGATCACTCAGTTTTATACTGCACCTACAGCTATCCGTGTACTTCATAAAATGGGTGAGCATGAACCTGAGAAATACGATCTTTCTTCACTTAAAGTACTTGGAACAGTAGGGGAGCCTATCGATCCACCGGCATGGAAATGGTACTATGAAACAGTAGGTAACTCTAACTGTGCCATCGTTGATACATGGTGGCAGACAGAGACAGGTGGACATATGATATCTCCACTTCCTGGTGCTACACCTATCAAGCCTGCCTGTGCGACGTTTGCACTTCCGGGTATCATGGCGGAGATCATCGATCCTGATGGAACACCTAAAAAAGTAGGTGAGACGGGGTTACTCTGTATTACGAAGCCTTGGCCGGCTATGCTCAGAAATATTTGGAATGATCCTGAGCGTTATAAAAAAGCATACTTTGGTGATGCAGTAAAAGACGGCAAGCCAGTTTATTTCTCTGGTGATGGTGCAGTACTTGATGAAGATGGCTACATTACGATCACAGGTCGTGTAGATGATGTTATCAATGTTTCTGGTCACCGTATGGGAACAGCTGAGATCGAAGCAGCAGTAAAAAAAGATGACTCTGTAGCAGAAGTTGCTGTAGTAGGCCGTCCACATGACATTAAAGGTGAGTCTATTTTCATCTATATTGTACTAAAAGAGGGGCATATCAACAAAGATATTAAGAACCATATCAATGATCTACTCGCAACTGAGATCGGAAACATTGCTAAAGCGGATCACATTATTGAAGTACCTGGGTTGCCAAAAACACGTTCAGGTAAGATCATGAGAAGAATTTTACGTTCTGTAGCAAAACATGAGGAGATCACTCAAGACATCTCAACACTTGAAGATCCGTCTATCGTTGAAGAAATCATTACAAAAGCAAGAGAAGCGTAAGAACTTCTCATCCATCATGTTATGAACTTAGTCGTGACATGATATTTATTATTTATCCATCAACTCTTTTACTTTTAAGAGATCATCAAACACTTCTTTTTTAGCACTTGGATTTCTCAGTAAATAACTAGGATGATAAGTAGGTATAACTGTATACGCATTTTGTTTATGTATGTGTCCTCTGACCTTACTTATCTCTGTATCATCACCAGTAAGATAATGATAGGCCGTTTCACCAAGCGTTACGATGAGCTTTGGCTGAATAAGTTCGATCTGTTTCATTAAATAGGGTTGACAGGTATGGGCTTGGACCGGGGTAGGTATTACATTATTTGGAGGACGGCACTTCACAATGTTTGTGATGTAGACATCAGATCTAGAAACATGCAATACATTTTCTATCATCTTAGTGAGCAGTTCTCCAGATCTACCTACAAAAGGTTTACCTGAACTATCTTCTGTCGTCCCAGGTCCTTCACCGATAAAAAGTATATCTGCTTGTTGATTACCTTCTCCAAATACGACTTTGTTTCGACTTTTACTAAGCTCACACAGATGACACTCCATGGCTTGCTTTTTCAAAGACTCCAGTGTATTAGGAAGTCTAAGCTCCTGTTCATCTTCTTTGTATGGTGTTACGGATGTATATTTATACCCTAACTGTTTGAGTTGATAGAGTTGTTTAAGTAAAAGTGCATTTCGGAGGTTTTTCATGGAAGTATTATACTCCCAAATATCTTAATATGTTCACTTAAGGCATAAACCTCTTTCTCTCTAATATAACTGCTGTTAATTAAACAGGATATTACTCTTTACTTAGAAGTCTATAGTTTTGACATCCCAAAATCTCACCAAGAGCACATGCTTCACGGAAAAGTGTTTTAACTACTGAATGATCATCCGCCTCACTTTGTGATTCATAATACATAACACCAAGATTATAACAACCTACACCATTGCCACCATAACAACTCTTCGTATAAAAATCTTCTGCCTTGACACGATCTTCTTTAATGCCCTTACCATGTTCATACATGTTCCCAAGATATGCACAACCAAGAGCACTGTCTCCACCACAAGATTTTACATAAAGCTCTATCGCTTTAGTGAAATCCTTTTGTATACCGTTAGCTAACTCATACATACTCCCAAGATATGCACAACCAAGAGCACTTCCCGCATCACAGGCATTTAGATAAAGCTTTATAGATTTAGCATATTGCTTTTTTGTACCCGTTTTAGGTTCATACCTTTTCCCAAGATTTGCACAGCCATCAGCATTACCTCCATCACAAGCTTTCTTGTATAGTGATTTCGCTTTTCCATAATCATATCCCTCATCATACATTGATCCAAGAGTATTACAGGCCTTAGCATCACCCTTATTACAAGCTATTTGATTTTTTTTATACTCATCGGCACTTAAATTTATTCCTGTTAGCAGTATTAATGCCAGTATTAACTTTTTCATTTCTTCTTCCTTATATATATAAAATTATACTTTCGATGTATTTGGTTCAGCTTAATGGTTCATAAAAAAATCTTATTATAGTTTGGAACACTATTAGTATAAGAAAGTATAGCAATGTTACATCATTTGTATTCTTTACTTCTAAAAAAACAATCCAGCCTTAGAGATATAAAGTGCTATAAACCAAGGCACAGACTTGCATTTATAGGTATTTCAATAAAGTTATCTGCATGTATTTCTGTTTTTTAGTTGTAGTTTAGCCTAGTTTTAGGTTAGCTTGCTAAAGTGGGCATTATATCCTAAAGGAAAAACATGGATCAACAAACAAATAATGAGTATGGTATCAAAGTAGAGATGTTTATAAGCGACCCCAAATATTCAGGTACCATCTCTGAAGAAGAAGCCAAAGAACTAGGTGCCTCACTTTTTAGCTACACCTATGGAGATGAAGCACTAGGTTATAAACTTACACTACATTGGGCTGTAAACACACATGAGGAGACCATTGTCCTGGCACGTTATACTTATGATGGCGTACGGTCTGGTATCGCAGTAAATCATATGCTGGCGCTGATATGTGCAAATAAAAATATGCCAGAGGTGGAGAACATCACGTACCAAGCTTTGGAACGCCTTCTGCGAGACAACCCCAAGGTAGAAGCACTCCCATCTTCTGAAAGCTATGCAATCACTTTTGCAATTGATGCTGCAAAGCTGGCTGTAAAAAAGTATATTCGTGCCTCACTAACCCATGAAGAAGAAACTATCCCTTGTAAAGATAGCCCAATGAGCAGTGCCTCTATAAAAGAGTCCATAGCGTTACATAACATTGAAACACTTGAAACACTTGCGGAGTATACAAAAGCAGGATCTTCAGACGTTAGTTGCAAAGAATACCTTTTAGCGCTAATTGAAGCACAACGAAAATCATTGGCAGAACAACAAGAAGCAGAAGATGCTCTATCTGATAAACCGTTTAATGAGTTAAGTACAGGGGAGAAAATCATTGCTGTTGATATTGCGATTGATAACACGGTAAGAGAGTTTCTCCACAGTGATGGTGGGGATATAGATATAATTAATGTAAAAGAAGAGGGTGAGATGTTTGTGGTTTACATTAGTTATCTTGGTGCCTGCAGTGACTGTTCTAGTTCCGGTACGGGTACACTCTATGCCATACAAAATGCACTTAGAGATAAACTCGATCCAAATATACACGTAATCGCTATTTAATACTTAGAAGGAAGATCCAGGTATTTTGAGAGAGCCATGCATTATTACATGGCTCTCTTTCTTTTTATTAGGTCTACTTAGATTATATTTCCGGACATTCATTGCATTCATTAAAAATTTCTTCCATGCCATCTACTGATATTATTTCTTTAATACATTTATCCATTGAGTTTCTAAAGCTTTCCGTTACTTTACCTTCTGTATCACAATAGATTATTAGCATACGGCAGTATCTAGTTATTGCATGTGAAGGTATTTTTGAAGTATCCTCCATTTTTTCCTCCGCTTTTTCAAGAAACTTTTTTGTACATTCATCTGATTTATCTTGCATATTCATTTATAACCCTTAGTCTTTTATAACCGTAGTGTAGCAGAAGATAGATAAAGCTGTAAAAATAAATATTTTAGAGTCTGGATAAACGCTAAAATAGGATAGTATTTTGTATATTTGGTTGCATATTTATGGTCTCTAAATGTTTTTATAGCGATAAACGTTATAAAATATGTTAGATTATAAGGTTATATAAATAGGTAAGTATTGGAAACTGTAGAAGCAGAGGTGAAAAAGATATTAACAGGCTTTATCGAATAAGATTGTAAAATCTTTCATTTGGTATTGTCAAACTGAAATAGCACTCCTTTTTCATACTCTTCAACTAAAACATTAAAGCATCCCGCTATCTCTTTCATGGTTTCTATATTTGGCTCAATATAGATTTTGTTTTTACTCTTTGTCATTGTTATGATCTTTGCATCTTTCAGTTCTTTAAGATGACGAGATATTGTCGGTAACGCAAAATCAAAATGCTCAGCAATACTTGTGACACAAGTAGCCTGTGCGATCATGTCATCTTTGGGTTGTTTCTCATCAATTGAACAGGCATACCCACCCGTAAATATATTTTTAAAGATTTTAAAACGGGTTTCATTTCCTAATGCTTTAAAAATTTTAATTTTATCATCCATATTAAGCATAGTATGACCTTGTTTATTTTTGACTCATTATAGCTAAAGAAAATCTATTTAGCAATTTAGACAATTAACTTTAATTTAAGTCGCTAATTTGTAGAATACAAAATAAATTTAGCTAATAAGCTAAATAGATTAACTGAAGGTATTAAATGTCAAATAAAAAAATATTAGCTGCTTTAGGCGCAACAATAGCCGCATCTTTGTGTTGTATTACCCCTATTTTAGCTGTCTTGGCAGGGTCAAGTACACTTGCCTCTTCATTCTCATGGTTAGCTCCATATCATAACTATATAGTCATATTTACTATTATCGTTTTACTCTATGCATGGTATGACAAATTAAAACCATCTAAAGAGTTGGAGTGTTCGTGTGATGAGAAACAAGGATTTTTTTCGAGTAAAACTTTTTTAGCAATCGTGACATTATTTTCTATTGTTATGCTCTCTTTCCCACAATGGGGAGATAAAGTATTTGATACTGCACCAAGTGCTGAAAGTTGTGCTACAGGTACCTGTGACACCAATTTAACAAAGAAAAAAGAGCTGCAAAAAAAGACTACTCTTAAAACTTTTAAAACTACACCTTCTTGTAAAACAAAAGTGGATTATGATACATCCATTTCTGATAAAATAGATATAGATACACTCTTTGTTTCTAACTATATGAAAGAGGAGAAATTACATCCAACAGCTTGTAATCAAGTTGCTTGTACAGGCTCAGGGATAGCTGCTGTAGATGTTATGATGGAAAGAGCAAAAGACACAGTTGAAGAGATGAGTCCTGCTGTTCTAAAAAAGATGTTAGATGAAGGCGAAGAGATCATTCTTTTAGATGTAAGGGAGCCTTCTTCCAAAAATAAAGTTACCATTCCTACTGATGATGAAAGTTATGTTATGACAAGAGGAAATCTAGAGTTGAAAATACATAAAATTATTGATAACAAAGAATCTGTAGTCATTACCTTCTGTCGTTCTGGATTTAGAGGATTATTGGCTGCGGAGACCTTAAAACAGTTAGGTTATAAGCATGTTTATAACTTATCGGCAGGGCTAAAGGGCTGGGCAAGAGCTGGATATCTGTTTATGGAAGAGGATGAACTTGTAAATAAAAAAGAGAGTGAAATATAAGTAATGGCAGACAATGTGCAGATAATTGAACTATATACCGAGTTGGCACAAAATCCTAGTAAAGATTTTGGCTGGGAAAAAGGTTTGAAAAATGCACAAGCCCATGGATACAAACATGAATGGATAGTGACCATTCCATCTCAGATTTGGGAGTTTTGTGCGGCAGTCGGTAATCCCTTTGACGGAGCTGATATTCAAAAAGGTGATGTTGTTATAGATCTGGGTTGTGGCGCAGGTGTTGATCTTTTGGTTTCTGCATTATTGGTTGGAGAACAGGGCAGTGTGATTGGTGTAGATATAACACCAGAAATGGTTAAGAAAGCAAGATATCATGCTTCTCTCTCCGGCTTTTCAAATGTAGAGGTATTAGAGAGTAATTTTGAAGCGATAGATATTGAAGATGAGAGTGTGGATGTGGTGATCTCGAATGGAGCTATAAACCTTACCAGTTGTAAAGAGAGTGTATTTGCCGAGATATATAGAATTTTAAAGCCTGAAGGGAAGATATATTTTGCCGATATGATCGATATCTCCGATACAAATGAAAGTTGTTCACTTGAAAGTAGTTCAACTTGCTGTAACGAAAATGAAGATGATTGGGCGAACTGTGTAGCAGGAACACTACGAGAAAATGAATTAATAGAGATAATCAGCAAATCAGGCTTTAGAGATGTAGCATGTACAGGTTTAACACATTATAAAACAGCAGATTCGACTTGTGGTGCTACATTTAAAGCGACTAAAATTCCCTCTGATACATTAAGAGAACAGCATTGGGATAGAATCTTCAAAACGAAAGATTATACGCAGGTTCTATGGCATCAGGATACACCAAAAACTTCGTTTATGCTTATCGAACAGTATGCGAAAAAAGAGGATTTCATTATAGATGTAGGATCTGGTGCATCACTCCTTGTAGACATGTTAATAGACAATGAATATAAAAACATTACACTGCTGGATACAGCAAAAACTTCTCTTGATATTGTGAAAAATAGACTTTTGCATAGATCCACTCTTCCAGACTATCACTGTTCAGATATTATGCACTTCAAGACAAGCCAAAAGTTTCATCTATGGCACGATAGAGCAGCATTTCATTTTTTACTTCTAAAAAAAGAGAGAATACAATATTTTGACGTATTGAACGAGAGTTTATTGTCAGGCGGGGTAGCAATTATAAATACGTTTTCTATAGGTGGGCAAGAGCAATGTGCAGGACTAGATATTGTCCAATATAATTCTGAAAAAATGCTTCAAGAATTACCTTCAAGTTTAGAGTTAGTAGAGCAGATAGATATGCTGCATCGGACCCCAAAAGGAAGTGAGCAAAAATATAGTGCTTTTGTGATTAAGAAGATATAAGGTTTGAATCCTGCTGTGATAAAACCTCAATTTTATAATTTTTAATGTCGCTGTAGCGATAAACCTTATATTCTATGTTAGAGTATAAGGTTTTCATATAGTAAGAGAGAATTTTTATATTAGTCTCTTACAGGTACATAAGCATACCCTTCATTCTGTTTGTCTATTAAACCTATGCTTGCATTAGGGATGATTTTTACAAAGTCGTAGATATCTTTCTTCTCCAGTCCATGTTTACGTGCTCCTGAACCGCATACTAAGAACTGAACATCATAAGTCGTTGCCAGAGTTTGTATACGTTTTGCTAGAGTTTTATAGGTTGAACCCAATGCTTTGTCATCTTTAAACTCACTGTGCTCCGGGTATTTAACGAAAAATTTGTAGGCACCCCCATGTATAATAACCGCAATATCTAGCTCACGCAAGGAACCTTCATAGTGTGCCTTATTTGCTACCGCAGCGCTTAAAATACGTAGTTCAAAATTACTCAAGTCTTTGGTGGTTAAATCATACACTACTTTTGCAGAACCCTCTTGAGCATGTAACATACCCATGCTGATGAGTAGCATACAGATAATTTTTTTCATAGATGAACCTTTAATTAAAATATGAGATAGCATACCATTATAATGTAAAAAAAGAATAAAATACAATTTAAGCATAAATATAGTCTTAGTATCGTAGCATTTTGTCAAGATAGATCAGGTATAAAGGGTTCATAATTATGAAAAAAATATCTTGTACACCAAAGAAGTATATTAGTAAAATAGTACTCTATATTACTTTTGTTGTCTTGATCTTTCTTTTTAGTTCCGTTTTTTTCTTTGTGCAGCAAAGTAAAGAAGACAGACTCATCAGTTTAGGTGACGCTATCGTAAGTAATTTTAGAGCGGGACTTGATTATGAGATGGTTGATCTACTTTCCTTGTCTTTAGCCCTGTCTGAAGATGGAGAACTTAAAAATGCACTTACCCATGATGATGAGGCTCAAGGGTATCAGATCCTTAGTAAAATTACTGAACGTTTTAAAAAGTACACACATATAAAAACCTTACGGATCCAAATACTCACGCCCGACTTTTTTATTTTTGCACGCAGTTGGGATGAAGGATATGAGGGGATGCCTATCTGGTGGTTTCGGGATGATTTGAATTCCCTCCAAAAAAATGCCCGTCCCAAAGTAGGAATGGAAACAGGTAGATTACTCACTTTAAAAGCAACGATTCCTATACGCAGTGGAAATAGAGTACTTGGATATCTGGAAGTGATTAAATTTATCGATGAGTTTACTTTGAAATTACGTAAAAAAGGTATTGAACTTTTTGCACTGATGGATGAACAGTATTTGGAAAAGGCTGAATTGATGCGTAACTTTCCTCTTATAAACGGACATGTGCTTTCAAATCAAAATTATAATCAACAATATCTTGATAACATAGAAATGTTAGACTGGGAAAGTTTGTTGATGACGAATTATGAGTATGAAGATAATATCCTTTATTTGTATGAGCCGATGCTGAATGGAAAAGGAAAACAAATTGGTATGTATTTACTGTGTATCCCGGAAGATGCACTTAAAAAATATGAGGAAAAAAACCAAAGTGTGTCATTTTTTACACAGTTCTCAGATGAAGATATAGAGAAGGTAGTGGATGCATGGAAAACTCCCCATGACAGTTTTCGTAATGAGTATGATAAAAATATAGTAGAGCTTTTACCAAAGCTAAACCAAGATGACAAGCAGGAACTTGAATTAGAAGCGAAACGTGTGCTGCTAAAATATAGCAAAGATGAGCTCATTGATATAATCATCGAGAATAAGCATAATGAGAAAAAGTCAGGGATAATAAAATGAAAATATTGATTTTAGAAGATGAAAGAATACTTGCTTTGAGTATGAGAGAATTTTTAGAAGACAGTGGTTACGAAGTTGAATGTTATACACATTCAGATGAAGCCTATGATGCTATTTACGACAATGTTTATGATCTGTTACTTTTAGATGTGAAAGTACCCGGTGAAAAAAATGGTTTTGAGATGCTGGAAGAACTGCGTAAAGATGGGAATAAAACGCCCGCTATATTCATTACATCGTTAACAGATATAGATGATCTAACTCGTGGATATGAGTGTGGTGCCTGTGATTATATGCGTAAACCTTTTGACCTTGCAGAATTGAAATTACGTGTGGAACAGGTGGTAAAACTACAATGTTTTGCTTCTTCTGAAGAGAGCATAGACCTGCCATCAGGATATAAGTATGATCTTCAAAAGATGAAGCTTACTTTACATGATGAAAGTGTAGTCCTTGCTAAAACAGAAACGAAGATCTTAGAACTTCTTATCAAGAAAAGAGGATCTGTTGTGAGTTGTGAAATGTTTTGGGAAGAGGTATGGGGTGAGTGGGTTGATTCGGCCAATATCCGTGTTCAAGTAGGTAATTTACGTAAAAAACTTGAAAAAGATTTTATTAAAAATGTACGCGGTGTAGGGTACAGTATTGATTTTTAATAGAGAAAAATTTGCTCGTAAATATGCATTGATCTATACCGGAATATTGGCTGTTTTACTTATAGTTCCATTGATGGTATATATACAACTACTTTTACAGATAGATGAATCGAAAGTGAAACTTTCGCTTGAAGTACAAGCAAAAAAAATTATTACTTCTATGCAGCGTTATCAAAATGAAGATAAAGTATATCATTTCCCAAGGTATAAAGAGTATAAAGCAGCCCTCTATAATGGCAAGTATCAAACTGTATTTACGACTTTAGATTTTGAACCTTTGTCATTTACAGAAGGTTTTCATCAAAAAGGAAATCGTTATTATTATGTTTATACTCTTCCTTCTTATTATTTCGATGCAAGCTATTTATTGGTTTCTACCGTACATACTGCCAATAATATTTACCTTTTTGCCACGATGATCATGATTGCCATTGTGATTGCTTTATTTATATTTTCATTTCTATTACTTAGGAATTTTTCAAGACCTTTTGAAAAACTCAATGTACAGCTTGATAATTTCATCAAAGATTCTATGCATGAGATCAATACTCCTTTGAGTATCATCAACCTGAATTCTGATCTTTTTGCCAATAAATATGGTGAAAATAAATACTTGTGGCGTATCAAGTCCGCTTCAAAAACACTTGCAACTATTTACAATGACATGGATTATCTTGTGAAAGAAGGAAGAATTGATCATAAAATAAGCCTATTGGATTTTAGTGAATTCATTCAAAATAGAGTAGATTATTTCCAGGAAGTTGCAAATCTTAAGTCAATGAATTTAAAAACCAATATACTCCCAGGTTTAACTCATATGTTTTCTAAAACTAAATTACAGCGAATTGTTGACAATACTATTTCAAATGCGATCAAATACAGTAATGACAACAGCCATGTCGAGATCAATGCATATATGGAAGATGAGCATATTGTGTTTGAAGTAAAGGACTATGGTGTGGGGATAAAAGATACCACTAAAATATTTTCACGTTACTATAGAGAAAATGAAGCGAAGGGTGGCTTTGGAATAGGCTTAAACATTGTTAAGAAGATCATAGATGAAGAGGATATTCTTTTAACGGTAAGTTCTGTCATGGGTGAAGGTACAAGATTCCGCTATATTTTTTAGTCATTTCTCCCTTATTTCTACTGTAACAAAACAGCACATTAAACATAACTATTTACAAATAAAAAAAATTTATAAATAGTTATCTACTTTTTTACACTTTCTTTACACTCCTTTGTTATGATACTTTTTTAAACCAAATTAAAAGGAGTATGAATGCATACAAAAATTAAATGTCTTGCCTATGCAACATTGTTTTTATCAGCTTCAGCATCGCTATGTGCTGCGGACTTGACAAAAGCATATGATATGCCAGATGCAAGCAAACTGATAGAGAAAGATCTGTTCCCTGCGGCTAAAGCCTACACAATGCCAAAGAGCTGTAATCTCACAGATCCTAAGGCAATCGCTAGAGGGGAATATATGTTCCATAATCTCAATGGTAAAAAAGCAAAAAAACCTGCACCAGCAGGATTGGCCAAGTTTATTGAGAAAAAAGGTAAAGATGGCAAAGTGACAAAAAAGCCAAAACAGTATGGTAACTGCGTAGCATGTCATGACATCGAAGGTGCAAAAGGTCCAGGAAACATCGGTCCTAGTCTTACAGGATATAAGGCAATGTTCTTAGATACAAAAGCAAGAGATACACAATTTGTCTATCAGAAAATTGCAGATCCTAGAATTGATAATGCCAATACACACATGACAGTTAATCTTACTACAGGACTCTTTAATGAGCAAGAGATTTGTGATTACACTGCGTACGTTGTATCAGAAAAAAAGAAAAAGTAAAAGGAATAGAGAATGGAAAGAAGAAATTTTATAAAAAGTATCTGTGCAGCATCGGCTGTAGCAGCAACAATTACGCCTTCGGCATTATTTGCAAAAGAAGCACCAAAAGGTGGAAATATTTTAGCATATGCAGCAGCAGTTGAAGCCATTACTGGTGGTAAAGCAGTTGCAGATAGCGATAAAGTGAAATTGACAGTACCAGAAATCGCAGAAAATGGTGCGGTTGTCCCTGTTAAAGTTGAAGTAGACAATCCTATGGAAGAAAGCAACTATGTGAAAGCAATTCATGTATTGAGTACTAAAAATGGTAACGCAAGATGTGCAGATGTCATGTTGACACCATTAAATGGACGAGGTTATTTTGCTACCAGAGTTAAACTTGGTGGTACTCAAGATGTTGTTGCCTTGGTAGAACTTAGCAATGGTACATTTATGAGATCAGCGAAAAGTGTAAAAGTAACTATTGGTGGTTGTGGTTGATTTTATTCATATGATGTTTTTTTAAAGCATTAAGTTTTAGTGAGAGGAATTGAAAAGAGTATAGATCTTTTTTCAAGGAAAATAATAGATAGAAAAGGAAATGAGATGGCAGAAGCAAGAAAATCGATGATTAAGATCAAACCTAAAAAGTACAAAGCGGGAGATATCGTAAAAGTTGACTTTATCGTTATTCACCCGATGGATACTGGTTTACAAAAAGATAAAAAAACAGGAAATATTATACCGGCGCATTTTATAGATAATATTACTTTCTCTTTAGACGGGAAAGCATTTACAACTATGAAAGTATGGGAAACTGTTTCAACAAACCCTTATTTCTCAGTAAACCTAAAAGTACCTGGTGCAGGTAAGATAACGGTTGACTATACAGACAATACAGGTGAGAAAAATTCGAAGAGTAAAAAACTTAAGCCAAAAGGATAAGCAATGAAAAGAGTAATATTACCTTTAGCTCTTTTGGCAACTATGGGAACTGTATCGGTAAGTGCCGGTGAACAGTTTGCTATGAGTGATGCTGATAGAGCGATGTATACAGAGATGCTAGAAAACAACCCTGCAGATATTTTTGTTGAAGAGGGTGGAGAGATACTAGAGGAAACACTAGGAGGAGAAGCTGCATTGGCAAAATTCCTAGAAGTTTCAGAAAAAGATTTACCTAAATATATTGCAGGATTCCCAAGATATATTAAGAAACTTGGGAATGTTGTAGGACTTGATCAAGTCATGCAAGCTATGCAAGTTGAACAAGGTAAAGAGAAAACAAAACTTAAAAGTGGAAAAATGTTTGCGATGCTTGCCTATGTGAAATCATTAGCAAATGACGAAGTGATTAACATAGATGTAGAAGCAGATGATCATATAAAAGAAGCCTATGCGGTAGGTAAAAAACACTATATGACAGCAAGAGGGGGAAGAGGGCTTTCTTGTAACTCTTGCCATAGTGCAGATATCGTAGGACAAGTACTTAGAACACAACCTCTTCCAGATTTGGGTGAGAATAATGTTGCTGGTACATGGCCTGCATACCGTATGACAAAGTCAAGTTTAAGATCAACACAAAGAAGATTTCAGGGGTGTATGAAAAATGCATTGCTTAAAGTCATCCCTATAGGGTCTAAAGAGATGGTAGCACTTGAAGTATACGTGACTACGCTTGCAGCAGATAAGAAAAAAGCCATAGCCATCCCTGGTTTGAAAAGATAAGGGGATAAAATGGAAATAGATAGACGAGACTTCCTACAGATTGCAGCATCCCTAGGTATATTAGGTGCAACTGGAGGAACAAATCTTTTTGCCGGTGAAGCAGGTAAAGAACGTATCAAAAAATTGACTTTTTCTGATGTAGTAGATTTTAAAGCAAAAGGTAAAGCAACGATACTTCACATCTGTGACTTACATGCACACCTTAAGCCACTTTACTGGAGAGAGCCATCTACGCTTATTTCTGCTAAAAACTTGGTAGGAACACCAGGGTTTATTTGTGGTGAAAGTTTCCAAAAATACTATGGCATTGCTCCGGGAAGTTTAGATGCGTACTTTGATACACACAATGACTTTGCTGAACTTGCTAAAAAGTTTGGAAAAATGGGTGGTATTGCTCATATGAAGCCAATCATTGATCATGTGAAAAAAGAGAGAGGTTCAGAGAATGTACTTCTTTTAGACAGTGGAGATACTTGGCAAGGTACAGCAGTGGCACTTAAAACCAATGGTGAAGCCATCGTAGATGCGCAAAACTATTTGGGTGTAGATGTGATGGTTGGACACTGGGAATTTACATACGGTAAAGAGCGTGTTCAAGAGTTGATCGGTATGTTAAAAGGAGATTTTATCTCTCAAAATGTTATTGACAATGATCCATTCTCAGATGAGTTTGAAGAGCTGATCTTCCCACCATATACGATTAAAGAGATTGGTGGAGCTAAGATAGGTATTATCGGGCAGTCATTCCCGTTTACTTCTACTGCAAACCCTAAAAAGTTCACAGAAGGTTGGAGTTTCGGACTTCGTCATGAATCACTTCAAGAGTATGTCAATGAACTTCGTAATGAGAAAAAAGTAGATGCCATCGTTGTGTTAAGTCATGATGGATTCTCTGTAGATCAGGAATTGGCTAAAAAAGTGACAGGTGTTGACTTTATTTTAAGTGGACATACACATGATCCTAGCCCAGAGCCTATCATTGTAAATGATACAGTGATCTTGATTTCTGGAAGTCATGGTAAGTATATTTCAAGACTTGACTTAGATATAAAAGATAAAAAAGTGGCAGGGTATAACTTTAAATTGATACCTGTAGCTTCAAATCTTATTCCTGCGGATAAAGCGGGGGTTGACTTGGTTGAAAAATGGTATAAACCTTACAATAAAGAGCTCAATGAAGTGCTTGGTACAACCAAAGGACTACTGTATAAAAGAGATACTTTCTATTCAACTTTTGATTCGCTCATAGGTATGGCAATTCAAGACGAGATGAAATGTGATATTAACTTTAATCCAGGATATAGATGGGGTACAACAGTACTTCCTGGTGATGACATTTTAAAAGACAATGTCTATGAGATGACAGCGATCACGTATCCTGAGGTTTATACGTTTGACCTCAAAGGTAAAGTGATTGCAAAATTGATGGAAGACATTGCAGATAATGTATTTAACGCAAACCCACTCTTACAACAAGGTGGTGATATGAGTAGAGTCACAGGTGGTAGTTACAGCATCACTATATCTGCTCCGTCAGGAAAGCGTATCACTGATTTTATGATCGGTGGAAAGCCAATTGACTTAGAAAAAACCTATAGGGTTTCTTCATGGGGTGGTAACCTACAAAATGTAGGTGAAAACCTAGATGAAAAAGCGATACGTCCAGTCTATGAAGTGGTAAGTGACTACATCCGTAAAAAGAAAGTCGTAGACATCAGCATGGAGTCTAATGTAAAAGTGTTAGATATGGACTGTGGATGTCCGGTCAAAGGTGCTACGTGTTAATACTATAAAACCGTGCCTCGTCTCTTTGTTTGAAAGCATTGTTAGTCTCCGCTAATTTGGAAGACGGGGCACCAGGGTTGTAATGTGAAATCACATCTCTATTATAATATAACATAAACAAAAAAGTCTTTATGACTAAAAATAAAAAAAGGGTAGGAAATGAAAAAGGGAACAATTAAAATCAGTATAGCTGCAGCAACACTGTTATCTATGGGTACATCTGCAATAGCAGGTGGAGATATAGCACCAGTAGAACCGGTAGTGGTAGCAAAAGCAAAATCAGATGTAAAAAGAAGCCTTAAAGGCAATATGGTCGTAGTAGACAAGATCGTACCAGGTAGCGTAGACAGTATCCGTGAAATGTTTTCAGAAGGTATCTTTTATGGAAGATTAAGATCTAATACTTTTTACTGGGATTGGGGTACAGAAGTAGATGGAAAAACTAAAGACAATAAAAATATGGGTGTAGGTGGAAGCCTTATCTATAAATCAGCTGTTTTAAATGGTTTTAGCGGAACGATCGGTTATTATGGTTCTTTAAATCCTGAATTTTTCAGAATGGATGATGATGAAGTAGGATTTGCTAAAGCGGGTAAAGATACTTTTAGTCGCCATAAAGTTGCCTCAACAGGTGCTTATGGTATGCACGTTCTAGGACAAGCATACTTAGAATACAACAATGGTACTGTTGATGTTAAAGCGGGTCGTCAAATGTTTGAATCAGTCTTTACAGCATCAAATGATACAAAAATGATACCAAATACTTTTGATGGTGTAAGTGTAAGTGCAAAAGTCGGATCTAAAACAAAAGCGAGAGTAGCATGGTTCGGTAAACAAAAATTAAGAGACCATGAAAATGCACATGATATGATCACATTTAATAGTGCAGATACTACTGATCTGTATAGAAAATGGGATAACAATGATGATGCAGGGGTTCATAAGGGACTTAATTATGATGCATTTGGTCTTGCTGGGGAAGATGCAAACCATGACATGTTCTTAGCAGATATTAAGACAAAAGCTGTGAAAAATCTAGACTTTACATTGAGTGCTTTAACTGTGCCTGGTGTCGTAACTGATATTGTGGCTGAAGGACACTATAGATTCAATCTTGATAACGGATGGGCAGTGAGACCGGGTGTGAGATATTTCCATCAAATGGATGATGGTGGTGGAGAAGTTGCCGGAATTACTGGAACTGCTTTGAATCTTACAGGTAAAGCGGCAACAGGTTATTCTAACAGTGTAACTACAGGAAATTCCCTTGACAGTAGTCTCTTTGCAGGAAGACTTGACCTTGAAATGCCAAACAAAAAAGGTTTCTTTAGACTTGGGTATTCAAAAGTTGCAGATGAAGCAGATATCGTTGCTCCATGGAGAGGATTCCCTACAGGTGGATTTACAAGAGCAATGGCACAGTATAACTGGTATGCAAACACTGAAACATATATGGCAAGAGCTGTTTATAAGTTCAACTCAACATGGAAAGCTAGTTTAAGATATGCGATACAAGATTTTGATGATGCAAAAACGAATGTACAGGCAGATAGTACGATCTGGCACCTAGATACATGGACGAACATCACTAAAAGACTTCAAATGAGAACACGTATCGGTATCGTTCAAGCTGATGATGATATTATTACGACTGGTGGTGGAACTAAAGCAGATGTTTCTTATAACGAATATCGTTTAGAGTTTAATTACCTTTTCTAGGAGTAAGAATGAAAAGCATCATTGCATTTTGTCTGTTTTTATGGACAGCACAGGCGTACGAATATAATTTGACGCCTGTAAAAGTCTCTGAAGATGTACATTGCTTTTTTGGTGCGCTAGAAAATATCACTAAAGAAAACGGTGGTAATATGGTAAATACATGTTTTGTCCAAACAAAACAAGGGTTCGTTGTCATAGACAGCGGCCCTACTTATGCTTATGCGAAGCAAGCATATACTCAGATGCAAAAGATAGAAAACCTCCCCGTAAAGTATGTTATCAATACACACGATCATGATGACCATTGGTTAGGCAATAGTTTTTATAAAGGCAAAGGCGCTTTGTTGATAGGTCCACGGACGTATGAACAAAATGTAGTTGTAGGTATGGAAACAAGGATGCAGCGTACTTTAGGCAGTGAAATTTACGGCAAGACAGAGATCGTGGATCTTGACACTGTTGTAGATGACAACTTCACACTCAATGTCAGCGGCAAGATCTTCAAAATTGAACAATTGGTAGCAAAAGCACACACCCAAGGTGATCTTATAGTATACTTACCGGATGCAAACGTACTCTTTGCTGGAGACCTTGTGTTTAATGGCAGGCTCACTTCCATACGTGACGGTTCAATCATAGGTTCCATTAAGGCATTGGCAAAAATTGATGCACTGCATCCCAAAGCCATCATAGGCGGGCATGGGTACAAAACAGATGCCAATGCTACAGAAGCACTAAAAGCGTACCTCCTTGAAATGAAAGAAGAAGTACAAGAAGCACTCGATAATGATGTATCTATGGAGCAGATCACTAAAAAAGTTATAATGCCGAAGTATAAGAGCATGAAACTCTATGATGTATTGCATAGTCGTAATGTCTTTGAAGCGTATAGCGAACTTGAAATGTATGACGAGGATGAAGAATGAAAATTATGTTAGGGGTGTTGTTATGTTTAAGTTCACTGTTTGCCATAGAGGGTGAAGCCGTATTTGATAAAAAATGTCTCTCTTGTCATGTGAAGTTTATTGCTATGTCTAAACTAAAAGAGAATTATTTGGATCACAACAATACACTTCTTAAACTCACTGCACCTACATTAAATCAACTCTCTTACAGACTTAAGCAACGAATAGGTGATCCAAAAGGTGATAATGATATGCATCGTATGGAAGTGGCAGCATTTATTAGTGAGTATGTTTTATATCCAGATAGACAAAAAAGTCTTTGTTTAGAAGATGTAATGCAGCATTTTAAAACTATGCCTAGTCTTAAAGGAAAGATCAGTGAAGAGGAGCTGGACGAAGTAAGCACTTATATTTATGATGCTGACGAGAAGATATTAGAAGAAAAAGGTGTACAATATGAAGGATTTGAAAAAGCTTTAGAAAAGGCAAAAAAAGAGCATAAGATCATTATGCTTAAGGTCATGAGTAAAGATTGTCATTTTTGTAGAAAAATGGAGAGAGAAGTCATGATAGACGACGAAGTGCAGAATGCTATAGAAAAAGATTTCATTCCTGTAGCTATAGACATATCTAGAACTCAGCTTCCTTTGGGGTTAAAAACTGAATTGACACCGAGTTTTATTTTTATAGATGAAAATGCTAATATATTAATGAATCTGCCTGGGGCATGGGGTACAATGGATTTTCTTGAAATATTAAGAGAAGCAAAAACGAAATAGAGATAAGAAAGGATAAAAGATGAAAAAAATATTGATATTGTTAGTATTTGTATTAACTTCAATTGTAGCAGAGACAGAGTTCGCGGAACCTAAACCTGCAATAGATAACCCTAGAAAGATAATTTTTTCTATTCCTAGTGCTGAAATTAAAGAGATAAACCGCATTTTAAGTACGGTCAACAATGTGATAAAGTTTTATAGACCAGAAAATACGGAAGTGGTTATCGTAGCGTACGGGCAGGGATTAAAGTCTTTGCTAAAAAAAGGGGATGCAGATGTACGAAAACGTATAGAGGCACTGATGACATATGATATAGAGTTCATCGCATGTGGAAACACTATGAGAACACTTCATATCGAAAAGAAAGATTTACTTGAAGATATAGGATTTGCTACAGCAGGAATAGTTGAAATCATAGAGAGACAACTTCAAGGGTATACCTACTCACAACCATAATAGGGGTAAAACCTTTTACATATTATTTACAGAATATCGCTATATTACGATATAAAATCAAAAGGATAATATGATGAAAAAAATGATTGTGATGTTGCTACTGTTAATTCAAATAATAGCTTTTGCAAACAATGATATTCTACTTTATAAAGTAGAGAATAAAGATTTAAAGGTAAGTGCACAGAGCCTTGCTGATGGTTTAACAGCATATGGATATATAGTAGCTAAAAACCAAGACATGAATGGACCATACAAAAAACAGTTTGGTACCAGTACCTTTCAAAGTTATACTCTCATGTCAGTCTATCACCCAGAAACCTCAGTGGGACTAGTACCTAAATATGCCGAAAGTGGTATTTTTACACCATTCTCCATAGCCGTCTATCAACGTCAAGGTGAAGATGACCTTTACATAGCGTTATTAACGGCTAAAGCACAAGAAAATATTATCAAAAAGCAAGATGTATTGTTCTCGAGTCTGGAAGTACTTAATAAAGAAACGATAGCGAAGATACTTCCTGACGCGATTGAAACATCATTAGGGTATGCAAATGTAAAAACAGATAAACCATTGTATACAAAATACTCTTTTGATGTGGATGATGATGATGCTGTGGAAGCTATGGGTGATCTTATGATGATGATGCAGAGCGGTATGAAACCAAGCGGTTTTGTTGTGGCAAATTATATTGATTTTAATGCTATACTGAAGGAAGAGAAAAATGAAGACTATATATTCTATGATGCGTATTCTCTTTGTAAGTTGAAGATTATTTATGAACTTTCTAAAACGAAGCCCGAGGCCGGCGCTTTTGCACCTTGTACTATGGTGATCTATCATAGAAAAGGAAGCAATAAAACTGAGATAGTCTCGTTAAATATTGACAATCTTACTTCTACTTTAGCAATAGATGACAAAGGTTTGTTAACAATGTTAGAAAAAGCGCAATCAGATATGAAGAATATTATCGAAGAATCTGCAGAATAAAAGGAATTTAAATATGAAATTGTTAGTTAAAGGGATACTTTATGCATCATTAGTAGTCTCCGGAGTTATGGCTCAAGAAGCAGTAAACATAGTAGTAAAAGAACCTACTGTTATAAAAAATGTTGCTGCAGATATTGAAATATTTACTTCAGAAAATACAGACGGGAACATCACTACAGCAAGTATAGAACAAGCATTTAAAGAAGCAGGTTTTATAGTCTCTGCCAATAGAGATATGAACGGTCCGTTTGTGAAACAGTTTAAAGAGTCAGGTTTTGATACCTATAACCTTTTTACATTTTATAAACAAGATACTGTTCTGGACCTGGTGAAGAAGTATCCAAATATAGGTCTTTTTGCTCCTATGAGTATGTCTATTTATACGAAGAAAGGTGAAAAAAAGATTTCAGTCTCTTCTTTAACGGCAGAAGCGATGGCTAAAATTATGAAAGCACCAAGTGATGATAAAACCTTACATGACTTAAGAATACTTGTAAAGAAAACGTTAAAAAAAGCTATGCCAAATGGTTCATTTGAAACGTTAGCTTATGAGATGACAGAGGCAAAAGGTGAGCTTGTTACCAACTTTAGTATGGATATGGATGCAGATGAATGGGAAGATGAGTTGGAAGAATTTAAAATGGGCTTTGAAGGCGAGCTTGCTCCGAATGGCTTTGTCATTGCAGGGCACAATAATTTAGGTGATGATTTTGAAGAATCAAACTATGATGCATTTGATTTTTATGAAGTCTATTCTGTTTGTAAACTACCGGTCATTTATACGATCGCTAAAACAAGACCGGAAGCAGGTGCATACGCACCATGTTCACTCTACCTTAGCAAAAAGAAAAGTGAAGAGATGATGCAAATAGGATTTCCTTCTGTATATAATTGGATGAGTTCTATGGCTATAGAGAGTAAAGAGGATATGGAAGTATTGGAAACTGCACAGGCAGGAATGAAAAAGATATTAACAGGTCTTACTGAGTAAGAATGGGATTGCATACGATGTTGTTTGAAACCTTATAAAAAATATATAACATTATAAGGTTTTCATCCTCAATCTCATATTCTATGTTAGATTATAAAGTTTCAATCTAAGATATATTTTGAAAGAGAATTAGGTTTGTTGGAATAGTACAAATTGTAGAGTTTAAAAAATATTGGAGTATGTAATATATAGGGCTATAAAGCCCTATATGGAGAGGGAGGTAAAGTAAACTTAGTTTACTGTAATTTCTTTTTCAGTACCTTCCCAGATACCGTGTTTAGTACAGTAACCATGAGCAACAAGTTTAAGTTTTTTACCTGTTGGGATGATTGTAAATGTAGTTGTGTTATGCGCTTTAGTGTTACCAAGAGTACCTGGAACATAAGAAGCTTTTGCTAATTGAGTCTCACCGTTGAAAAGTGTTACTGATTCGATGTAGTGATCAAAATCATCTGGGTGAGTATATTCGTTACCCATTTTTACAGTTACTTCAAATGGCTCACCAGCAGTTGCTGTGTCTGCACAGTGGATAAATGGAGAGTGTCTGTCGATAAGGTCTTTTTTTGCTTCTCTTTCTACTTCAGAGATGTCTACGTATTTGTTAATTTTTGGCATTTTATTTCCTTTTTTATGTTTTGTAAGAATATTATAGCACAAATAAAATCAAATAGGATAAAAATTGTCTTATTTAATTAAATTTTCCAAAATAGAAGTCGAAAAATACACGAATCGAGTAGTTTGGCTCATAGTCATACTGTTTATGAAAGCTCACTGCAGGACGTACTTCATAATAAAACCATTTGCGCCAAATATTTGCTCTCCAAGTTGCCGATGTAACATAATCATGGATACCACCATATTTTTTTATTTTAGGATTAGGAACACCTTTTTCAGTCGTATACTCGTATTCAGTATTACCATAAAATGATTGTGCAAATCCAAAACCTGTATCTTTTTTTGTACTCCTATAATATTGTGCAGATAACGCATAGTCCATACCATCATTTTCTTCTTGAGTGCTTCTATAAAGTTGTATCCTTAGAAGTGACTTTCCTCCTATTTTTCTATCGATATAGATATTTGTCGATTCTTCAAATTTATCATCGGTTGAATATTCAAATAGCTGAACGGGGTCTATCAACCATTTATCTACATTTATAGGCATACTATACCTTGCTTTGACAAAAGGGTCTATCCCACTTAACCCAATTGAATATCTGGATTTAACCTTACGTAGTGGTGCAAAATAGTGAATACCTATATCAGGATTGTCATTATCATCCTCTGAAACATCCTGTAATATCTCATCTGCATTATCCAATGTGAGATCATCAACAAATATCTTAAATCTTTTTTTAGTTTTACTAAATGGCATCTGTGCCTGGACTGTCAAGCCAAAATCATTGGACTCTTTTGACTGTAAATAACTCTCCAATCGAACGCGAATATAGGTATTTATAGTCTCATTCAAATACTTTTCATTCTGAAAAAATTGATCTACAGAGTGCACTTTCTCTTCCAGTGTTTTTGCAGGATCATTAGTTTCATCAACCACTACATTATTTTTAACAATAGTTGTATGGGTTTTTACAGATCTTGTACGAGTTGGAACCATAGTTCTGTTAGTTTCAATAGTTGTTGTATTGGTATCATGAATAGTTATATTAATATCATGAATAGTTATATTGTCATCAACATCTGTAATATTTCTTTCAAGAATAGTTATATTACCTTCAACATCTGTTGTATTTGGTTCAAGGTCAGTGGTATCGGTTTCGTTGTCATCCATCCAAGTACTCACTTTTGTATCTATGAGTTCAGACCATTCCATAACTGTTTTGGAAATGAGTTTATGAATTTCATCAACATAGCTAGATTCATTCTGGACAGTTTGGTTACTCTCAGCATGACATAGAGATAATGATAATGATAAAATTATGATGCTTTTGAAAGCATTTATCACTTCTATATCCTTAAACTAATTTCATGAGTGCATCATGCATGTCAAAATAAGCAATGAAAAACTCAAACATCATTCTCCATAGTATCTCCATAGAGAAAAAACATATGAGAAAAGCAGCAGTACCAATAAATCTCTTTTTAAATGTAGCGGATGTTTCTATCTCTGTTTTATATACAATTTGTATCCAGCGTGCAAGATACAAACTAAGTATGGGAATGAGTAGGGCACCTACATAGTAGATAAAGATGAGCAGAGTAGGAGTGATAAATGTCTGAAATGTTAAGAAATCTTTCATTACCATCCTTTAGAAAACCATATTATAAGTATACACTAGAAAGATAAAGATTGTTTGGTTATATTGGAAAACAATTAAATAGATGATAGGAAACACAATGAGCGAGAGAACAAAACAAAAAGCTATAAAAGGTGCATTTTTCGGTGCATTGGTAGGTGATGCTCTAAGTTTGGGGAGTCATTATGAATATGATGCCAAAAAAATCTATAAAGCCTATGGAAACAAACCCATAGAAAAGTTCATGAGCCCAGGTGAGATGATGGGTGGACAGACACACGGTATAGGTTGGGGTGAACGTAATTATCATCCGGGAAAGAAAGCAGGGGGGACAACTGATTATGGAGACTATAACATCTTAGTGCTTGAACATCTTGCTGCTACGGCTGATCCTCAACGTGAATTTGACGTTGCAGCACTCATACCGCATTGGATGAACCGTCTCACCAATAATTGGGGTTCATGGATATGTACCATGACAAGAGAAACATTTGCACAGGTACAGGCAGGAAAACCGGTCGAGATGCTTGGTGGCATCTCCAATGCTATGGCTATACGTCACGTAGCAGCACATGCCTACTATGATGATGAAGAAACACTAGCAAAAGTTTCCCGAAAAGCGATGTTCACACACACCAGTGAAGAAGCACTAAGTGGCGGTGAGTTTTTTGCACGTGTCACACACAGAGTGATACATGGTATGCATCCACGTGATGCGATGGAACTTGTTGCGGTGCAGATGAGTCCGTTTATAGCTTCAAAAGTCTCTCAGGCTATCAGTAAGTATCAAGAAGCTACAGATGAGACCTCAGAGCTCTCCAAAGAACAGTTTGTCGATGATCTTGCTCTCACCAGTATGGCAAGACTCTGGGACATAGGACGATCTGAACCTATACGTGTTGGAAAGGCCAGTCCGACAGAAGGTACATTGCCAGGAGCTGTCTACTTCATACTCAAATATGCTGATCAGGAAGATGGACTTAAAAAAGCCCTACAGGCCAATACTATGGTCGGAGGAGATAACGCTTCGCGATCCATAGGCATTGGTATGGTCCTAGGTGCATACAAAGGTGTAGATGCCATTCCTGCAGAGTGGAAAGAGGGACTTGATGATTGGAAGTATTGTGAAGAATTATTAGAGAAGTTACCGTTGATGAAGGCCTAACTCTCTACTGTGGCTACTCTAGGCATCAAAAGGAGCTTAAGCACTTGCATTTAGCTCTTTTACTTCGTTTAAAGGAACCTAAAAAAGTAATAGTCACAATAGAGATCATATCAATACTTTTTATTTATACGCCCAAGAGTTTTTTTCTTATTTTTGGATTACCTAGATGTTCACCTCTTAGAATACGAAGCTCCATTTCCATATACTCTATGGATCCTTCTGTTTTCTTTTCTCTCGCACCAAAACCATAATACATTGCTGTTTTATCTTTCACCCCATACCATGCTGTTTTAGCATCTATCCACTGTTTGGTATCGATTGTGTAGACCCACAACTTCGCATTAGCTTTGAACGACTTGTCATGTAACCATAACACCATACAGCCAGGATCATCAAAAAACCATGTTTTTCCATCGGGAGCAATCACTTGCATACTGTTTCTTTTTGTTGTAATGAGCATTTTGCAGTAGGCATCATTAGTAAAGTTTACCTTAAGAGGCAGGGCTTTCATCTCTGTATTATTTTTTACGATGACAACAGGTTGTTTATCTTTGGCCATAGAGACAAAAACAACAGCAATAATGCTCATGATCACAAGGATGATAAGTAAGGGTATAAGTTTCTTCATAAAGACTCCATTTATAATAATACACTATTTCTCAGGTAGTAGACTGTCACGTAAGCTGTGCACAACAATACAAACACACTAAGTAAAGTTATCACAATCTTTTTTGACTTTAGATCTGTTTTCCCTAGCCAGAGAGTGGAAACAGCATCACTTAATCCAATGTAGGTTCCCATAAACAGAGACCCCCATAACAAATACCCTACATAATAATACTCGGGTTGTAACATGCAGAATGGACATTTATGTGTGGGAAGCTGATAGACATATGTTCCAAAGAAATATACGACTGCATAATAAGCAATAAAAACAAAGAGTATATTTGTAAGTATGTAAAGTATAGTGTATTCGCTTTTAATGGTTAGTAGGGCTAAAATATACAGCAGATAAAAAAGGACTAGCAATGAGTTGACACTCAATCCAAAGGGGAGAGGATTGGCACCCTCAAGTTGTCCGAACAGTACAGAACAGCAACTGACTGGCATATGTGTATTTATGTTTAAAAAATAACTAAAATCTAAACTTAACTCCAAAATAATAAATACAAAGATGAGACTAAAAAGCCATGATTTTTGCTTGAACCATTGATGGTTCTTTGTACGCATATCATAGGAGTGAACATATATCCAAAGTGTCAATAAAAAAAGTATAAATATCTTTGATATTAAAAGATATGAGCCGTATAGATTGGCTTTTATGACACCTGCACCACACATAGCACCAGGTAACAAAAGAGACAAAGCATCGATACTAAAAATAAAATAGACTACTAAAATAAACTTCATGAGAAAAACAAAAAGGATGATGGTACTCACCAAATAAGCCTGTCTCTCCAATGAAAACTGAAAGGGGGTAAAGCTCTCAAAATCCCATTTTAGCAAGACTTTTAATGATACTACAAATGCTACAGTCAGCAACGCAAAAAGAGTGACTTCACTAAGAAGAAAGACAATGACTTGATTTGAGAGGAGTGCTTCGTTCATACTTTATACTATCTTTCCATCGACCATAGGTATAATGGTACTCTCAAATGACAAACTGTCAAACAAAGGATCATGTGTTGCAATAACAATAGTTTTACCCATGCGATGTAACTTTTCGAGTATATCAATGAACAATAGTGAGTTATCTCTGTCTAGATTGGCTGTTGGTTCGTCACAAAGAATGATGTTTGGATCGGCTACCAGTGCTCTAGCTATCGCTGTACGCTGTTTTTCTCCACCTGAGAGTCTAGATGCAAGCGTCTCTTTCTTATGGATGATATTGGCCACCTTTAATGCTTCAGCCACCTTTTCATGAATCTCTTTCATTTTTAATCCAGAGGGGATAAGCGCAATAGTGACATTTTCATTTACAGACAGATGTTCAAATAGATTAAAATGCTGAAAGATCATTCCTATTTTTTTAGCACGTAGTTCAGAAGCGAAGAGGTCCGGAAGTTTACTTATGGGCTCACCTTCTATGAGCACTTTACCTGAACTGGGTTTGTCAAGTCCGGCTATAAGGGAGAGGAGGGTTGTTTTACCACTGCCGCTTACACCTTTGAGCACCACACATTCACCCTCACATATGTTTAGATTTATCTCTTTAAGTACGGGGACTTCATTACTTCCATGATGGAAGGTTCTGTAAAGGTTTTCTATTTGTATCATCATTTTATCCGTCATAGCATCGCCTCTTTTGGATCTGTCACAGAGACTCTCCATACAGGTATCAATACCGCTGCAATGAAAGGCAGGGCATAGAGAAGAAATATAGAAGTCAGAACAGAAAAGTCAACTATAGGAATAAAGCTTAGCGTGTTATGTAAGTTTTGTCCGCCTAAAAAAACTTCTTTAAGTAATGGTGCTCCAAGAATAAAGACATAGACATAGGCTATAAATACACCTAGAATATAAGAGATGAACACTACTACCAGGGTTTCCATAAATTTAAATTTTAACACATCGTTAATACTCCAACCCAATGCACGCAGTAATCCTATATGTCGTCTCTCTGTTGAGTAGACCATACTGTAACGTTGATAGAGGATTAAAGTAAAGGTAGCCAGAACAACTAAAAATAGAATGAGGAACAAGCCTCCTTTGTAGTTGTAGAGGTTTTCATAAGATTTTTGCACATCATTTTTATTGACCACATGGAGATCATAATACAAAGCAGAGACTTTGTCTGTCATCATGTTCCACTCATCCGGGTTCGGTACACTGAACGTGATGTCTGAGACTTCATTATTTGCATAACCTAATATCTTACGTGCCAGGTCTATGGGCATGATCATCATGTCATTAGCTATGAGATTCGTCTGTGAGGGAAGTGTTTTAAAAATATTTACTTTTTCAAACATACCTTTAGGAGTCAAGAAATTATAGGCATCTTTATAGAAGTGTGCATCAAGGTACGCTTTAACACCTTCACCTACTAACATTTGAGACCCACTAAAAAAAGCTTGTATGTCAGTGCTATCTATGAGTGTTTGAAGATTTTCATGACTTTGTTCTTCCAGAAAATCTACACCGACTATGAGAAAAGAGCCCTCTTTTGCTTCAAAAAAATAGCGTCCATACACTCTGGATGCCACTTTACTCACACCATAGATATCGATCAGTTCATCTCCCCAGTTTACAGGAGTAGGGACTGTAGTTCCACCCTGTATACGAGAAACGACAAAGTCCGGTTGTACTTTTAAAGTCTCTTCCAATGAAAAACGTAATGAAGAAGAGATAAAAAGGACAGAAGAGAGTAGAAAAAGTATCATCACCGATATACCTATAATACTCAAATGTTTACTGCGTTCTTTAAAAAGCTGTAGCGTAAGAAAGTGCCAAAAAGCATTAGCGTTCATAGATAAAATCCATTCTGCCTAATCCCTGCATTTCAGGGTAGGTACTGTTATAAACAGACTCATCATAGGCTACACTTAAAGAGAGAGGGGCCATATGTGTAAGTAGAGTTATGTGTCGCATTGTTTTTGTAGTTTTATCAGTAGGGAACAGCACATAATGTGAGCCCATCATAAAGACCATAAGTATCAACAAGAGTGCAAAGGCTGCAAAAGGTTTTATCAAACGTATTTCCTATGAATCATTCGGCATATTCTAAACCATCAAGCCCCATAACGAGCTTGGGGGTGATGTCATCAAAACGGATGATCTTTTCAGCTCTGTGATCACTCATAAAGTTTTGTGCTGCTTCATTGTTAAGGAAGGGTATCAGTTCATTTCCCATGGGTCCATATACATCTGAACCAATGACATAAAAAGCCTGCTTCGCATCTATGGCTTGGAGTGTATAAAAGTCTGTGACTTCTATGTGAGAAATATTGCTTCTATCATAAGGAAAATCTACATCAAAGATGTAAAACTTCATCATGTCTTTTACACCATCAAAGTAGTGTTTCTTTCCTTCTACATCTATCAGTGCTGCCCATTTAGGATACTTAGCAACAAACATACCACACACAGGACATTTGACTTCTCTGGGAACTACCATCTGTCCTTTAACCGCTGCAAGACTCTTAGAATGACCTGCCATAAGAAAGTAAGCTAAGGCTACTTTGTTTCGTGTGTTAAGTGTTGTACAAGGTTTAATATTTTCTATCTGTTGGAGGATCTCATGGAGTTTTTTACTTTTGATTTTGGAGAGTTTGTTTTCATCACAGAGTTTTAAGGCTACCTTCTCACCTTTTTGAACAAGCTTAGCATACTTGGAAGGTGAGATACCTTCTGCATATGCTAGTCCTAGAAGTAAAAAAGTAACTAGTAAAATCCGTCTCACAAGGAACCTTACTTGTTACGTGAGTTTAAGTAAAGACCGATAGCTTGTAGTTGTGCACCTTTGATCTCACCACAAGGTTTTTGCGTAGTTAAGTATGTTTTAGCTTCAGCAGTACTGGTAAAATTAGTATCAAAAGGTGTACACATATTTTGATACATCATTTCACCTTTTTGAGCCATCATTGCTTGTTTTTTCTGCACCATAGCACTCTCTTGTGCAAGTGTCTTTTTTAGAGAATCTAAAAGCGTATAAAAATTAATTACTTTTCCACCATGTTCTTTAGAAAATTTTTCTGCGTTATCTTTCTTACCAAAAGCATATTTACTTGTCATAGTCATCGTACCTGGTTTTGAACTACCAACAACATACCATGAGTTAATAACATCAATAAATTCTAAAGTGGAATTATCAACTACTTTAACACCAGTCACTTTCCCTCCATCAGCCATAGCTTCAGCTAAACAGTGGATAGAACAATACTGTTTTCTGTTGCCATCTACCTGTGCAGCATGATTTGTTTTATAAAACATTGGAAGCGTCATCCCACATTTAGGACAATACATTTTATTTTCACCTTCTTGAAGTATCACTGCTTTATCTGGAGAGACAGATTGAAAGCGTGTTGGCATCTTTTTACCAGAGTTTGCTTTTATCTCATGCTTCATTTCCTCAGAAAAACCATTTGAACTTACCATTACCAACGCTGCTAGCAGCAACACCATTTTCTTCATAATCCCATCCTAATCATTTTATTTTTTATATTATAGTTGTAGTGTTAAATTTGTGTTAAGGGCAAAGATACACTGTATTTTATTATAACACGTTTTATATAACTTGATAATAGTTATTTGTAATATTAATCTGTTTGAAGAGTAGTTACTGAAATTTACTCAGTAACTATGTACCGTTTCAAATGAAAACATTTGAAACCGATAAAGAAGTAGTAGTTTTTTATGCTGTATAAAGCTGTTTAGCTTTCTGAACGTGGAAGTTAAGACCGATCTCTTTTTCTGTACATCCAAGAGCAAGGGCAACCATTTGTGGCATGTGTAAAACAGGTAGTTCTACATCACGACCCATTACTTTACCTATACTGTCTTGATACGTATCCATTTTCAAGTGACAAAGTGGACATGGTGTTACCATGAGGTCTGCATTATTATCCATAGCGTCAAGAAGAGCATTTCCTGCCAGTACTTCTGAAGTATGGTTCGCTTGAAGCTCTACATGGAAACCACAACATTTGTTTTTACTCTCATAGTTCACGGGGTTACCCTCAAGTGCATCTATCAGACTGTCAAGTGAAGTAGGTTTGTATGGGTTTTCGTGTCCATTTGCCTCTTCATGTAATTCAGAAGGACGAATGTTATGACAACCATAGAATGGTGCGATGTTTAAGTGACTAAGCGGTGTAGTAACCTTATCTTTAACATTCTCTAAACCATACTCGTCTATAAGCGCGTAGAGAAAGTGTTTGATCTCAGATGTACCTTTGTACTGAAGTCCTACTTCTGCAAGTTTTTCGTTGACTCTTGCTTTGAGTTCCGGGTCAGTGTCAAGTGCATGTTTTGTCATAGCAGAGTTAAGCTGACATGTATTACAGATAGTGATCATCGTAAGACCCAGTTTTTCTGCGTAACAGATATTTCTAGCGTTTAGTACGTGAGCTAAAAACTCATCGAAATCTTGTAGGTGACTCGCACCACAACAAGATGCTTCTTCTAGTATAGTAATTTTTATCCCTAACTTATCAGCTACTGCAAGTGTAGATGAAAGTAACTCAGGTGTAGACTGCTTGGCAGTACATCCTGTAAATAATGCGTAATGTAATTGGCTCATCTGTTATCCTTACAGTTTATTTGTTTGTGAGATTTCAATAAGTTTTTGAACCTCGTCTAAGTTTTTGATCTTCGGAATACTGTCTATGAATGGTATACCGGAATGCCAGTGGATCTTACCCGTTTTCATCATCTTAAGTGCAGTACCCAAATGTTTATACATACCAAGGTACCCCTCAGAATAAGTAACAATATCTGCTTCATCTAAGTAACCAGTCTTCTTCATACCTCTTAAGAAACCTTCTGCGTGACGTGTAGCTACATTTGATTCTGCAACACCACGTACAAACTGTAAGTTATGAAGTTTACCGATTTTCCCGATAGGGTCAATCTCTTTTGGACATGCTTCTGCACACTCAAAACACTTCACACAGTCCCAAACACCTGAACCACCCTCAGCTGTGATTGCAAGACGCTCATCTCCCGCTTCATCTCTTGTGTCTACTGTAAATCTATAAGCAGCGTTGAGGGCAGCAGGTCCAAGGAATGCGTCGTTTACTTCTAAGGCAGGACAAGAGTAGTGACACGCCCCACACTGGATACAAAGATCTGAGTCTAAGAAGTTGTTAAACTCTGCGATGCTTTGTTTACTTTCATGCTCTGGACGTGGGTCTACATCAGAAACAACATAAGGTTTCACTGCAGAGTGTTTTTCCCAGAAGTCTGATTTATCAATGATCATATCTTTAATAGCACGTTTTTTAGAACTTGGTTCTAAGGTAATGTCATTATCAAAAAGGTCAAGAAGTTCGATGGCATTTTGCTTACAAGCTAGAACTGCTTTACCATTTACTTTGATGGCACAAGCCCCACAGATACCATGTCTACATGAACGTCTGTACGAGAAACTTCCATCATGTTCCCATTTGATACGGTTCATAAGGTCAAGTATAAGCTCATCTTTTCCTACTTCCATCTCATACTGTTTGGTATAAGGAAGGTAATCAGTCTCAGCATTAAATCTAAATGCTTTGATGGTTACTTTACGTGTTTCGTTGTTTATTATTTCACTTTTACTCATCTTGGCCTCCTAGTACTTTCTTTCCATAGGTTCAAACTTACCTTGAACAACTTCACCCCACTCGGTACGCACATTAAATTCTTTATCCATGTATACGTAGGTATGCTTCATAAACTTTTCATCATTTCTTGTTGGAAAGTCTTCACGGTAGTGACCACCACGACTCTCTTCACGGTTAAGTGCTCCCACAACAACCACTTTAGAAGACTCTATCATATGTCCAAGCTCTAGTGCTTCTTGAAGGTCAGTGTTGAAAGTATTTGACTTGTCATCTATACGCACATTGTTGAACCTTACTAGTAAATCGTCTATGATGGCAAGTTGTCTTTCTAGTGATTCTTTTGTTCTAAATACACCTGCGTTTGCTGTCATACCATTTTGAAGTTCTACTCTTAGTTTTGGTATAGTCTCTACACCATTTGATGTTTTGATCTTATTCATCTCAGTGACAAATGTATCTGCATCAGATACTTGTGCTTTACGGAGTGTTGCACCTTCATCAAGTGCTTTTATCATATTTTCTCCAGCATGTCTACCAAAAAGCATTGCTTCAAGTACTGAGTTAGCACCCAAACGGTTGGCACCATGTACAGAGACACAGGCACATTCACCTGCAGCATAAAAACCTTCTACCATCTCTGTAGGTGTTTTACGTACTTGACAGTTTATGTTTGTGGGTATCCCACCCATGGAATAGTGTGCTGTAGCAGAGATGTGTATAGGCTCTTTAAGCATATCTTGCCCTTGAAACGCGATGGCAAGTTCACGAAGTTCTGGCAAACGCGTGAGGATAATCTCAGGGTCAAGATGCGTCAGGTCAAGGTTCACTGACTGACCATCTTTACCAACACCTCTACCTTGACGTACTTCTTCCATAATGGCACGAGAGACTACATCACGTGAAGCAAGCTCCATAGCATTAGGCGCATACTTAGTCATAAAACGTTCACCTTCAGAGTTAAACAGACGTCCACCTTCTCCACGTGCTGCTTCAGAGATAAGTACACCTGAGCCACCAAGTCCAGATGGATGAAACTGGACAAATTCCATATCTTCAAGAGGAAGACCATGACGTGCTACAATAGAGAGTGAATCTCCTGTATTCGCATGGGCGTTTGAGTTAAATCTAAAGAGTCTACCGTTACCGCCCGTAGCAAACATCGTTACTTTGGCATTAAATATAGCGACTTTTGAGTCTTTTATATTATACGCAACAACACCTGATACTTTACCATCCTCATAGAGTAGGTCACCTGCATACCACTCATCATATACTTCAATGCCTGCACGGTCTGCTTGTTCGTAGATAGTTTGAAGGAGAGTGAGTCCTGTTCTGTCTTTTGCGTAACATGCACGAGGTTGTGACTGCCCACCAAAAGGTCTAATGGCAATGTCACCTTCTGCATCACGAGAAAACACCGCGCCCATTCTCTCTGCCCATCTGATAGTCTCAGGTGCTTTAGAACACATAAGCTCAACACAGTCTTGGTCAGCCAAATAGTCAGAACCTTTCACTGTGTCAAATTCGTGAAGTTCAGTAGAGTCACTTTTACCAAGAGCAGCATTAATGCCCCCCTGTGCCGCGCCTGAATGTGAACGTAGTGGGTGAAGTTTAGTGATAACAGCAGTCTTTTTACCTGCTTCTGTCAGCTCTTTTGCTGCTGCTAAACCAGCAAGACCAGAACCAACGACAACTGCGTCATATTCGTAGATTTTAATATCTGAGTTTTTGCTCATAGTATCTATATCCTTTTGTATACAATTTGCTTTTATCATATCTATTTAAGCATTAATTTTGGTTATAAAATAGGAGTTTAACGGATTAAACGTGAAGAGGTGTATAGTTTAGTAGCGTGGCATTTCTGCCAGCACTACTTGTTGATTATGCTGCGATAGAACTTACTTGAGCAACAAAGTCCTCAGCAGAAATAAGTTCTAAACCTATCATCTTCCTACCTATCGTTTTTTCTATAGTAGAAAAGTTTTTCTTGAACATGTCAAGTACAGCAACATCTTCGACCACAAGAACTTCAACCCCACTGTCATAAGCATCTAAAAGTATTGTTCCTGCCTTATTTAATGCGAGGTCCTTGTTATCTTCCAATATGCTAAGTCCAGAAAGCTTACCTGATTTTGAGAAGTGAACAGCTTTCATACCCATTTCACCAATCAACTTGTGCATTGCATCATGAGAAGCTAGAGCACAATAATGTGCTACCTGTTTATCTTCTATATCTTCAATAGTCTCTACAGCTCTTTTTGGTACAACAACTTCAATCTCTTTTTCCTCTTTTTTAGAAAAACGTGCTATAAGTTGTGCACATAGAGAAGGTCCTTTTTCTGGTTTAGCCATAGCTTTGAGCTCATCTATCGTTGCAGTATGATCTTGAGCGTTAAAAAGGTTATTTTCATATTCACAGTCAAACAGCCCAGAGTGAACAGAAGTGATAACTTCAAGTATGGCTTCAGTATGCTCTGACCCTTCTGTGATCATTTTATGTGCCAAAACAAGTACTGCATCACCGATGTACTCACGGTCAAAGTTTTCAGTTTCTGATGCATAATGAAGTGCATACAATGTTTTGTAGTATTTTAAATCTGACTCTGAAGCATATGGCGCTAAAAGTTCAAAACTTTTCATAAAGTCATTGTCATTGATCTTAAGTCCATCATTTGAACGGTAGCTGCTTACAGGATCTATCTGTAGAAATGTTCCGAGTCTCTCCACTAAAGACGAAACAGATTGTTTCGCATCTACAACAAGCCCATTGATCTTCATGACAAGCTTTTGCTTAGGGTAACTGAAGTTTTCATTTTTTTCTTGTATCTGTACAAGTAAGTCTTTAGCTGTTGCCTCAGCGTCTACTTTAATGTTGAAGTTTTTGTAATAAGGTAGATAGTCTGTTTTAGCATTAAAAAAGAATGCTCTTATTTCAAGTTTGTATGACATAGGTATTTCCTTAATAAATATTCATTTCAGTATAGCTTATAGTGCTATGAATGAGACTATTTAACTCTTACTAAAGCAAAAACACTTTAAGTATGTTACAATTTTACCAATTATAAAAATTCAAGCGTTAAAACGCAGTGCAATAAATCACTAAATGATTTATGTAAAACTCTATTCAGGACAAAAGATATGCCAAAACAGGATAAAGAACACTACCTCATAAACAGTCTAAGTTCAAAACATATTGGTGATGATGCTGCAGTGATAGGCGACACGCTTTACAGCATGGATGCTTTTTTTGAAGATGTACATTTCAAGCTGGAATGGATGAGCATAGCACAAATAGGACGTAAAGCGATGCTTATAAATCTCTCAGATGCCATTGCTATGAATGCCCAGCCACAGTTTGCTCTTGTCACTGTCTCAATCCCTAAAGAGATGACAGAATCAGAGATAGATGAACTCACACAAAGTATGGAAAATACAGCCAAAGAGTATAACTGTGAAATCATAGGTGGTGATACAATTGGAGGAGATAAACTACATCTTTCCATTACTATCATTTCCAAAAGTGATACACCACTTTTACGTACGGGTTTAAAAGTAGGTGATCTCTTAGCATATACGGGAACATTGGGTGAGAGTAAACGGGACTTGGATGCACTTTCTAAAGGTGAAAAAGTAGCCAATGACTCCCGCTTTTTTGAGCCTAGGTTACGAGTAGACTTTGTAGCTAAGGCAAGACCTTTTTTACGTACAGGAATGGACATCTCAGATGGACTTTTCTGTGATACTAACAAGATGTTAGATATTAATAAATATGGATTTGATAAGTTTGAAGACATAGACGATGAAATAGGACGTAGCGGGGAAGAGTATGAAATGCTCGTTAGCTTTGCACCGGAACATTATGGTGATGTTATGGAGATTTCAGAATCTACAAATACACCTTTAACTGTGTTTGCAAAAGTGGCTACAAACAGTGATAGATATACCTGTAAAAGTCATCATTTTCAGTCATAAAAAAAGATACTAATTTTCTTGCCATTTAGTCTTCATTTTTCGCCTAAATGATTCATGTACTTCTTCTATAAGTTTCTTTGCTTCATTCTCATAAACAAAGACTCCTTTATACTCATTTTCGACTGATTTAACATAGGAGTTAAGTGCTTCTTTTTCGCTATCAGTTTTAGGAGGAGTAAAAAGGTACTTCATCGCACTCTCTTTGTCATAACTTTTTCTAGCAGTCTCGATATACACTTTACTTGATTTTAGTACTACTGTATGATTGGGAAGCATCTCATAGCGCTGTATTCTTGCACCATAAGGGCTATCATAGGCTTTTCCTTTTCTATTCCAAAAACTATAGAGTGTGATCTTAGTACCATTAATTTCATAGCTACCATCCTGCATACTTTGGTCTGAACATGTTCCTGTACGGTCTTTGAGAATGAGGCTTAGAACAAAGCTAAGGTCATTATTGTGTTCATCTTTGTAAAACTTCATCACTTCACCTTTAGAGTCATAGATAATATATGCTTCAGTAACAATGCTGAAATCCTGGTTTTTGATGGTGATGTGTTTAAGCTCAGCCGTCCCAAAAAGTATACTTGTAATAAATAGCATAAGTAAAAATAGTTTCATAGTATTTTCTCCGATATATTTCTATTAGCTAAAGCAGATGGGTAGTCACGTTTTTCTGCTATAGATTCTGCTCTTTTTCTTAGTGTATCTTCATCTAACTGTATAGCGTGTGAAAAGTCACGTTTACCTATAGTATTGACTTCTAGGTATCCCAATTCAACGAATTGTTTCGTAATAGAATCTATCATATCTAATACTGAAGAGACTTTGACTATCTCGCATCTGGCATAACGTTTGCGAGGGAAGGAGACTTCCGCTACACGTAAAGTTGGGTCATCACCGGGGATTTGCTGTGCACCAAAAAGTGGTTTACTCCCTACAGTGGCTGTAGAAAAAGAGGGAATATACTGAGAGAGGTGTTCAATTGCAGCCTTTGTACGTTTTTGTGTCTCCTCCTGTGTCCAAGATTTCTCTATCTTATCGATAAAGTCTTGACCTAATCTAGGTTGGCAACTTACAAGAGAATTGGCAACAAGACCATCTTCATAGAGTGTGATGTCTTTGGTCATGCCATGCAGTTGAAAATACCCGCCAGGGTAGGGAGTAAACTGTCCCATTCCTTGGGGGGTACCACGTTCTCCATGAAAGACAACTTCCGGAAATTGTGTATCATCACATCCATTCCAGTGACTTACATAGGCTGCTTTGAACTCTACCATAGACTTACAAGGTGCTCCCAACAGATCATCTATTTTTCCTGTTCTAAAGCCTGCAGCATTAATAAGATAATCAAAAGATTCTGTATGTCCAACATCTTCCTTCACATAAGAGATATTCCAACCTTCAGTTGGAAAGTTTTGTTGTACATCATGAACTATGCTAAGCGTATGAAGTGTCGCGGAGTCTAGGTTTTCAAGAGTCATTGCAGCACCTGCAGCAAGTCTAAAGAGGTTTAGTCCATACTCTTGAACCATGATAAGAGGAAACTGTACTTTATTTAAGTCGATGTTTTTCGCTACTGGTACCATCCACTCATCAGAGGTTTTAGGCGTTTTAACCAATTCTTTTTCTCTTAGCAGTGCTATTTCTTCTTTTGTGTAGACTTGATAATAATTTTCTGGTTTTCCGAGTACTTCATTCTTACTGTCTTTAGCGATATGAGCTTTATATTCATCTGTCAGTAACTTAAGTCGTGGCAGTAGTGCCTCAGGGGTAGAACTGTCAGTCGTTGGCAATACTATTACCGTAGGTCTATAGTCCACAACAAAAGGATAAAAGCGTAAAAAGTCTATAGATTGTTTAAGTAAAGTGATACACTGCGCATCAGAGATCTCACGATAGAGATTGCCTCCTGCATGTAAATGACACCACGGAGGTCCACTCACTAAACTTGCATCTTTTTCAAACAGTGTCACATTTAGCCCAAGCTGACCAAAATAAAGTGCTGCACTTGCTCCTGCAACACCTCCCCCTATGATGGCAATTTTTGCTTTATTGTCTATAGTACTCATAGCAGTTCAAGTAACTCCGAAAAATCATCTATTATGACTGTGGGCTTATACACAGCAATATCTTCACCATAATTATAGCCATACGTCACACCGATACTTTGTATACCCGCTTCGTTTGCAGCTAAGATATCATTTTTCGAGTCACCAACCATCACACATTGTTCAACGCTGACATTCATCTCTGCACAGACATGCAGTAAAGGCAAAGGATCTGGTTTCTTTTTGTCTAGACTGTCTCCACCTAAACAAAATTCAAATAATGCATCAAGCTCTAAACCTTTTAAAATAGGTGCAACAAAATCAAATGGTTTATTGGTCACAATGACCAAACTGTATCCTTCTGCTTTTAACCTATGCAAAGTACTAGATACATTTGGATACATCACTGTATCCAGACATAGATTTTGTGCATAAAAAGTCAAAAAGATATCTAATGCTTTGGTAAACAAATCTGGGTCAAGATATTCATCTATATCTGTCTGTCCAGATAAAGCTCGTTTTACCAGTACTTGTGCACCATTACCCACCCAATAACGGATCGTATCATCACTAAAAGTCTCACGGTTTAGTGTCTCTAACATGTGATTCACGGCTAATGCCAAATCAGGAGCACTGTCGATCAGTGTGCCATCCAGGTCAAATAGTATAATCTCTTTATTGTCAAACTTCAAATTCAAAACCTTACTCTCATTTGCTAATGCATAACTTATTTATATCATTTAAGTTGATTATACATTTTTTATCTAAAAATGCTTAATGAGGAGAAAATATGTGACTTAATGCTATATGAGTGTTACATAACTGTTATGGCTGTTATTAGATGAAGTTCTTCTATAATCCAATATAATGCAATCTCTTTAAGATACGTAATTAATCACTTTTCAGATAAAATACAAGCAATAAACACAGAAAGAAGCCCATGAACTTAATCTACCCTCTGAACGTCAAAAATGAATTTGTATTTAACTCCTCTCCAAGAGATTTTACCGTGGAAGAGATACCACTGTATGAGTTTACAGGTGAGGGTGAGCATTTGGTACTTAAAGTACGCAAGAAAGACATGACTACATGGGAAATGTTAGATGCCATCTCAAACCATGTGGGTATACGTAGGCGTGACATGGGGTATGCAGGACTTAAAGACAAGCATGCCATGACTATACAGTACATTTCTGTGATGGCCATACACGAAGAGAAGTTAAAAGCTTTTACACATGATAAAATAAAGATACTCTCTACCATACGTCATAATAACAAAATACGTGTAGGGCATTTGAAGGGGAACCGCTTTAACATTCGTTTGAAAAAAGTTCTAGGTGTACAAAAAGACAAACTAGACTCTGTACTTAAGTGGATAAAAGCCAACGGTGTACCAAACTATTTTGGAAACCAACGTTTTGGAACCGATGGTAACAACTGGGAAGAGGGTAAAAAACTCATAGACGGGAAACTCAAGATACGTGACAGAAAAACGAAAGAATTTCTTATGGGATCTTACCAAAGTTACCTCTTTAACAATTGGCTCTCTAAACGTATGGAGATTAATCACTTACTTGAAAAATTTACAGAACCTGAAACGGAACAGGTTTTGAATTTACCAGTAGGCTCACTCAAAGGTACCAAAGCTCAACCACATTTCTTTAAGCTTCTGGAAGGGGATGTGATGATGCATTACCCTTATGGACGTTTGTTCAATGTAGAGAACCTGGAAGAAGAAGCAAAGCGCTTTGAGGCTAAAGATATCGCACCGGCAGGATTACTTCCTGGGAAAAAAACAAATAGGTCTGAAGGTGTTGCCGGCTTAATAGAAGCACCTTTTGATGAAGATATAAATTTAAATGGTGCAAGACGTTATGCATGGATACAAGTGACTGAGATCAAGAAAACCTATGTAGAAGAAAAAGCCCATTATGAATTGAGTTTCGTATTGCCTAAGGGGTGTTATGCGACAAATGTGTTAGATATTTTAAAGGGTAAAAGAGGAGATTAGGTATCTCTTTATCATAAATAATAAGGAAAAAGTTTTAGGAAATTATCTTAGATACAACAGCTAAGGGGTTGTTTTCGTTGGTAGTCGAGACAACAATGTTTTTCTACAAGGAGGAAGAATAAAATCTCTGCCATACCTAAGATATATTCGAAGTATAACTAAATAAGATAAATTTAGTCTTAATTAAAAACTTATAACTATATTTTGTTCAAATTATTTTTTATAACCTAACACACAAGCCAATTTTCCATCTTAAAAATATCCTCTGTAGAGGGCATACCTTTCCATCCATTTGATTCCAAATACATCATTTTATTTCCAAAGTATCCTACAATGTACTTTTCTTTATAGATAGGAAATGTTCCTGAGTGAAACATGGCAAAGATATCTTCATAATTTTTAGCTGTTTCATAATAAGAAAAATCAAAACTATGTAAGGCCATCAACGCTGTTTGAAGCATCTCATTTTTAGACATAGAGATACTTAATACATAATATGATGGGTAGGGAACAGCCGGGTTCTCTAGTAAATCACAGATATAAAATCTTTCTTTTTTCTTTGTATACATTCACGTTCTTTCATAGGACACATATAGAGCAAAGCTCACGTCATCCGTCTCTTTCTTAGTTTGTTTCGAGTAGTATAAAGTAAATATAAATAAGAGAATAAAAATATGTCATATTGACATATTTTTATGGTCTACATGAGAAAGGAGTCAGAATACCAAGAGCTTCCACTTGGTAGCTATATTTCGATATATACAGATGTTCAGCTTATGTAAGTAGTAAAAGAGTACTGGAAAGAGTGAGAAATTTTGGTAGTCTTTAACGTTTATCCCGATAGCAACATTTAAAATATCAGACTGGAGAGAAAACCTTATAAAGTTATATATTTTATAAGGTTTTGGAAAATCATTCGACTATAGTAATTTTCTACAGACACACTTGCATTTGAGTGAATATTCCCATCTGTCAGAGTCTAACAAAGCCTGAATATAAAAACTTTTAAAGTGTAATGAACTCTCCTGTCTCTTTTTTTATCTCTTGCTGTATCATCAAAGCATTTAGATAGTATTCTAATTGCTTTCTCTTAACTTCCAATGTCCCTATTTCACGTTGATTAACCTGAAACAGATTACTTGTACCAACTTCATATTTTTTATTTTCAACTTCTTCAAGAGACTCAACTATTTTAATTTCTTTATGCCCTAAATCTATATTTTGATTTACAATATTCAGTGAATACATTAAATTACTTAGATTCGTTTTCAATTCTAACAGTAATCTATTTTTTTCTTCTTCAAGTTGAGTAATAGCTTTTTGTATTTCAATCTTCTTTCCCTTATATCCCCGTCTTTCTAACGGTATATCAAATTGTATTCCAACTTTTATTCCGTCTCCATATTTCATATCATGAACTCCGTATGCAAAAAGATTTAACTTTGGATATTCTGATACGGAATTATATGCTGTATCTAAATCTAATTGAGTTCTTTTAGACCCTAAAGCTTTAAGGTCTGGTCTGCTTTTTAATGCGCTAGAAATCACATTTTGGAAAATTATTTTTTCCTTCTTTAGCATTTTTAATGATGGCAGATTATACTTCAAATTAAATTTTATTTGAGGCATGTTCATATATTTTAAAAATATCTGTAATGCCTGACTATAATTGTTTTTTGCGCCAAGAACTCTTTGCTTTCGACTAATTATTTGTTGTTTTGATTCGAGTATTGCAACATCTGAAAGATCTCCAGAATGGACCCTTTTCTCAACAAAATTATTTCTTTTTTTCGCTTTGTATAATAGTCCTTTCTCAAGCTTGACCAATTCATTATAATAAAGAAGTTGATAATATGAAATCACCATATGCGCATATAGATTTCTCAAATTGTTTTGTGATTCAAATGTCGATTTGGTAGCATTTATTTTGGCAGTATCAAGAGTGTATTTTCGTTCATTCATTTCGTTCAATAGTGAAAATACAGGTACTTTCACTCCAACACGTAATTCTCCTTCACTACCGGTTTTAATATTGTTATATTCTTGAATTCCTTCAGCTTTCCTATATCCTACAATAAGTTCTGTACCATTTTCTGTTGGCTTGCTAAAGGAAATATCAGAAAACTCACCTGTACTTAATGGGTACTCTTTTTTATCATATTCTGCAGATAATCTCGTATCAAAGCCTCCTTGGGCTATTTGAATACGCGCTGCATCGATATATTGCCTTCCTACAGCACTGTAAATATAGGGGTTTTCTTCTGTTAGATAACGTTCCATATGATTAACTGTAAAGATTTCCTTGGAAAAAGCACTATGAGAAAAAATAAAAATATACATAACATATAATAAAGGTATTTTTTTCATTATTTTTTTCTCCGGCGTAACCATTTTTGAAGGGAAGGCATTCATTAAGCGCCAGAGTTCATACCAAATAGGCACAACTGACAAAGCAACCCATGCAGTTGCATTTGTCCCCATACGAAGCGCTTCATTAGAAGGCCATGGTTCATTGGGATCTTCGACAACATACGCATAAAAAGTACCTTCTTCATGTAATATTGGGTCGACTTTCTTGATGATTCCTCCAAAAGTACCAAACCGTATTTCTGGCCATCCGGAAATGTACAATACAGGCCATCCATGGAATCTAATTCTTACAGGGAGACCCTCTTTAATGAGTGGCATATTGAAGTCTGATACCTTAAGTAAAAGTGCTCCTTCAGTGATATCGGGCGAAAAACGTATCACAGGTTGACCTTTTTTTATATACGTATTCTTATCATTTTCCAAGATTCGTATGACATAACCATCTTTTTTTGATACCACTGATGATGTTTCATATCTAGCAATCTCTGCAAGATGTTTCTCGTAACCTCTCTTCAAAATATTTAAGCGTGTTTTCGCTGCTAGCGTATTGTTTTTAAATGTTCTTATTTGATTTTCAATTTCTTCTAAAAATTGTTTTTTTTCCTGTTGAATGATTGATAAGTGACGCTTCTGCACCCCTATATCAATTTCAATCTTAGCGAATTTTGTTTTAGCATCAATATAACGATTTTCAGCTTTTTCATAACTCTTTTTTGATTCTATTTTTTGAATATACAGTTGCTTTATTCTGCTAAGTTGATTGAATGCCACTTCATTATTTTTCTTTTCTGCTTTATATTTAAGCTGTAAACTTTTCAACTTTTCTTCTGCCTGAATATAACGTTTATCAAATAACTCTGTACGTATCTCTTTCTGTTTAAGCAGACTGGCTTCTTTTTGCTTTTGTATCAGCAATTCATTTTCTGTATTTCGATGTTGCTGTTCGAAATCCTCTTTCATTTTATAAACACGTGTTTTGTAATCTTTATCAGGATCAATCATATTAAAAAGTTTCATTCCCTTCTGAACATGTTCATCCTCTGAAACATAAAAGGTATCAATAAAACCGTCAATAGGGGCAGAAATAGATTGTACTCTCTCAGTAGGGTCATAAGCAATCAGTGTACCTTCCCCCTCAATTGTTTGCCTCCAGGGTAAAAAAAGAATCGCTATAAGAAAAAGAATAAGCAAAAAACTAACACGTCCAATACGATGTACAAAAGACTTTGTCTGGACAAGTTGCAATGAATCAAATTTAAATTTATCCATCTTTTTTATCCTCTAACCCTACTGACAATTTATTGACTTTATAAAGTCCTTCGATCATATCATAAATATAATCAAGTTTTTTTGCAAATCCTTTTAATGCATAGGTAATGGATGTCACAATAATTTCAGCTGCAACAAATTCCCCCAAAGGCAAACTACCATTAATGACTAGATATCCACCTATCATCAAAAACATACTAAAAACAAACCCTTCTGTAAAAAAAGTCAATCCCAATTGTTTGATAATAATCCTAAATAACTTTTGCCTAGCCTGTGCATACGTAGCTAAATGCGTATTAAATTTTGATAGAATTTCTTTTTCAGTACCTTTTTCTTCATTGATGTGCTGTAAAAAATAGATTGTACTGTGTTTTGCGTCTGAACGTTTTAATGCATATTGTGCTCCATTGCGTCCAAGAAAAAACAACACAACAATATATATAGAAAAAAATACAGCTCCTGCCCCAAACAGCACAGGGTCAAATGCAAGCAGTAAAAGAAGACTTACAAAGATTTGAATAACAAGCCCAAGGCCATCAAGTAAAAGAATAGGAAAGAACTTTTGAATCGAGGTGATATCAAAAAAGTAGTTCATTAATTTTCCATGCTCCATTTGAGCAACACGATTCTCATGGTTTAAATTTAATGCTTTTTCTGCAATCTCTATTCCTGTCTTAAGAAAAACTTTTTGTTGAAACTTTTCAACAATATACTCTTTAAGTAATTGCAAGATTGATATAAATACAAATAAGACAAGGACTATTGACCCTATAACAACAAGAGACAGTGAAGCATGTGCCAATACACTGTTTATCACCATTGCTGATGCAAGTGGGACAGATAAAACTAGAATTGCATCAATCACAGAATAGTAGAATAGATGAAAAATATTTTTTCGATCTTCTTTAATGATCTTCTTTATATAATTAATAACAATATCATTTAGTTCCACACTTAGTCCTTTATAGTTACCATACTTTTAACTAATGTTTTGATCAAAAAATTAAAGTTATCATATAAGAATAATCTTAATGTGTTCAAGCTATCTTACAACATGACTCGAAACAGACACCTTTCATATCTTATACATGTTTCAAAACAACACATAAATACAAAAAATTTATTTATGAGTGTCAATCACCGAGTCAAATAAGGAATTAAATCGTAACTAAATAAAATCACCTTTGTTTGAGACTAAACCCTTTTGCATAAGTTTTGAAAAAAAATGATTTTACCCCTTTTTTTTCTGACCCTACAAGACCTATTGCATGGAGTAGGGCAAACTCATCTATACGTGTGTCTAGAAAAGAGGTATTGAACTTACCTGCAATAAAGTCATCATCATTGACGATATCTTTGTGTAATATAATATTGGTGGTAATCCCCTCAATATAGTATTCATCTAAAGCACGCCTGGCTTTTTTAACCACACCCTCCC
>JAGSGJ010000002.1 GCA_023955225.1 Sulfurovum sp.
AAATAATAATAAAAATAATATATTTTATAATGCTCAACATGACAAAATGACCTTATATACTTTTTAATTATCATACCATAATCATCTAGTGTAAATTACTTTATAGATATAATATTTTAGAAAAAAAGAGGATAAAAAATGCAAGACGTAGTACAATGGCTCAAAGATAATGGTAATTTAAAGATCATAGATGAACCACTTGATGTGGAACTTGAAATCCCTCATGTTGCCTATGTAGAAGTCAAGACAGATGACTCTCGTCCTATCCTTTTTACAAACCCCATTAACAAAGCTAAAGGTATAGAGTATGATATGCCTGTACTGATGAATATCTTTGCCAACAAAGAACTGACTGAAAAGATCTTTGGTAAGCATCCTGATGATGTTGCAGAGGGAATAGATGAACTTCTTAAGCTCAAACCACCCAAAGGTTTTAAAGCGAAGTTGGCGATGCTTCCTAAACTTTTTTCACTGAAAAATGTCTTTCCAAAACGTTTAAAATTCAGAGGTGAATGTCAAGAGGTCATCATTCCCAAAGATGAGGTAGATCTAGACATACTACCTATACTAAAAACCTGGGAAGAGGACGGTGGTGCTTTTATCACGATGGGACAGGTGTATACACAGAGTATTGATGGAGAGATGCAAAACCTCGGGATGTACAGACTTCAGCAGTATGATAAAAACAGACTGGGAATGCACTGGCAGATACATAAAGATGCTTCTCACTTCTTTGACCAGTACCAAAGAGCAGGTAAAAAAATGCCTGTAACAGTGGCCATAGGTGGTGACCCTCTTTATATCTGGTGTGGACAAGCTCCGATGCCTCATGGTATGTTTGAAATGTTACTCTATGGTTTTGTACGTAATAAAAATGCACAACTGGTAAAATCGATCACAAATGACATTTATATCCCTCGTGATGTGGATGTGGTGATAGAAGGTTTTGTTGACCCTGAACTCATGGAGATAGAAGGGCCTTTTGGCGACCATACGGGTTACTATACACTCAAAGAGCCTTTCCCTGTGATGGATGTAGAGACGATCACGATGAAAAAGCATCCGGTATTTCAAGCTACAGTGGTAGGAAAACCACCGTTGGAAGATAAGTATATGGGTTGGGCAACGGAACGTATCTTCTTACCGATGCTTAAACCTATGGCACCAGATCTCATAGACTATAATATGCCTGAAAATGGGGTTTTTCATAATCTCATACTGGCAAAGATGAAAACACTCTATAAAGGACATGCACAGCAATTTATGCATGCATTTTGGGGTGTAGGGCAGATGAGTTTTGTGAAGCATGCACTTTTTGTAGGAGAAGATGCACCTGAACTTGAAGAGAGTAAAGCACTAGCAGTACATATACTCAATAGACTAGACTCAAGTAAGATCCTCATCACACAAGGGATAGTAGACCATCTTGACCACTCCTCATCAGAACAGTTTGTCGGTGGAAAGCTTGGCGTGGATGCAACTGGAGATGAAGTTGAAGAGGGTTTGGAAGAGTTACTTTCAGATAAAGAGCTGCTTGAAAAGATACAGGAGATAAGCTCTAGGGTTATCGGACTTAAACAGTATATGAAAAAGACGAAAAACCCTATCTGTGTGATTGCCGTTGATAAGAAAAAGTCTCAACTCAAGCTCATTAAAAAGCTCAAAGCTTTAAAAAAACATATCAAGATGCTTGTTATTGTAGATCATGAGAATAATGACTTGAATGATGCCTATATGCTCATCTGGCGCGTGGTAAACAATATTGATGCCGGCAGAGATGTCATACTTAAGCCGTTTATAGCGATAGATGCAACCCATAAAAGTGAAGTGGATGGGTATGAAAGAGAATGGCCTGGAGATACTTTCTGTACCAAAGAAGTACTTGATATGCTTCAGGAAAAAGGGCTTATCGATATAGATGAAGCGTTTATTAAAAAGTTTGGATTACTTCCCTTTTAAGTAGTTCTTTCCCCTGTCATCCTCGTAGATCTACACTCAAATTATAACTGAAACTATAGATACCCGTGTCAAGCACGGGAAAGAGACAATTTTTAATTTCCCTTTAAAGATAATATGATAAAATTTCCTTGTTAATAAAAATTATCTTTAAGGAAACAACATGTTAGTAACTAAAAAAGCTCCAGATTTTACAGCAACAGCTGTACTTGCGAATGGTCAAATTGTAGACGGATTTAATCTTATGGAAAACCTAGGTGAAAAGGGTGCAGTACTTTTCTTCTATCCACTAGACTTTACTTTTGTATGTCCATCAGAAATCATCGCATTCTCACACAGAGCAGCAGAATTCAGAGAAAGAGGCGTAAATATTATCGGTGTATCTGTAGATAGCCAATTCTCACACTTCGCATGGAGAGAAACGCCAGTAGCTGAAGGTGGTATCGGTAGAGTTGATATGCCACTTGTAGCAGACCTTTCTAAGCAAATTGCTAGAGACTATGATGTACTTCTTGACGATGCAGTAGCACTTAGAGGTTCATTCCTTATCGATGCTGACGGTACAGTTAGACATGCAGTAATCAATGACCTTCCACTTGGTAGAAACATTGATGAGATGATCAGAATGGTAGATACTATGCTATTTACTAACGAGCATGGTGAAGTATGTCCTGCTGGTTGGGTAAAAGGTGATGAAGGTATGAAAGCTGACACTGCTGGTGTTGCTGAGTATCTTGCAAAACACGAAGGTGATTTATAACATTACCATATTCTCAAGCCTTAGCTTGGGAATATATAGTTGAGTTTATGATCGTAAGCTTATCTATATATTCAAAGGAGAATTCATGACAGATTATGCAACACTACTCAAAGAGAGTGGGCTTAAAGCTACATTTCAACGTATGAATATATTGGAACGTATAGAAGTGTATGGACATATGTCTATCGATACTATCTATGAAGAAGTCATCAAAACACATCCATCACTTTCACTTGCAACGGTGTATAAAAATATCATTTTGATGGTAGAGAAGGGTGTACTTGTAGAAGTCCCTATCACAGGTAAAAAACCTAAATATGAACTCTTAAAAGAGGATCATATCCATTTGGTTTGTACAGAGTGTGGAGATGTAGAAGATAAACCACAACACACAGTTGCAGATGAACTATTCGCTTCTATGACACAGAAAGAAAACTTTACCTTAAGTAAGCAGCAGGTTAATCTTTATGGGGTGTGTAATTACTGTAAAGTTGAAGAAGCTTCTTAAAATTTAAAGAGTACTTTATACTTTATCTCATTTAGTTTCAGACCTCCAAAGTTTCGACTATCGATACTCATAGGGTTTGTACCCTCTACAAAATAACTGTACTTATCAATCGATTTTACCCGCTTGATCATCATGCCATAAGCATCTTTTTCAAACACTACGGTGTCATCTACTTTGATACTGGTATTTTTAAATACTTTACGACAGATCACTCTCTGCCCATCTTTATAGTATGGATACAGAGAGTCACCGGATATTTTAAAGAGTTGAAGCATTAGAGTACAGGGTAGACCACATCTTCGTTTGGTGCATAAGGAGATTTAGCTACTTTTGTCTCTACCCCTTTGATCTTCCAGAAAATTTCTGCAAACTTATTGACTTCAGCCAAAAGTTCCATTGCTTTTTCTCTTGACACATGTTGTTTTGCTGCTCCACCCAACATCATAATGTTATGGACTACAGTATGAATCTCTGGGTTTACTGCAAGGTGTGGAGGTTTGATAAAGTCACCCCAGATAATACGGATCTCTTCTTTACATTTGATCGCTTCAGACTCTTTGACTGCAACATATCGTGCCATATCATTATGGTAAGCTGCATCATGTTCTCCTTGTGCTGCCAACATAAGATCAACCATTCTTATGACTGATAGTGCTGCAATTTGTGCAGCACTTGGATCGTATATTCCACAAGGCACATCACAATGTGCTTTTACTTCTTTGATGTTAAACATTTTATATCCTTTTTATTTTATTTGATGGCGCATACTGCCAACTTAAATTACACGTTAGATCAGTAATCTAAGTTGGCAGTATGGGCACCTCTTTGTGTTAGTAGTCTGATCATATCCTCACTTTCGTAGTGATATGCGTAGGCCAATGCTGTGTTATTGTGCTGGTCTTTGTTTTCTAAATCTACACCTTCTTCCAAAAGAAGTGTTGCTATCTCTATGTTGTTTTTATAGACGGCATAATGTAATGCAGGTAGACCACTTGCAACAGGTTTTGTCAGATCACATCCCATGGTAATGAGTGTTTTAAGTACCTGATGATGTTCATGAAAAATACTCCAGAAGAGAGCATTCCTTCCTTTTGGATCTGTGATCTCTACATTGAGTCCAGTATTACGCAATGATGCGATTTCTTCATGTAAATTTAAAGAGATAAGTTCAAATAGTAAACACCAGCCTTCTTCTGACTGATAGTTGATCTCAGCACCATTCATGAGAAGCTGTTTGACCGTTTGTATATCTGTCGCATTTAGAATAAGTTCAGAGGACAAAGCATCTTGCAAGGTATTACAGGACACGAGTAATCCCTGTAAGGTTGTATGTTCCTATAAAGATAGATAACATACCAACTGTAAGTATACCGTAGCGCAAAGCATTGAAAGACTGGATCAGGTTTTCATTGATCAGGTAGATCAAGTACCCAAAGAGTAAAAAAACAATACTCACACCAATGATAAACGCAAGTATCATTTCAATACCGACATTTTGATGAGAGATAATACTCAGTGTTACAAGCATACCGCGTATACCACCGACCCCCATTAGCAATCCAAGTGATAACAGCATACTTTTGTCGTGTAAATGGGCATCTTTATAGTAGATATGTGTATGATGGTCTGACGCATGTTTATGATGGTCTACACGGATTTTATTTGTAATAGCCAAGTAGACCAGGTAGAGTCCCATTAAAACTATGACAGCGGATGAGATGATGTCTCCGTATTGTAGGATGTTTTGATTGGCTATTTGACCTACAAAAAGGGCAAGTAGGTAAAGTATAGTACCATGACCCACTGCAAAAAGCAGGGAAAGCATGAATGCTTCTTTCTTATTTTTTCCAATCGAAAAGAGGGCAATAGCAGAAAGATGATCAGGTCCTAAAGCATGAAGTATGCCATAATAAAGTATTATCAGTAGGCCAAAATCCATTCATTATCCTTTCTATAATTTATATTAATCTATAGATATAAATTTAGTATAGTTATAAATTATAAAAGTGGACTTAAGGAAGAGAAGAAAAAAGAAGAAGAGTAAAATTTAAGATATTACTCTTTATGGAGGGTATTGTTTTATTTAAAAAGAGCAGAACCTATACGTACAAGGTTTGACCCACATTTGATAGCCAATTCATAATCACTGCTCATACCCATAGAACAAATAGTGGCACCATCTTTTTCCAACTTCTCATAAATACTGTGGGTAGTCTCAAAACTTTGTTGTATGAGTTTTGTCTCTTCACTGTGGGCACCTATGGTCATAACACCTTTAAGATTGATCTGAGGACAGGTTTCTTTTATCGTTTGATAGAGATCAACCGCTTCTTCACTGCTTACGCCTGACTTACTCTCTTCATTGGCAGCATTGATCTGAAGCAGGCAGTTCATTTTTGTCTCTTTGAGTAAAAGTTTTTTGTTAAGTTCATTGGCCAATTCTACACTGTCAAGTGACTGCATAAGAGTAGGGCGTAGATCTATAAGATTATTGATCTTGTTTTTTTGGAGTGTACCAATCATGTGCCACTCAAGTGGAAGTGCATCAAGTGCTTCCATACGTTCTTTAAGTTGTTGTACCTGGTTTTCACCAAAGGCTCTTTGTCCCAATTCATACAGTGTAGAGATGTTTTCCAGTTCAGTGTATTTAGCCACGGTTACAAGTTTTACAATGTGGTGTTCACTCACTGTTATACGTGCTTGTTCTATGTTCCAGATCACTTCATCCAGATTTGCTCTTAAGTGTTCTTTGTCTAATATTGACATATTAATTTCCTCCCCAAAGTCTATTGATATCATTATACAGTCCTAACATCATAAGACTGATCAGTATGGCCCAACCTACAAGTGTGATGTATGTCATCACCTGCTCACTGGCAGTTTTACCTGTAAGCATCTCATAAAGGTTAAACATTATGTGTCCACCATCCAGTGCAGGTATAGGAAGCAGATTAAGCACACCCAAGTTCACTGAAATAAGCGCAGTAAAAAAGAAAAGAGCAAGTATACCAGCAGAGCTTGCTTCAGCGGTGACATCTACAATAGTGATGATACCCCCTAATTTATCTGTACCTACGACTCCCGTGATCAGTTTCTGTACACTCTCAACAATGAGTAAAGAAGCTTTTTTTGTCTCATTCCATGCATAATCAAGACCATCTATAAAACCGAAGTAGACGGTTGTTTGTTTGCCTAATGGACTGATACCGATGATACGTCTGGTGATCTTTTCTCCAAAGACATTTTTATCTTCTATGATCTTTGGTGTAAGTTGCACTGTGATCAGCTGTTGTTCGCGTTCTACGATAAGCGTTATGTCACCTTTGTCACCATTAATATTTTTACCGATATTTTCCCAATAGAGGATGTTGTTACCATTGACCTGGACGATTTTGTCTTCTTTGGTCAGCCCGGCTCTAAATGCAGGTGTGTCTTTCCCCACTTCTCCTACATAAGGCAAGAGCTTAGGGACTCCAATGTTGGCAATAGCAAAATAAAGTAGAAAAGCCAGTAGAAAATTGGCAAAAGGGCCAGCCAATAAGATGATGATACGCTGCCATGGTTTTTTTACATTGTAAGAGTCATCATCATAAGAAATTGCTGTAGGATCAGAGTCATCCTGCCCTTTCATTTTGACATAACCGCCAAGAGGGATAGCTGAGAGACTCCATTCTGTTTTTCCTATCATTTTGGAGTAAAGTTTTTTACCAAAACCTATGCTGAAGACATCGACCTGTACACCAAAAAAACGTGCTGCAGCGAAGTGTCCAAGTTCATGAAAAAAGATAAGTACCGATAAGACTAAAAGTGCAACTATAATGCCCATAAAATTCCTCTATTCTAATATACTGAATTATATCCAAGTGTTGTAAAAAATTGATATAGTTTAAAAAGATAATGAAAAATTTTGCTAAAATAAACTATAAGGATAATAAGATGAATGAAAATAAGAATGGACAAGCAGAAATCATTAGAAACGTTGAAGATGAAACGTCTGGAATCATTGAGGAAATGATAGATGAAATTGAAAATGAAGCTTTAGATATTGTAGAAGAAACAATAGAAATAGCAGAAGATGAAACTTCAGGAATGGCAGAAGAAACCATAGAAGAGATTGAAACCGAAGCCTCAAAGGGTGTAGAAGGAGTAGTGGATGACGTTCCTCTGCCAGCGAAAGCAAAAAAACATGTAAGGGCAAAACACCTTATAGAAAAAACGAAAAGGATAGTGAACGAAGCTAATGCGCGAACAACAGCATGTCAACTCTTACTTGAGAGGGATTTGAAAGAGTATCAAGATGCAAAATCTTCACTTGGAAAGGGTGGATTTGATGCCTGTGTGTCTTTAATAGAAAAATTAGGGTGTGAGACAAACAATGATGTTTCATCTGATGAGAAAATGGTGGTCTTCGAGGCTAAGGAAGCGTTAGAGCCTTTAGCGATAAAAGATGTTTCAAGTGGTAAATTTACAGGATTCATATATGCGTTAATTGGAGGATTCGTAACGGCTGTTGGATTGGTTTATTTGGCAACAGAAAAGTTAGAAATGACACTGAATGTGACAAAAGTACCTTCAGAAGACATTGTACAAAGCATTTTGGCCTGGTTTAGTACCACTATAGGTATACAGGAAGATGTGTATATAGGTGCTGGAGTACTTGGTTCTGCAGTACTTTTGGTCATGATTCTTATCTATGTTTCTCGTGTAAGTCTAAAAGCAAACAGCAATCTTCACTTTGCAGTGAAACAGTTTGTTGAAGCAGAACTTTACACAGAGAAAAAAGCCAACTGTAAATCTGAGATGGATAAAGTGGATGCGCATATCAAAGATACGATAGATACACTGAAAACATATGAGGTAATTTTTAACGAACAGAAAGGAAAGCTTCAACGTATTCACTATATAGAAGGTGAAAAAGAAAAGAGTACCGAGTATCATGACAAATCATATTTCGAGATACGTGAAACAAAAGAACTTATAAAGACGATAAGAGAATTTATGAATATACCTATGTCAGATGAAGGAAAACTTTCTGCAAAAAGTATACTTTTTTTACAAAGCGCAAAAGATCGGATAGATAAAGTGCTTGAAAGATATTATTAAAAGGTGATTGTGTATTGTTAGGAGAGAGGCCCGTACACTCTCCGAAGAGAGTGGTGTATTCAAAACGGGTTTTAGGAGATTACAATTTTTGATTAAAATTTGTAAGTTGCGATAAGCTCCATAACTTGCTCATCACCATCACCATTACCATAATCAGTAATAGTATAGGCAGCATCTAGAGAGATACAGTCAGTAATTCCGTATCCTAAGACAAGGTCAAATTCTGAACCACTTTCAACATCATTTTCATATGCAAAGTCACCGTAAGCAGCAGATACAGAAACTCCGCTGAACTCAGTTGCTGCAGAAACCATCCAATTATCACCAACTGAGCCAGAAGTAGGAGTCATCCACATACTTGTGTAAAGACCATCCCAATCAACAAATCCTACTGGATTATCCTCAACCTTTACATATGCCGCTGCAAGGTCAAATCCAGCTAATGTTGTTTCTGCTTTAACACCATATGCTGTAGAATCATCCATCATAGCCATATCGTAATCAGTCTCTACATATTGCGCAGCAAGTTTAATACCCGATACTTCTACACCTGCATCACCATATACTTGAGTATAAGAGTCACCATCATCTACATTATAGTACCAAACACTTGCATCAAATGCATCGCTGTATGAAGCACCTACTGTCCAGGTGTCACCTTCACCATCAAGAAATTCTGTACCTGAGCCGTTCGCTCTATATGCTTCAATGTATGAACCAAATAAAGTAAGGTTTGAGATAGATTTATTTACTACTGTATAAGCTTCAAATGAACCCGGAGCTAGTAACCAATCAAAACTTTGAATCATTGGCGTGTCAAGAAGCTGACGACCAAGAACGAAAGTTGTATCACCGTAAGCTGCAGTGATGTTGGCAATGTTTAGAAAAGCAGCTGTCTCTTCACCTTCGAACTGTTCCCAACCATTTAGATCCGTATAGGCATTTGTTAGGTTAGTAAAACCAACAGCACTTACGTTAGCAGTTACGTTATCTGTGATTTTATGAGCTACATCTAAAGTAACAGCTGCACCTAATGCACTGCTATCTCCATTATACCAATCTAAATCACCATTACCATCTGTTGTAAAAGAGTAAAGTACAGCTTTACCATTGATCGTTGTGTTACTGTTACAAGCAGCAGCTTCAACTACTGGTGCCTCTACTACTGGTTCTACTGGAGCAATGTCTCCACCTGCGAATGCTGAACTAATTGCTAATGTAGCAACTAAACTTAATTTTGTCATTTTCATTTGTTTTCCTTATTATTTGATTTCGAGTGTATAATAACATGAAAATTAATGAATTGTTAATGAATGGTTGCTTAATTTTTAATCAATTGACTGTTTTGAGGTATTTTTGAAGAAATCTCTTACATATTCGTAGCCAGAGTAGAGGGTTAAAAGTACAGCGATCCATAAAAGTTCTGAGGCAAGTGGCCACTCCATCAGTAAAAAACCTATAGCTATCATCTGTACAACGGTCTTTACTTTTCCCATCCAGGATGCTGAGATGTCAAGACCTTGACTTACGGCTGAAACTCTAAGTCCCGTGATGAAGAGTTCTCGTGTAAGTATGAGGAAGATCGCCCAAGGAGAGGCAGATCCAAGCATCATAAGTCCTAAGAATCCTGCCAGAGTAAGCATCTTGTCGGCTAAAGGGTCAAGTATTTTTCCTAACATGGTGATCTGGTTAAAGGTACGTGCAATGTATCCGTCAAAAAAGTCGGTAGCAGAGGCTACCACAAAGATAAAGGCTGCAAAGTAGTTGAGCCATGATTTGTGGATACCCTCAAAAATAGAAGCATCCTGATTAACCAGGAAAAGGAACATTACAGGAGCAAGGAGAAGACGGATAAATGCTAAGATATTTGGGATATTAAAGATCTGCGGTTTATCCATCGTCTAACTCCTTATATTTCCTCATATTTAAACTGAGGTGTTGTTTCTCTCTTCATTTTTTTTAGAAAAAAACGAAGCAAAAAAATCGTCACTATTCTCAAATCGCTGCGCTATCAAGGGTGTTCACAGTGACAGGCACGCATTCGCGTGATTTATGGAATAGGGAGAAGGACATTCCACTAGCGGAACGTAGTTCCACCATCAACAACTAAAGTTTGACCTGTGATCCATGATGCTTCGTCTGTACAGAGGAAATAAACAGAACCGGCAAGGTCATCAGGACTTCCCATTCTGTTTACTGCTGAACGTTTAATGGTTTCTGCTTTTACTTCTTCATAGTTTGTAAATGCTTTAAGCGCATCTGTATCGATAGGTCCGCCAGATACTGCATTGACTCTAATGCCCATCTCTCCAAGTTCAACTGCAGCGTAACGACTCATAGCTTCAACCGCTGCTTTGTTCGTACCGTGACCCGCATAGTTTTCTATGTAGATAAGATTACCTGTTGAACTTAGTGTCACGATAGCGCCGCCACCTACTTTTTCCATACGTACAGCAGCTTCTTGTGAGCCACGCACAAATGCACCTACTGTTGCAGTATAAATATTCGTTAAACCTTTTTTAGGTCTAAGTTTCATAAATCTACCATAACCACCTACCACTGGACGGCCATAGATCATTGCGTTAGAGACAAAGAAGTCTACTCTATCAAAGTCTTGGTCAATCGCTTCAAATAGAGGTTTAAACTCATCAAGCTCTAATATGTTCAGAGGGTATGCTTTTGCTTTAATGCCATACTTACTCTCAAGGTCTGCTGCAATTACTTCGGCAGATTCTTTGTTAGAGTTATATGTAAATGCTATATTTACACCGTTTTGAGCAAATTTTTCTGCAGTGGCTTTACCGATACCTTTGGTTGCACCTGTGATAACAAGTGTTTTACCTTTCATATCTGACATCTTACGCTCCTACTATAGTATATTTTTTCATGACTTCTTCGATCTTCTTCATATTCTCAACACTTGGCGGTACAAGTGGTAATCTGTATTCCAGTGTATCTATAAGTCCAGCGATGTACATCGCAGCTTTGATAGGTATAGGATTACTTTCACAGAAGAGTACTTTGTTGATTTCAAAAAGTTCATCGTTGATGGCTTTAGATTTTACAAAGTCACCTTTGAGTGCAGCATGAGCAAGCTCTGCTTTCATATCTGGTAAGAGGTTGGACGTTACAGATGTGATCCCTTTCCCTCCACTGGCTAAAATAGGAAAATCGATAGCATCATCACCGGAGAATACATAGAGATCAGGTACCTTTGCTAAAAGCTCAACCGTTCTCTCTATAGATCCTGTTGCTTCTTTAATACCCATAATGTTCTCTACATCATCAAAAAGTCTTTTTACTGTATCGGGTAAAATATCTACACCTGTACGTCCTGGTACATTGTAAAGCATAAAAGGTACTTTTACGGCACTTGCGATGGCTTTGTAGTGTTGGTAGAGACCTTCTTGACTTGGTTTGTTGTAGTAAGGACTCACAGAGAATATCGCATCTACACCACATGCCTCTGCATGCTTAGCGATGTCTATAGCTTCATGTGTTGCATTGCTTCCTGCACCTGCAAGAACTTTAGTTTCAGTGCCTTTACAGACTTCAACAGCTATCTCAATACATCTTTTGTGCTCATCATGACTAAGTGTTGCAGACTCACCGGTTGTTCCCACAGGACATACCGCATCAATGCCATGTGCAATTTGTCGTTTGATGAGATTTGCATAGGTTGATTCATCTAATGTACCATTTTTAAATGGAGTAATCAGTGCAGTGGTTGCACCTGTAATGTAATTATTCATTTATAATCCTAGTTCTTTTTCAATATAACGGTGGTTGAAAAATTGTGATCAAAATACTTTTTAGCGGTATCGCTAATATCTTTGAGTGTAATTTTATCTAATTTCTCTTCATATTCAAGTAAAGGCTGTATATTTCCCTTGACAATGTAGTCTCCATAAAGTCCTGAAACCGAAGATGAACTCTCCAAAGAGTAGACAAATTCCGCTTTTGTATTGATCTTAACTTTATCCAGCTCAGCCTGTGTGACATCACCATTTTTAATTTTTTCAAGTTCGATAAGTATCTCTTTTTCTAAGGTATCTAAAGATGCATGAGGTGAACACATTGCCATAATGAGAAAAACACCAGGGTCTGCTAGTTCCATATTGTATCCATAGACCTGATTTGCCAATTGTTTTTCATTGACAATCGTTTTTTCAAAACGTGAACTTTTTCCAGAACTGAGTATGTGGCTGATAGCAGAAAGTGCTACCTGGTCATCATGCTCATAGTTAGGGATCGCATAGGTGATAGCCAGTGTGTCAACCTGATTACTCTCTTTATGCAGAACCGCTCTTTTCGCTCCATCTACTTTAGGCTCAACAGCGATGACTTTAGGGATCTCACGTTTATTTTTAATGTTTCCAAAATATTTTTCTGATTCTGTAAAAACCTCTTCAGGTTTAATGTCACCGGCAACGACTAAAATAGCATTGCTCGGTTGATAATAACGTTGATAGAAGTCTCTGATGTCTTCTATCTTCCATGAAAGAATATCTTCCATGAAACCTATAGGAAGCCAGTGGTAAGGATGGTAGGTAAAGTGGGTATTGAAAACTCTGAAGTAGAGGTAACCCATAGGGTTGTTATCTGTTCTCAGACGTCTCTCTTCTGCCACAACATCACGCTCTTTTTGAAACTCTTCGTCTGTAAGTTTGAGGTTATGCATAAGCTCAGAAAACAGATCAAGGCTTAGTGCCAGGTTCTTGCTTGCTGTTTTAATGTAGTAGTGTGTTTTGTCAAAGCCGGTTGCTGCGTTGTTCACTCCACCACGACTTTTGACGATCGTGTCAAATTCACCCTCTTTGAGTTTATCTGTTGATTTGAAAGAAAGATGCTCAAGCATATGGGCCATACCACTTTTACCCATTACTTCGTTTCTGCTTCCTACTTTGTAGTAAATGTCTGTAGTGATAACACCTGAATCGTTATCCATAGGGATGACAACGATCTGCATACCGTTGTCTAATGTTTTTGTAAAATGTTCTGGCAATGAATTGGCCATTGATACTCCTGTTGTAATCATAAGTCCGATAAGTATATTTGTAAATAGTTTGAGGCTTTTTAGGCTCATTTGTAATCTGCTCCGATGGCTTCGCTGATATGTTTATAACCATCTTTTTGTAAGAGTTTAATTAAACCTTCATTGATCTCTTTAATCAGTGCTGGACCTCGGTAGACAAGCATACTGTAAACCTGTACTAATGATGCACCGGCTTTGATACGTCTATACGCTTCTTCAGCAGAGTCTATGCCTCCTACAGAAATGAGTAGGGTTTTACCATAGAGCTCTTTACCTATGGCCTTAAAGAGTTGGTACGATTTATCTGTAAGCAGTGCACCTGAGATACCACCGAAATCCTTGGCATGTGTAGTTAAAGAATAGTCTATAGTCGTATTGCTAGCGATGATACCTGCTGCACCTGCTTCTACTGCTGTTTTACAAAGAGCGATAGCATCTTCTGGTTCCATATCTGGAGCAATTTTAAGCAATACAGGTTGAGTGGTTATCTCTTTTGCCATGGCAAAAATAGCATTGATAAATGACTCATTTTGCAGATCTCTTAATCCTGGTGTATTCGGAGAAGAGATGTTGATAACAATGTAGTCACCATAATCTTTAAATGCTTTAAAGAGTGTTTCATAGTCATTTAATGCGTCATCCTCAGAGGTGAGTTTGTTTTTACCAATGTTGATACCCATAGGGTAGTCAAAAAAGTAAAGTTTTTTAAGACGTTGCAGCATGTAGTGGCTGCCTTTGTTGTTAAAGCCCATAGCATTTTGTATGGAGTTGTCTTCTATGAGTCTAAAGAGTCTTGGCTTGGCATTGCCATCTTGAGGAAGTGGTGTGACTGTACCTACTTCTGTAAATCCAAAGCCCATAGCCGGCATGGCTGTGATGTACTGACCATTTTTGTCAAATCCTGCACCCAAACCTACAGGGTTTTGAAAAGTACGCCCAAAGATCTTCTGTTGGAGCATAGGGTGGGTAACAAAGTTCTGGTTTTTAACAAAACGCAGAAGTGTAGGGCAGTGAGCAATGGTTCTGAGTCCAAGACCTGCAACAGAGTGTGCGGTCTCCGGATCAAGTTTAAAAAGTATTTTTTTGAGGTTTTGGTAAGAAAAAAGTGACAAAGGGGACTCCATAATTATAGTATGCCTATTATAGCAAAATAATCAAAAAAAGTAATGTAAAGAGAGGTTTGCACCTTGCATAGTGTCTACTGGATCTAGACCTGACACTTTATAGTAATGGTAGGTAAGATCTACATCGATATTCACTGTAGCATAGATGAGGAATCCAAAATTTCCTCCATAATAAAATCCATCACTGTCCGAAGAAGAGGCTTCATCATAGTGAAGATATCCAATGGTGGCACCAAGATAAGGTCTGAGTTTTGCTGTTCCAAATAGTTCATCCAGCAGTATTTTATCTATTTCCAGTGCAAAAGTTTGAAAATCACTATTGCCGGAAAGTGTAAACACAGTACGCCAATCTAAAGTTTGTTTACCATATCGAAATCCCAAAACGGTTTCATTTTTGGTGGATGTTTGGGAGATAGATTTAAAATCTATAGAATGGGTAGACAGAGTTGCACCGATAAAAGGAAATTGTTCTTGATCCTGTTGTGCAAAAAGTGTAGTAAATAAAAATGTGAAGAGAAGGATGAATTTTGACATACTATAAATTTCTCGATAACTTTTGATACGTTGGACACTCTTGAAGTAGAATTTGATGTGACCCTCTACAAATGATTTCTCCCTCTTGAAATACCAGGATGGTATCAGCATCTTCTATGGTACTTAAACGGTGTGCTACCGTAAAGGTGATCATCTCTGACTTGAGCTCCTGTAAAGCTTTTTGTATAAGGGCTTCACTTTTATTGTCCAGTGCTGAGGTCGCTTCATCGAGGATGAGGATATCAGGATTTTTATAGAGTGCACGAGCTAAGGCTATACGCTGTCTTTGTCCTCCGGAAAGGTTGTCTCCACTCTCAGATAGAAGTGTATGGATACCATCGTCTAATTTATTGATAAACTCCATGGCATATGCTTTTTCAAGTGCTTCTATGACACGTTTTTCATCTATCTCTTCACCATACGCTACATTGGATGCAATGGTGTCGTTGAAGATGTAGATACGTTGTGTAACATAAGCGATTTTTTTATGTAGAGAAGTGAGTGTAAAGTCTTTGTTCTCTCTATTGTTGATAAGGATTTTCCCAGAACTAGGATCATAAAACCGTACCAGCAGATTGACCAATGAACTTTTACCTGCACCACTATCCCCTACAAGTGCAATAGACTCACCTTTTTTAGCTTTGAGTGTGATATTTTTTAATGCAGGTGTATGATTGTAATGGAGTGAAACATTTTCTAAAGAGATGGTCTCAATGTCATTGATCAGTTCATTATCACCTGTTATGATGTTTGGTTTAATATCTAGTAGTTCATGCATACGAGTATTTGCAATGATAGCGTCTTGGGATTTATTGTAAAGTTTTGAAAGTGTTTTAAGTGGGTCGTAAAGCATAAAAAGTGCAGTGGAAAAGGCAAAAAAAGCCCCCACTGTCATATGGCCATCAATAACTTCCATACCTCCAACGTAAATAACAAAACCTATGGCAATCGAACCTAATATTTCCATAATAGGGGAAACTAAAGCATTGGTTTTCACCTGTTTTATAATAAATTTAAAGACATTTTGATTTTCTTTTACAAAACGTTCTTTTTCATATACTTGTGTTGAGTTGGATTTGATGACTTCTATGTTGCTAAGTATCTCCCCCAGTCTTGTTGTCATATCTGCAGTACTTTCTTGAGAAAGCTTAGAGTATTTACGCATTTTCTTTACCAGCCTGGACAAAGGGAATATTGCCAACGGCATAACGATTAGAAAATAAAGCGAAAGTTTTGGACTTTCATAAATTACATACCCAGTAAGGGCAATAACGATCATGCTTTCAAGAATCAACTGAGGTATGATATTGGTAACGACCATCTGTATACGTGCAATATCATTAGTTACACGAGAGAGTATCTCTCCTGTATGTGTTTTTCTAAAAAAATCTATATCAAGATAAGTCAGATGTCCTACTAGGTTATCTCGTAATTTACGTACTACATCTTGGCCTATATAAGATGTATAATAGGTTTGTACATATTTTCCTAGTCCTTTTAATGCAAACACAGCAAAAAGAAGAAATGGCATAAGAAAGAGCATCTCTTTGTCTTTGTTAATGAACACATCATCAAGTACTGGCTTGATAATCTGTGCTGTACCCGCAGTACCCACTGCAACAGCTATCATTCCCAATATTGCAAAGAAAAACTGTCGTTTGTAACCTACAAGGTAGGGGAGGTATTGTTGTATAAGATTTTTCATTACGCTTTCTCCCAAAGTGTACCATCGGCGGTATCCATGATAGATATGCCTAATGCGATAAGTTCATTGCGAATGCTATCTGAGCGTTCAAAGTTTTTTTCTTTTTTTGCGTCACTGCGCTCAGAAATAAGTGTTTCTATCTGAGCTTTGAGTGTTTCATCTACACCAATTTGAAAATAAGAGAAAGGCTCTTTACTACCAAATCCAAGCAGTGCATCGATAAATTCGATGTTTGCCAAAGTCTCTTTTTTCAGGGCTTTGTTTTTAGGGTTAGTATCAAAAGCATCATTGGTTGTCGCTACCATGTCGTCTATCACGGCAAGTGCTATGGAGATATTGAGGTCATCACTCATAGCATCAAGAAGTGATTTCTTAAATGTTTTGTTGACTGCCGAACCTTTGCCTGGGCTCACACGCTTTTTAAGTCTGTAAATTTTGTCCAGTCTTTTTTTAGAAGTGAGTAACTCTTCTTCACTGAAGTTAAAATCATTTCTATAATGTACAGAGTTGAGGTAGTAACGCAGCACCTCTCCATCATAGACTTTAAGTGCATCTTTGAGAAAAAAGCTGTTGCCTAAAGATTTACTCATCTTTTCACCGTCGATCTGAACAAAACCGTTATGCATCCAGTACTTTGCCAGTTCATGTCCAGTAGCACAGCGACTCTGGGCTGCTTCATTTTCATGGTGAGGGAAAAGCAGGTCTGCACCGCCACCGTGAATATCTATGCTGTATTCTTCTGTACCATGTGCATGGGAAAAGTGTTTTTCTATCATCGCAGAACATTCAATGTGCCAGCCAGGACGACCTGAAGAGAAAGGTGTATCATAACAGATATCATCATTCCCTTTACAGGCTTTCCACAATGCAAAGTCTTTAGGGTTTCTTTTCTCAGAGGTATGTACTACACGACTTTGGTTGTCCTCATCTTCACCCACCTGGTGTGAGATATCTCCGTAGTGAGAATCTTTACTTGTGTCAAAGTAGACATCGCCTGAATCAATGACATAAGCCATGTCTTTGTCAATGAGGGTTTGTATCATATTCTCTATGGCTTGCAGTGACTCTGTGGCTTTGGGTTCTATGTCAGGACGTTGTATGCCGATGGCTGCCATATCTTCAAGGTAACGTTCGATGTAAAAAGAGGTGATCTCATCCATACTTTTACCCGTCTCTTCTACTTTTTTGATGATCTTGTCATCGATGTCAGTGAAGTTTTTCCCCATCGTGACTTTGTAGTTGAGGGCTTTGAGTGTACGAGAGAGTAGGTCAAAAGAAAGGCTGCTGCGTGCATGACCTAAATGCGCATCGTCATATACAGTTGGGCCGCAGACATAGATGCTTGCTTCCCCTTTACGTATGGGTGCAAAAGGAAGTTTTGTTTTTTGTACGCTGTCATAAATATGCATAATAATGGCTAGACCTTTGTTCTATATAGTGTTGTGATTATAGCTAAATGTTAATTAGAAGAGTTTACATCTAAGATTGCTGTGTCAAACGATGTGATGAATATATGATGTGAAACGACACATTTTTATATATTTTTTTATTAAAAAAAATGATTAACAATTAATTAACACAAAATTAACACTAGGACTATAAAGTCTCTATCTCAAAATATGACAAGGGAAGATATGAAAATAAAATATTCATTAATAACGCTACTGGCTTTATCATCAATTAACGCTGAAGAGGTTAGTTTGGGAGCAGTGAGTGTTACCGCGACAAAGATCGCAACACCAACAAAGGATGTATCTCAATCGATTGCAGTGATAGATGAACAAACGATAGAAGATAAAAATATATTGAATATTCAAGAAGCTATAGAAAATATACCAGGTGTAAATGCAGAATCATCAACTAATTCACCAAGTCCTAGACTTATTATCAGAGGAGCGGGACTTAAGGCTAGATATGGGGTTAGAGAGATCATGGTAATGAAAGATGGTGTACCATTAACAGATCCAGATTCATTTACCAGATTTGACTTTATCGATATGCAAGATGTATCTAGTATAGAGGTTCAAAAGGGACCAGGTTCTATCAATGCAGCAAATACAACTGGTGGTGTAATTCAGCTTATAACAAAGTCTGTATTTGAAGATGGAGAAGACAGAATCAAAATAGGTGTGGGTGATGATGGACAAAAGAATGTAAATCTAAAAGTGCGTGGTGCACTTAGCGAGAAGGATTTCGTTTCTTTTACTTTCTCAAAGCGTGAACTTGACAACAACTGGAGAGATAATAATGATTTTGATGCAACGCAAGCTACATTGAAACATGGTCATATTTTTGAAGATGAGGCTACTCTAGAAACAGAGTTTTCCTACACAGAGTCAAAAATGAACATACCAACATCAATGACATCTGATGAATTTGAGACCTTTAAAGAAACTGGTGAACAACATGATACCGAGGCTATATGGCAACACAGTGCTAGAGATTCTAAAATTTTTGCGATAAATACCAAATATGAAAAAGCGATCGGTGATGTATTATTGAAACCAAGATTTTATTTTAATACATGGGAACATTTTCACCCTGTAACTGGTATGATAAATGACAGTGATGACAATAGCGTATACGGTACGGATTTAGAACTTAACTATAATCATAAACTGTTTGATACTGAAGCATCACTTGTAGCCGGTGTGACGTATAAAGTTGACATCACAAATGATGCGGAGAAGTATCAATATTTAGAGTACGATAAAAATATATTTTCAGATAGAATTAGTAAAACATTGTCTAATGAAAAAGGTGAGTTAGCTCAAATTGAAGATAGTAAAACTGTACTTTATGGTGCATATTTTATGGAAACATTTTCTCCTTCTGACGATATAACCATTGATATAAGTACAAGAGTAGATAAATTAAGTCTTGATATTGATGGATTTGCCTTTTCTGAATACAGTTGGAGCGCTGGTGATTATGATGATGTAAATAGCATCATTGATGTGGATAAAGACTATACATTGTTTTCTGCAAAACTAGGAGCTATATATAAATTAACGGATACTTCAAATATGTATGCCTCTATCGCAACAGCCAATCAAGCACCTACAGGAAGTGAGATTGAGGCAGCACAACAAGAAGGTATTGATCTTGATAAAAGTACAAATGTGAACTATGAGATAGGTGTTAAAACAAGGACTGAAAATCTATTAGTAGATTTAGCGATTTATCAAAATGATGTTGATGATGAGATTATACAAATTAAAGATGCTGATGATAATATCATTTATGATAATGCGGGTAAAACGCAAAAAAGAGGTTTAGAATTTAACGCAGTCTATAGAGTTTCAGATTTACTAGATATAGGTGGTGCATATGCTTATAGTGATTTTAAATTTGTTAAATTTAGTGAAATTGTAACTCAGCCAGATTATAGCAAAATATCAGTTTCAAGAGCTGGCAACGCTTTACCTTATATCCCTAAAAATCAATACTCTTTATTTGCAGCATTTAAAATGAAAAATGGCTTTAAAGCAAGAGTAACGACAAAAAGTTGGGGAAGTTACTATATGGACAATGCAAATACCCAAAAATATGAAGGATATGACTTTGTCACTGATTTAATGATAGGGTATGAACATCAAGCTCATAATATACAGTTAAACGTAAGAAACTTGACAGATGAATACTATGCGATGGAAGCTTTAAGAGATACTGGTTTGAAAGATTCTTATAAAGCCGCAGCTCCGCGAAGTGCTATGGTTACTTACACCTATAAATTTTAAGGATAACGGATGGTAGAGTTCAAAGAAAATAGAGATAGAAACGATATATACGGCATGCCGGTATTAGGATTTTTATTTAAAAACCAAACTTTTATGATGGTGTTGAAGATATCTGTTCTTGCTCTATTTATCTATGGTGTCTATATGGGATTTGCGGATCCAGGTAGAGAAAATATTTTTACTACCTACCTTTTTTGGGGGCTCTTCTGGTCACTCTTTATAGTGGTCACTCTTTCCACCTTTGGTAGGATCTTTTGCGGTATCTGTCCGCATGGTTTTTTGGGGAAATATATCACAAAGTTCGGTCTAAAAAAAGAGATGCCCAACTTTTTGAAAAATAGATTTATCGGTATATTCATCCTCTTTTTTGGATGGTGGGCTATTTATTATGCAGCACCAGAATTTTGGAAAGTACCCCTTGCCACAGCTTGGCTTTTTACTTCGCTTACAGTGATTGCTTTTGTATTTTATTATCTCTATAAAGATATGAGTTACTGCAAATACATCTGTCCTATCGGGACCTTGACAAAAGCCTATGCTAAAGTATCATTTACAGAGCTGGGTACGTATAAAGAGGATTGTAGCAGCTGTAAAACATTGGATTGTGCTGTAGCCTGCTCGTATAACTTAAATCCATTCTCTTTTGACAATAAAAACTCTATGGATGACTGTACGCTTTGTATGGATTGTAGCGATGCTTGTGATTCGGTCGCTTTCAGGTTTACAAAACCTTCGAGATCGTTGTTTGAAAAGTTCAAATACAATAAAGCAGAAGTGTGGGCTTTTATACTCATCACAGCGGCTATTTCACTTACGATGGTTTTTCACCATGGACTAAATCGTTCTGCCATTGCAGATGAATTTATCTGGTCAAGAACAGCAGTGTTTGCACAACAGTATATCGATTTTGGAACATTGGATGCTGTAGGAATGTTTGCATTTATTTATGCAACATTACTTGCGATAGGTGTTGTCTATATAGGCATGTTTGTAGCATCGAAGGTGTTAAAAGCATCTTTTGAAAAGACATTTTATACCTTAGGTTACGCATTTGCTCCTCTGTTCATCATCGGTGGTTTAGCACATTTGATACAGGGCTTTTTGACGCATAATTATGCAGATATAGCAAACGGTTTCATATATGGATTTGGTCTAGATATGGGAATAGTAGAAAACCTTGCGTCAAGAAAAGATGCATGGATATATATGTTTGAAGTCATTCCTTTTATAGCTGTGATTTGGGGATATCTGATCCTTGCAAAAAGAATTAAATCGTTTAATGCAACGAAGATTAAAAAGGTTACAGCATTTGTTTTTGCTTCTTCTCTTATAACGCTATACTTGTCAACAAATTTATATAAAACGTATGTATTTAAAACATATGGAATGGCACAAAGAAGTCATCATGGAAGTCATGGGAATCATGATGCAGCTAAAACTGTCAAAGCAGAAAAACCTGTGATGAAATGTGAATCCGGTAAATGTGCTGCAGGTATGAAATAAGACGTAGCACCATGATTGTGCATTAATTAGTGACCTGTCAATTACTGACAGTTACTATAATGTATAAAGCTATAACAAAAGAGTAGCTTAGCGTATATAGCCCAGTAGTAAGAGATTGACCTGATGTAATACAAAAGAAAAGAGCAGTAACCCTAAGAGCCAATAAAGAGATCTTTTTGATCTGATGATCTCCAAAAATCTATCTGTACCCACTTCTTTTACGGTAAGGATAAAAAGCACCCACCCCCCGATACTACCAGCCAATGCTAGCCCTGAAGCTCCTAGAGGGTGCATGAGTATCAGTGATCCTGTGACAGACGTAATAAGAGAGTAGACAGCGATTTTGGCTGCCTTAAGGTGTCTATGGGATGCATAAAGAAAAAGAGAAAAGAGTTTTGCCAGTCCAAACGGAAGCAAACCTACCATATACATTTGAAGTACACTTACTGTCTCCAGTGTTTGTATAGTTGTAAATTTTCCTCTCTCAAAAAGTAACCATACGATGGGCTCAGCCAGTAAAATACCACCAACCATTGCTGCACCTAACAAAAATGCAAGTAACCAAAAGGCTTGGTTTAAATTTTTATATGCTTCTGTTTCATTTTTATTTTTAAGGGCCTTTGAAACAGCAGGGAAAAGAACGGTAGCTGTAGCAATGGCAATGATGGCAAGAGGAAGTTGAAAAACACGGTTGGCGTAAAAGAGGTAGGAGACGGAACCGGTCATTAAAAATGTTGCTAAAAGTGTGTCTATAAAAGCAGAGATCTGAGGTGTGGAGTTTCCCAGTATCCCTGGTAAAAATAGAGATTGAAAGTGTTTCTTCTCTTCATCGACATCTTTGCTTTTTCTATATTTCCATCCACCTAAAAGAAGCTTGTGAAGATTAAATTTATTGAGTGCGATAAGGTGTGTCATTACCTGCAACACTCCACCGATGAGTACAGCAAAACTAAGTGCATACGCTACTGTTTTTGGATCTTCTTTCATATAGATATAAAGTGCTGCTATCATAGAGATGTTGAGTAGGGCTGTGGACATGGCTGTTGTAGCAAAATGGTTTTTGTACTGTAGCAGTGTGGCTAAAAATGTTACGATAAAGATGAGGTCCAGGTACCAAAAGTTTATGGCAGTCATAGGTGAAGTGTTGGCTATCAGTTCACTGTTCCATCCCCAAGCCAAGAGTTTGGTGATAGGTTCAGGAAAAAAGGTAATGAGCAATGAGAAGGCCATCAAAAAGAGTAGAAATCGTAAAAATATAGCTGTCGCAAAAACGCCTTTATGTTTGGACGCTACAAAAGAGGGCATAAATGCCTGGGTAAATGCACCTTCTGCAAAGATACGACGAAAAAGATTCGGCAGTTTAAATGCGATGAAAAACATATCACTCCACATAGAGGCACCTAGAGCAGAAGCCATAAGTACATCACGCCCCAGGCCGGTAACACGTGAAAATAAGATACCAAAGCTGTTGGTAAAGATAGATTTTAAGCGCATAATTTTCTTTAGTTTTAAGTTAAGAGTATTTTAGCGTAATGTTGATATGAATTAAAAACATGTCAATTTGACATATTTATACATCTGCAGTCAAACTCTTGATATACTGTGACAACTTAAATGAATAAGGGCAGATATGATAGTAGGCATAGAAGGTACAGTAGAAAGAAAAGACCCCACTTTTGTACATATAAATGTAAATGGATTGATCTATGAAGTGATGGTGTCTATCAATACATCAAACGCTATAGCAGACAAGAAAGTAAAACTTTTTGTGACACAGGTTATACGTGAAGATGCTAATCTTCTTTTTGGATTTATGGATACGAATGAAAAGAAAATGTTTGACACTGTTCTGAAGATAAATGGCGTAGGGCCTAAAGTAGGATTGGCTATCTGTTCTACATTTACACCTAGCACTTTTGCAAAAGTAGTGGCTTCAAAAGATGTTAGTATGCTGAAACGTGTACCTGGTATAGGGCCTAAGGCGGCTAGTCGCATCTTGGTGGAATTGGCTGATTTCATTGTAGATGGAAATGAAGAGAGTGCTAACAGTGGTGCATTGGGTGAAGCAATGATGGCCCTTGAGAGTTTAGGATTTAAAAAAGATGCCATCCAAAAAGCACTTCACGGAGGCAGCGGAGATACGAGTACACTGGTCAAAGAGGGATTAAAAAAATTACAGAGATTGTAAAAGTATATTATTTCCCAGGATGTTCTAGTGATCCCTTTTAGTTAGAAAGAAAGTAAATGAATGCAAGATAACTTAGGAATCCACCTAACATCCAAGCAACTATATGAATAATCCTAATTTTACATTTTGCTTCATCTTTCTCAACTAATTCATTTATTAGTTTATTAGCAGTTGCTAACTCTTTTTCTAGTTCTTCAATTGTTTTCATATTTAGCCTTTATTGTATAACTAATTATAAAGTTTAAAGCTTTAAGTATCCTGCGTTTAGCACTCACCTGTACTAGAGATATTGAAAAAGCAAAACAGCGATAGAAGTATTTGGTTTTACCAAATACTATATCCAAATTTGATACTCACTGAATTCTTTAGTTCATCTTCTATCTGATGACTGTATGAGAGTGTAGTAAACCATTTGTTATTGATCTTGTAGAAGAGGGTGGAGATAATGGAATGTGCCGGATTATTGGTTGTAAACTTACTTTGGGCATAGCTGTACGCAAGATTGGCATAAAGATCTTTTGTAAAAAAGTATCCAGAGCCAACATAGAAGGTATTGATATCTTGGAAAGGAGTTATGATCTCATCATCATTGATAAAAGTATGACTTGCTCCTGCAAAAACAGATAGAGAAGATTTAGGGTAATAGACAACGGAGCTATAAAGTGTATAGTCTGTTTTGTTACCTATAAAATCGTAAGTAGGTAGTCTAACACCTACACCTAGACCTACTTTTAAAGATTTAGTGAGTTTGAATTTTCGCTTTATTTTGAGGGTTGTGTCTTGCATACCATTATCATCATCGGTGCTAAAATACCCTGTTCGTAGTGAATAGCTCCAGTTATCAAGATAATAACTGATCTGGAACTTTGTTGTATGTTGTGTATCTCTGTCAACTAGATCTTCATTGTTACTATATCCATAACCAAAACTCACATCTAAGCTCCCACTGTCCCTTTCTTCAGGAAATAGTAATGTACTGGTTGAACATCCTTTATCATTTACTTCATTGAGAAAAGGTGTATTGAGACATTGATCTATATCGTCAGGGACACCATCCATATCTTGATCTTTGCTTGATTGTGCATGACTTAATGTCAAGAGCGTTAAGCTAAGTAAAAGTATTTTAGTCATCATTGGTTTCATCCTCAATGTGGTCTTCAGTCTCATCCTCAATGTGGTCTTCAGTCTCATCCTCAATGTGGTCTTCAGTCTCATCTTCAATATGGTCTTCAGTCTCATCTTCAATATGATCTTCAGTTTCATTTTCTAGATGCTCTTCTGTCTCGTCTTCAATATGATCCTCAGACTCATCTTCAATGTGCTCTTCACTTTCATCTTCAATGTAGTCTTCTGCTTCACTTTTATGTCCAGAACGTACGTCATCAGTACACTCTTTTGTTGTAGAAAAAACTTTTCCTTTGTACGTACAGGTAGGATTAGCATGTTTTTGTAACTCTCTGATCGCTCGATAACTATGTTGACTTCGGGTAATCGATTTGAGTTTTGTGATGGCATCTATACGTTCTTCTTCTTGCATATGAATAATTTCTTTTTTAAAGGCATTCATAAGCATAAAACGTTCTTCAACAGATGCATTCTGAATAGCATCAATACGTGCATCAACAGTTGCACAAAGAGGTACCATGAGGAACAATAACAATAGTAAGCGTTGTAAAATAAATGGTTTGATAACTATTCCTCCCTCAAATGTTGAAAATGCAATATGATCTTTGTACCGCTGTTTATCTGACTTTGAATGCTCATACCAATATTGAGTTCATTACATAACTTATTGACAATATGCAGTCCCAGACCGATGCCCCTGTCCTGTTCTTTATAGTAGCGATGCAAGACCTTATCTACATTTTTTATGCCCTTGCCTGTATCAGCTATCGTCACAGTCTCATTGGCAATAGTGACTTTGACCTCTCCGTGTACTTTATTATATTTTGCAGCATTACTTAGTATATTATCTAAAATTCTCATAAGCAGTTCATGATTGGTCGTTTTGACTAAGTCATTTTGTTTATCGTATATATATGCCAGATCAGGATAGATATTTTGTATATTTTTCAGACGTTCTTCCACTAGTTTTGCAATGTCTACATTTTGACTTTGAGAGGGAGAATTGTGTAGAAAACATTTTAAATTGTTTTGTAAGCGTAAGAGATTGTCTATACTTTTAGAGAGTCTGGTTATATAAGCATCTTCTCCTTTTTCATCTTGAAACATTTTAATGTTCAGAACCATGGAGGTAATGGGGGTATTGAAATCATGCAGTATATCTTTAATGAATTCATCATTCAGGCGCAGTGCTTTTCTGATAGGGTTTAAGCTGTAAAAGGTAAAAAACAGTGCAACCCCTAAGAGCAGTAACGAGGCCAGAATAAATTGAAGCCAAAGTGACTGGGTGATCTCTTGTATATCTGCATGAAGTTTGTCTGCAGTATATGAGATCTTCATATAGTATTTTTTTGATTTTGGAATCGTAAAGTAGGCATGTGTTCCGTTATTGTCATAAAGTGTGTTGAGTATGTTTTCACTTTGAGGGGCAAAATCAAAAGAGTACTGTTCACATTCTAAAGAATAACTACACAGTTGCATATCTTGTAAAAGCGTATGCCTGTATTCCGTTTTTTTTGTATGATACAATTCTATAAAAAGCAATACAAGGAGTATCTCTAAAAGAGAGAAAAAAACAAGAAAGTTTCTAAAGAGGGACTCTTTTTCATAGTTTTTCAAGTATGTACCCTTTCCCTCTGATATTTTTGATGTCGATGTCTAACTTTTGTTTTATCTTAGTGATGGCTACACGTAAAGCAGTATCTGAAATGTGATCAAGACATTCATAGAGTTCTTCTTTGGTGATAACTGAACCGCATTGGCATAAAAGTTTTTCAAAAATTTTAAACTGTACATTGCCTAGATCGACTATTTCTCCATTGAACCTTATGATCTGTGATTGTGGATCATACTCTAAATGTTTATAAGAAAGTGTGGATGAAGCAAATTTTGCTGCGATACGAATGAGCAGTTCTTGAGGATCAAAAGGTTTTTTAATGTAGTCAATAGCACCTAATTTGAACCCTTCAGCCATAGAATTCATATCTGTCAATGCAGTAATGAAGATAGTAGGTGTTACATCGTCCGCATAACGAAGAGATTTCAGAAGATCGATACCGTTACCTTCGGGAAGATTAATGTCAAGCAAATAAAGGTCATAGGTATGGTTAAAGGTTAATGCTTCTGCTTCTTCTATACTGAGTGCACAATCAACATCATATCCTTCTTTTGAGAGGAAGAGTTGTAGTGTCTCAGAGAGTATAGGGTCATCTTCAAGCAGTAGCAATTTCATTGAATGTGTTTCCTTTAGTGATTGTGATAGTTTACCATAAGAAGGGTAGAAGTGTCGAGATGAGAATTGTTTCTCATCTCAATAGATTGGTCCAGCGAAGAAACTCAATCTCTCGTTGGTTTATTATGACAGTCATAACAACTTACTTTTATGCCCTTTAATATTCACATTCTATCTAGAGTAGTGTTATTGGAGTGTTAGTAGTGTACTAACTGGGGTTAAACCTTTTGTGTCACCCGTCTGGCAGAGACAAATGTTTCGGCATAGCTTCCATGTGTGAGTGGTGAGATGATGATGCCTTTCTTTTTTGAAGCAGCGTGAATGAATTTCCCATTGCCTATGTAGATGCCTACATGTGTGATAGGAATGCCTCGTTTTTTGTCTGTAAGAAAGAAGAGAAGGTCACCCTTTTGCAGCTTGTTTCTCTCTACTATTTGGCCTTTTTTAGATTGTTCCCATGCCGTTCTAGGCAGGTTGATGTTGTGCTTTTTGTAAAGATATTGCACATAGCCTGAACAGTCAAACCCTTCAGGTGTTGTACCGCCCCAAACATATTTTCCTCCGTTGAAGTACTTGGCATCTTCCAAAAGTTTTTGTTTGTCTATTTCTGAAATCTGGTAGGTTTTTCCTACTTTTTTTGCAGCTTCATGCGATTGTGCAATGCGATCCGCTCTTAGACGTGCCGATTCAGCCATACGGGCAAGATACTCTGCACGATGCAGTTCATCATAGATAGCTTGAAGTGAATACTCTGTGGCTTTTTGGTTGAGATAGGCATTTTCTGTATGTTCGATCTCTTTACTCTGAACGATATTGCCTTGCTGATCTGTAACGGTAAAGAGACTTGCCCAAGAGAATGAAAAGAGGCATAAAGAGGTAAAAAGTAGCTTGAACATGACCTCATCCATATTTTTTTATACTATAGCACAAAAAATATGAATGAATGTTTTCTAGTGAACGGTTCCACAGAAGTTTGCATCACATCCATTGACCGCACCAGAATACATGGAGTTGTCTATGAGGAATTTCATGATACGTTCTTTACGGTCCTGGAAAAGTGAACTTTTAAGACTTGTGAGGGCTTCTGGTTTATCTTTATGTATCTTTTCAAGTTTGCCAGGCGTCTCAAAAAAGAATTCCCAGTCGTCTTCATCTACCTGTTTAGCCATATAAAATGGAGTTCCATGACAGGAAGTACACAGCTTTTGTACAGTTCGTAATGCCTTTGTATCATACTTTTCTGCAGCATAGGAGAGTGAGCTGACAGAAGCAATGAAGAATGCAATAGTAATTATTTTTTTCATAAAGAGACCTTTTTTAGACTTATTTTAGTGATAGATGTGTGTATTTTACGTGTAGCAGTATTTATATGCTGTTAGTAATAGGCTATAATACGCTTCATGGATCATAAAATCATCATTATAGGGGGAGGAGCAAGTGCACTGATGCTTGCTGCTTTACTACCTAAAAACACTGCTACCATCATAGAGTCTAACCCCAAGCCAGGTGCGAAGATACTGGTCTCTGGTGGAGGTAAATGTAACATCACCAATGCACTGATGGGAACTGAGTACTTTCTGGGTGATGAAAACTTTGTACAACAATCCTTAAAAAAATTTAATGAAAAGGCACTTCTGAGATGGCTGGAGAGACAAAATCTGCACCCTGTACTCAGGAAAGAAACACAGTATTTTTGTAAAGACTCAGCGAAAGAGTTGTTGGATATTTTTGTAAAAGAGAGTAAAAAACAGACACTCTGTACCTCTGAACAAGTTTTGGAAGTCACGAAGCGTGATGAGATCTTTTATGTCAAGACGAACAAAAAAACACATACAGCTAAATCGGTGGTCGTCGCTTCGGGCGGATTGAGCTATCCTAAAATTGGTGCAAGCAGCATAGGGTATGAGATCGCAGAGTCATTTGGACATACTGTTGTGAAGACGGCACCTGCACTGGTAGGATTTACTGTACAAAAAGAGCAGTTTTTTTTTAAAGAACTCTCCGGGGTTTCGACAGATGTCAAGATACACATTGGAGATAACGTTTGTGAAGGTGCTTTACTCTTTGCACATAAGGGTATGAGTGGACCTGCTGTACTGGATGCATCTCTTTATTGGGAAAAGGGAAGGATAGAGATCGATTTTTTACCAAATTTTTCTTGGAAAAGTGTACAAGGAAGTAAAAAGCAGATATCTTCACTCTTGCCTATGCCAAAACGCGTTACTAAGGCATTTTTGTTACAATTTCAGCTGGAAGATAAACCTTACCATCAACTTACAGTGAAAGAACTTGAAAGTCTTCAAACGTTAAGTCACTATAGCCTTGCGCCTGCAGGTACATTTGGTTACGCTAAAGCGGAAGTTACCAAGGGTGGTGTGGAGACATATGAAGTGGACAGCAGTACAATGATGAGTAAGAAAGAAGAGGGACTTTACTTCATAGGTGAGGTCTTGGATGTAACAGGGAGACTTGGGGGTTATAACTTTCAGTGGGCATTTTCAAGTGCTTACAGTTGTGCTAAAAATGTATCTACTAGGGAAGAGTAGTGAAAATAAGGATTGTGTGACACAAATATGACACGATGATTATATATTGTTTTTTTGAAGTTAAACAAAAGGGATTTATAGTGAAAAAATTTATAATGTTGATACTTTCGGGGGTATCTGCTATTGTATTGAGTGGATGTGGTATGGGAACACCAGATGCTGAGGGTTGGAAATCATCTCAGAAAGATGAGTTTTTAGAGATACTGGAAACAGATAAATATGCCTCTATTTGTAATCAACAGGCACTTTATGAGAAGGTAAAAGAGAGTGAAAACTCTAAACTCATGTCTAAGTTACTTGTAGCGTATACAAATAACCTTGCCAATGGTTGTATAGATCTGGAAAGTTTCAATGAATCTCAAGAGAAAAGGGTAGAGAAGAAGGTCGCAACTTACTATGAAACATATCTGCAAGATGTTAAAGAGTCCGATATTATGCGGAAGCTTAGAGCGGGACAGAGTATAGAAGAGATATTAAAACCTTATGTACCTCAGTATGCACAGTTTTTTGATCTTAAAAAAAGATATATGCTTTTAAAGGGTGACACAAACACTTCAAAAAAAACACTTCGTAAAATGCGTCTTAACCTGGAAAGATTGAAATTGATGAAGCCAGGCATTGGGGATAATTATGCTTTGGTAAACGTACCTGAGTATACTGTCCGTGTGATCGATACCAATGGTACTGCTGTGGCAATGGCGGTTGTAGTAGGTCAAAGAAAAATGCAAACACCTATATTTTCTGCCAATCTCTCTTATGTGACCCTAAACCCTCAATGGGGTGTCCCGGACAGTATCGCCAGAAATGAAGTGATCCCAAAGTTGTTAAAAGATCCAGGCTATTTGGTAAGCCACAACATGGTCATACGCAAGTCTTATGACCTTGGCACACCTGAAGTAAGTCAAGATTCAGTAGATTGGGAAGCGTATCTCATTGAAGAGAAAGATAGCAAAGATATGACGTATAAGTTTATAGAAGTACCCTCGGAGAAAAATGGATTGGGACGTGTGAAGTTCATCTTCCCGAACAAACATTCTGTCTATATGCATGACACACAGTCAAAAAGTCTTTTTAAACGTAAAGTACGCACTTTCAGCCATGGATGTGTAAGACTTGCAAAACCAGTGATGATGTTAGATCATATCTCAAAAAATTATACCACCAACAGTGATGAAGATGTAAAAGAGTGGTATGACTCATTGAAAACCAAGCATATGGGTCTGAGTAAAAAGTTACCTGTGCATACTTCATATTTAACAACGTATGTTGATGAGTGTGGAGATTTGTTGGTATTTAATGATATTTATGGCTTTGACAAGTCACAAAAATTGAATTTTTAAGAAAAAGAGATGATGACAAGAGCATGGCTGATCTTAGCTGATATCCTTGTTCACCTTTTTCTATTCATCTCTCTTATTCTTTTTTATATTTACCCTCTTTCAGAGCAACACATCTCAAAGGAAGATTGCATGTCAAGAGGAGCATCAATGAACAAAGATCACTTTATCGATGTCAACCTGGAAGAGAAACTTGTTTTACTTTCAGCCAAAGTAGGGGATCCTGTCTTTATACGTATCTTTAAAGAGGAGTCACTCTTAGAAGTATGGATACGCACAGGGGCAGAGTACCAGCATTTAAAAGACTACTTTATCTGTGCCTACTCTGGATATCTTGGACCCAAGTTACAAGAAGGTGACAGACAGTCTCCAGAAGGTTTTTATAAAATAAAAAAATATCAACTTAATCCAAACAGCAAATACCATCTCTCCTTCAACTTAGGCTTTCCTAACGCATATGACCGTGCACATGAACGTACAGGTTCATTTTTGATGGTGCATGGAAATTGTGTTTCTGATGGATGTTATGCTATGACGGATGAGAAGATAGAAGAGATCTATAGCTTGGTAGAAGGTGCTTTGCAAAAAGGTCAGAAGTATGTACAGGTCTATGCTTTTCCCTTCCGTATGACAGATGCAAACATGGCACTATACTCAGAGAGTGAGTGGTATGACTTTTGGGTCAATCTAAAAGAGGGGTACGACTATTTTGAAGCAGAAAAATTGCCACCTCATGTTCAAGTAGAAGAGAAACTATACACTATACATGAAGCAAATGAATAGTCGTTTGATCATTTAAAACCTCTAATTTCTTTTTCACACACTTTTTGCTTTAATAATTTAATTTTTTGTGATACAATAATTTAAGTTTTTGTGATACAATGAAGTATGAAGATTTGATTGAGATGCGCATTTAGCAGAGTGTCTCTATCATTATGTTACTTCATGTTGATCATTGAAAATGATAAATTATATAATTCTAGGAGGAATAGTTATGGAAAGAGTATTTAAAGAGAAATTGGAAGAAGTTGTAATACTTCTGAATAATCCAGATGAAACTGTAATGATAAAAGAAGTTAAAGAGAAACTGGAAAAACTTCTCGCACTTGTGAATAATCCAGAAAAAATTGAAGTGGAAAAAAGAGAAAATAAAGAGAAATTGGAAGCAGTTGTAGAACTTGTCAATAATGTGATGGTGAACCCGGATGTTGAGGTTGAATATTGTATACCTGAAGTAAATACAACAGCAGAGACTTGTGATGTTTCTGGAGATCCTTATATACACTTGAAATATACGGCCAATGGGACACATATAATGAAGCAAAATATACCTCTGAAACATCACTATATAAATAAAACAGCAGAAGATATAGCAAACCTTGTTACCTTCTATATTGAGCAGTTTATTGAACAGATTGATTCTGTTGAGAACGGTGCACAGTAAGACGTTCACTACAGAGTATAGACTATAGGTATCTATAGTCTATATCTTTAATATAGTACAGATTTAAGAGGTAAGACTCCTCAAGATCAAACCATTTAATTTAATCCAAACACGCTGTAGAAGCACCATTAGAATGACATATCCATTTAGATAAGCATCTTACACTTCCTACTATTCATAAGCCTTAAAATAAATACACATTACAAACAAAAACCATTCTCAGCTAACACTTAACTAACACTTCCATAACACTTGAGTAACACTGTTCACGATAAACTACTTCATAACAAATTAAAAGGACAGGCATGAAAACAACTTCATTGAAACTTTCGGCTTTAGCATCTGCACTTATTTTAGTAGGATGTGACGGATCATCTACTACAGACACAGCTGTTACTTCAACCAATTCCCTATCAAAGATCAGTGGTACAGTTCCAGGAACACTTATTGAAGCATTTTGTGCGGATGGTAGTTACTATAAAGTCACATCAACTGACAACAATACGAATGAGCATCCATTCGAGTTAGAAATTCCAAGTACGGTTAGCTGCTCTCTGGTTATGACAACAAATGAAAACGACGAAGCAAAAAAAGTGATTACCCAAATCGGTGTGATCACATCTGATGCTAACGGGACACTCTTTACAGCATCAGGAGATATCAATCTTGGTAACATCCCTCTTGCAATGGATCCTTCTGATATCAATGATGCTAACGGTGATCATGTGTCAGATGACATACTGAGCATTCAAGTTGATGGTACATCTATTGTAGTTGAACTTGAGAACCCTCTGGATGATGATGACGATGGATTAGTGAATGTCTATGAAGACGATGACAACGATGGTATTCACAACCATGATGATGACGATGATGACGGTGACAATGAAATTGATATCGATAATGACCCTGACGATGATGGTATAGACAATGATGATGATGTCGATGACAACAATGATGGCACTATAGATACTCCTTTACCCGCAACTTACACCACTAATGCAGGAAGACTTTTAGGTTCTCAATGTGCCCAGTGTCATGGTACAAATGGTATCTCATCAAATGAGTGGGACAGTATAGCAGGTGAAGATGATCTAGAAAATGAGATCTTTGAAGATGATGAACCAATTATGAGTGCCCAGGCTCATGGATATACCGGTGAAGAGATAATACTTATTGGTAATTGGCTAAAAACGCTTAAAAATAACGATTAAAAAAGGATAGTAAATGAAAACAACCCATTCAAATTCAAGACGAAACTTTATGAAGTTTGTAGGAGCAAGTTCACTCTTTGCAGTGACTCCTAGTATGGCAGCTGATACCACTACCCCACACATTGTGGTAGTTGGCGGTGGATTTTCAGGGGCAACCTGTGCAAAGTATCTAAAGATGTGGGGTGGAAGCAGTGTGAATGTAACTGTCATAGAGACAAACCCAACCTATGTATCACCTATATTAAGTAACTTGGTTCTTAACGGACAGAAAACAATCTCTGATCTATCATTTACGTATGGAGACCTGAGCAGTAAGTATGCGGTCAATATGATCCACAGTACGGTTGATAGTGTCGATCAAACAAATCAAAGCCTTACTTTGGCAAATGGACACAGTGTAAAGTATGACAAATTGGTTCTAGCAGCAGGCATGGACTTTATAAAAGTAAATGATTACGATATCACTAAAGTACCTCACGCTTGGAAAGCAGGAGAACAGACCGATCTACTCAAAGAACAAATTGATGCAATGGTTGATGGAGATACTTTTACCATGACCATTCCAGCTGCACCTTACCGTTGTCCTCCTGGTCCTTATGAAAGAGCATGTGTAGTGGCTGACTATCTCAAAAATGTTAAAGGGTTTAGCAACTGTAAAATAAATGTGTTAGATGCCAATGCAAAGATAACGGTAGAAGCAGATACTTTTGGTGCAAAATTTGCAGAGTATGGGGTAGTGTATACACCAAGTACAACAGTTACAGCTGTAGATGACAATACTAAAACCTTAACATACACGGAAAATGACGTATCAAAAACTTTAGATTCAACCGTTTTAAATGTTATACCAAACCAAAAAGCAGCCTCTATCGTCTTTACAGCAGGCGTCAACTCTGGAAACTGGGCACCTATAAATCCGTTGAGCTATGAATCTGTAATGGCGAATGGTATTTATATTATCGGTGATTCGCAAGGAACGGGACAACCAAAAGCTGGACACATTGGAAACTCTGAAGCAAAAGTGTGTGCAGATGCTATTTTAAGAACATTGAATGGTGTTGCATTATATCCTTCACCTAAAACCAATTCAGCTTGTTACAGTCCAACCTCTACAACAGAAGCTTCATGGCTATCAGGTGTCTTTAAATATGATGCTAATAGCCATAGTATGGTTCTTGCCAATATAGCAGCAGGTGAATCAGACACTAGTAATTATAGTAAAATGTTTTTATGGTCAGGGAATCTATTTTCTGATACTTTTTCTTAATAGGTATTGCTAAAGTTTGTAGGATGTATTTGACATCCTGCAAAAATACAACTCTCTTTTAACTTGGACTCCACCAACGAATAGTAGCTCGATAATTATTTGAACATTTAATAATAATTTAATTTCTATTTTTTGTCTAGTAAAGATTAAAATTTGAACTAAATGGTTATTGATTTAAAAAGACTCTATTAGATTGTTGATAGAGGGGCACATCCGTTTGTTATCTCTTTTTGTGTAGCTTTTATAATGGCCTGTATCTCAATGTCATCTGTCACAGCTTTTTTAAGCAATCTTAACGCATCAGTTGATCTGCCTGTACGGCATAGAAGGTCAGCTAGATTGTTCAGTGCTAGAGGATGATGTGGCTTAAGAGATATAAGATTATGATAGCTCTGTTCTGCCTTAGTGAGTTGATGCGAATGATAATAAGCATTTGCTAATGCAAAAAGGATATCGACATCTTTGGGCCAACGTTTTAGAGCAGTTTGATAAGCGATAATGGCATCATCCCTCATCCCTGTTTTTTCAAGTTCATATGCAGAACGCAGAAATTTTTTCGGTGAAGCTGATGCCGGCAGTTTCCCCGGTGGCAAAAGCACAACTCCCCAATTAGCACTTCGTTTCCACAGTGCAGCAAACGTTTCAACAGCTAATGCTTCATTATGTTGGTCGGAGAAGTGCATCAAAATGGTTTTCTTTGTCGCATCATATCCTGTTACGGGTGCGTAATGCCAGAGAGGGTACCAAGAGTAGCCACGGTTGACCAATACAATGATTGGATGTTGTTTTTCAAGTTCAGCAAAAAGTGCTTCAAATGTTGGGTTCAAAGGGTAAACGAATAGCCCGTTAGCCCGTGCAGTAGCTACAAGTTCTACTTGTAGCGTACCACCTTTTTTTGGTATCAATGTACGTGCATCCACTTCATTCTGCGATAAACGGGGTACATAAGATGTTCTTGATTGCCAATACAAGGAGAGCATCTCAATTGATGTTGAAGCACATAAGTTAGAGCGCGGAGAGACAAAAGGGACTTTGATATTTGACGAAGTATCATACTTGCCTAAAGGCAGAGGGTCTTTAGGTGTACAACCGCTCAGTATGATTAAAGTACATAGTGCACATAGTATTGAGCTATGGTAGTTAATACTCACATTAACGGATAGTTCGGGTAAAACCAAACACTTTTGTAAATCCAAGAATATCAGTGATCAGTAAGACTACAAAAACAAAAACAGCAGCACCAACTATCGAACCGATCGCACCACTACCCGCTGGCAATGTTTCTATCTCATTAGCGATTTGTGATGCTTCTTCATCCGTCATTGAAGCAACTCTTGCTTCAATCATTTTTGGATCAACATCCATCTGTCCCAATATTTTTCTTACATCTTCACGAGCAGTAAATTGAATGACTTTGTCTTTTGCAGATATTGTTACAGGTTGTTGAAAAAGTGCTTCTGTCGAAGCTATTTGTGCCCATGATGTCTGAGTAAAAAGTGTTATGCTTAAAATAAGTGATAAAACCAGTTTTGAAATGTTCATAGTAATCCTATTTATTAATTCTGATCTCTTCTTTTCCAGATGAGTATCTCTGTTAAAGATTTTAATTGTCTTAAGGTTAAAGGCTCCTTAACACTTTGAATCCTCTGTAAGTAATTCAACTGTTTCATATGGAATGAGATTAACAAAAATGATACTTTTTTTATCCATATATATTTATTTCCAAAAGCTTATAAAATATATAATTTTATGAAGCCAACGGATAGTAGCTTTATGTTAGAATAATCTAATTTTTTAAGAACGGTGAAACATGGCATCTAAAGAGATACGCTACAAAGAACAGACTTTTAAACTCGCTTATGAGTTAGTGAATCCTGCACAAGATGAGGTACTTCTTGTACTCCACGGATGGGGAAGCAGCAAAGAGATTATGAAACAAGCTTTTGGAAACACATTGCCTGATTACAAACATATCTACTTAGATATGCCAGGTTTTGGAAAAAGCACCAATGAGATGATCCTGACTACTGTAGATTATGCAAATATCGTACAACTTTTTTTAGATGCCTTAGGTGTTACGGTTAGCATCGCTATGGGACACTCTTTTGGCGGAAAAGTCTCTACACTGTTGCACACCCCTTGTTTGGTACTTCTCTCTTCTGCCGGTATAGTGACAGTGAAGCCTTGGTCTGTGAAGGTGAAGATAGCGACATTTAAACTTCTTAAACCTTTAGGTATGAAGAAGATACGTGAACTTTTTGTCGCTCCTGATGCACAGGGGATGAGCCATGAGATGTATGAGACCTTTAAAAATGTAGTGGATGAGGACTTTGAAGCCGAGTTTGCCGAAAGTAAAAGTAAAGCCCTCTGTTTTTGGGGGAAAGAAGACACTGCCACACCACTTTATACAGGGGAGAAGATAGCTGGACTCATAGAAAACAGTATGTTCTACCCGCTAGATGGAGACCACTTCTTCTTTTTGACACATAAAGATTTTATCGCTAAAGCGATCACTGAACACTGTAAGGATATAACGAAATGATATTATTAAACTCCATTTTTTACGCACTTTTTATTTTAGCCATAGGCTACTATTTCATTACGAATTTACAGTGGTACAGCTACAAGTTAAACCGTGTACTTTTTCACCATACTAAAACTTGGTGGCACTTTGTCTATTTCTTGGTACCGTTTGCACTTTATGCTTTTGTGGATGGTATGGGTGAGTATGGCTTTGTCGTTGTCATTGCTTATTTGGTGTTACTGTTTCAGTGGTATAGAGGACTTGACAAACCTTTGGTGTTTACAGGAAGGGTCAAACGTTTCTTTACAGCGCTTATACTTTTTTCTCTTTTCATTGCTGTAGTGTTTAAACATTTTGCTGTAGTGTTGCCACTCTTTTTCGCCTACTTTGTCTCTATGTTCATTGAAAAGATGCTCTTTAACGGCTTTAAAGTAAAGGCACAAAAGAAGATAGAAGCGATGGAAAACCTTATAGTAGTGGGAATTACGGCAAGCTATGGGAAGACAAGTATCAAAAACTATATAGAACATTTACTCAAAGCCAAGTACAAAACCTACGCGACACCTCGTTCTGTCAACACACTTGGCGGTGTGATGAAAGATGTCAATGATGATCTGCCTGCTGACACGGAAGTTTATGTTGTTGAGATGGGTGCAAGAGGTGAGGGTGATATCGCTGAGATCAGTACTTTTGTAAACCCTCATTATGTGATTGTAGGGAAGATAGGCCCTGCACATATAGAGTATTTTAAGACCATAGAAAATATTCGTAACACAAAGATGGAGATACTCAAAACGGAAAGACTCAAAGAAGCATGGATACATGAAAGTGCCAGAGTGAAACCAGAATCAAACGTGCATACATTTGGAAGTAAAGAGAATATGGACATACGTACCATAGAAGCTGCTCCGGAGTATGTCATAGAAAATGTCGAAGCAACACTGGACAGTACAAGCTTTACGCTTGATGGTGTAGCATACTCTGCAAGTATCTTAGGTGCATTTAACGCTATGAACTTAGCAGCAGCTGTACTTGTGGCAAAAGAGCTTGGACTCAGTGATGAGCAGATACAAGAGGGCCTTTCTACACTTAAAGCTGTAGACCATAGACTGCAACGCATCGATGCAGGTGGGAAAGTGATACTCGATGACAGCTTCAACGGAAACATCGATGGGATGATGGCTTCATTTGATCTGGCAACTACATACGAAGGGCGTAAAGTGGTCATCACTCCAGGCCTGGTTGAAGTAGATGACGAACTGAATATTCAAGTTGCACAGAGAGCCAATGAAGTGTTTGATGTCGTGGTTGTGACAGGAGATTTGAACTATGCAATCTTTAAAGATCATGTAGAGGCAGACAAGTTGGTAAAACTTGCTACCAAAGGTGAGATGGAAGCGATGCTTGTAGAACAAACACGTCCCGGAGATCTGATACTCTTTGCAAACGATGCTCCGAGTTTTGTCTAGCTATATGATTAAGAACTCATCCATTTAAAAAAGAGTTCATGCTTTGAACTCTTGACAAGGATACCCTCTACACCATTTTGAGTCGCTTTAGTGACAGTAAATCCTTCTTTTACCGTTTTATGCAACCTTTTTCTCACATAGCTGTGTACAGACTGTCTACAACCCATTCTTGTGGCTGCAAGTTTTGTAGACTTAAGAGTTTCATTGTTTGTTTTTAATTCACTTGACATACGATTACACCCATCAAAGCCATTTAATTTCATATTTTTGGCATCAAAGTCTAAAATGGCTCTGGCTTTTCGTACATCTTTCCCATCCATAGTACGTAAGTGCCAGTTCCCATGAAGATCGTCAAGGTCTATACTCTTCGTTTGCGCTGACATATAAGTGGTACATAATGATACCAATAGAGTAACCATAAGTGTTTTTTTATAAAGCATATAAAACTCCCCATATTATATAGTATAATGGGAATATTACATTTAAATGATTAATGGAGTATGTATGAGAGTAATTTTATTTATTGTTTTAGCAGTATCGACACTTTTCGCTACAGATATCAAGCTTACGGAGAAACAGGCTAACTTCATTGCACAAAAAGTATGGCAGAATGAAGGTGCAGGACTTGACAAGTATCTGGTTCACTGGAATGATGGCGAAGACTTTGCTTCTGTGGGTATAGGACACTTCATTTGGTTCTCTGAAGGACATACAGAACGTTTTAGAGAAGTCTTTCCTATGGTGTTGGCTTCTATGGAAGAGAAGGGTGTAGAGATGCCAGGTTGGCTCAACTCCAAAACACCACTGCCCTGGAATAGTAAAGAAGCATTTTACAAAGAGAAGAAGGCAAAAAGCAAAAAGCACACAGAGTTGTTTGCTTTTCTCAAAGCAACCATGCCGGAACAGGCCACTTTTATGGCACAGCGTTTAAGTGCTGCCTTGCCTCAAATGTTAGAGACCATAGAAGAACCTGAAAAAAAAGAACGCATCAAACAGCGTTTTTATGAAGTGATGCATAACAAAGATGGTTCAGTCAACGAAAGAGGACTTTATGTGCTTCTTGATTACACCAATTTTAAAGGTGAAGGCACACTCAAGAGTGAACGCTACAACGGTCAGGGCTGGGGACTGCTTCAAGTACTTGAACACATGAATCCAAAAGAAACAAACAAACAAAAAGCTTTTGCTGAGTCAGCCAAAACGATGTTAAGCAGACGTATTAAAAATTCTCCTCCTACACGTGGGGAAGAGCGTTGGAGAAAAGGGTGGAATGTTCGCCTGGAGACGTATTGGAAATAGAGGTGCCCAGTTTAGAGATTGAAGGCATGATCCTTGAACTTGTGCAGCTTTTTCTTGGCTTGAATCATCAATTTTTCTTCGCTCTTTATGGTCTTCTTTAGCAGTCTTTGTTCAAGTTCCTCACTGTCAGAGATACGCTTTTTATTGGATGTAAAATAGTTATGCAGCAGTTTCGTCTGATTGACGGTATCGTTAAAATCACCAAGTAATGTCTGTAGTTTTTTACCTTTTTCTATCATCTTCTCGATCTTTTTCTCACCAAAAATATATTGGAACTCCTCTAACAGATAACGAAGTTTTTTCATCGAGATCCTGATCTTATGGAGTTTCTTTTCGTCAAAATCCTTTTCTAAAGCATCGATCTTTTTAATGATATTGAGATGTAGCTTCTGGATGACCTGTTTAGCGATATCTTCAATATTACCAATGTTATTATCAGAAGTGAGAAGGGTTTCTTTTTTTAATGCATTTTGATAAGAGCAAAAGAAATCTTCAAATGTTTTGCCTTTTAACATCTTTTCTATCTTTTGCTGTTCCTGTTCACGTTGTTCTCTAATGTCCTCTTGGATCATGTCATGATCTTTATCTACTTGTTTTAATCGTTCTTTAATGACATCGAGATCACGTTTTTGGTTTGTTTGTGTTGCAAAGTAATCTAGGTTTTCATTATAATATGTGTAATTTTTTTTGGAAAAAAGAAAGTCAAACTCTTTTAAAAAAGCTCTTGATTTTCTGATGTTAATCCTGAACTGGTGAAGATCTTCCTCATCATCATGTAGAATGATATGTTCTTTGTAAAAGAGTATAGAAAGAGAAAACTTGTATAAGATGACACGAAGTGCATCGAGGGGTGAGAGATTGGAAATGAAATAGGCATCAAGCTCTTCTCTGTTCTTTCTATCAAGTTCTGCAAAGATGGTATCGAGATCCGAAGCTGCCTGGGGTCGTCCCTGTAAAACCATGTTCTTATTTTTGAAGGCTTCATCAAAGCTAACATCTCTAATGACATGTCTTTTAAGTATCTTGGGAAGCTTGAACGCTTCAAAGGCTTTCATACTGGGGAACTCTATTTCAAGTATATAAAGACCTTTGAGACCCTTTTTAAATACATCTATGGAATACTCTTTACCTTTATAATCGAACATATATCTATTTTTTCGTATAGGCTCTTTGATGCGGTGTTCAAGATTCTTTTGAAATTTCTTTTTAGATATCTCTACTTCTTTTTCCTCTCTTGAAGCACCGGTACCATGCTTAACGGTTTTAAAATAACGATCATTCATCTGTCTATATCGTACACCTTTAAGGGGTGTAATGGTTGTATAAAACTGGGTGATCTTATGTTTATTCAGAGCATATTTATCGATAAGAGAGAGGATGGAGTCTTTAAGCAGGTACTTTCTTTCTATCTCTTTCACGTTTTCTCCTACTATAAAAATTTATATATCAGTAAAAATATTTTTATTATAACATGTCTAGATGACTTGTGAGTGCTAGAAAAAGTGATGACCTTAAGTTCTATAGACAAAGATAAGAAATAAGATATGGAAGTATAGGAAACGACACTGGCAGAAATGAAAAGATATTAAAAGGGCTTGCTGAGTAAGCCCTTATAGATCACTTTTTTAATTTAAAAACAGAAGGGTCTTCAACCCCTATAAATAAATTATAAGCAGGACCATGCTCTCCCGAGATTTCATATTCATATTTACAATCTAAGTCCAGATTTTTTGCATATGATTCTATAAGATCAACTACATCTTTGCTTTTTGTAATGATTTTCAGAACTTTATCACCTTCATATCCTAAAAAACTTTCAATATAATCTATGTCAAGTTCAATCGCGTACTTAATAACACTCTTCATATTCGTTTGTAACATAAAATTCCTTTTCTATAAATTGTATCATAATTTATTTGATATACATTTTCCTTTAGAGAGTGAGGAAAAGAGCTAGGTTAAGACAAGCAATCCCTCATCACAAAAAAGATAAAATTTAAAAAATATATGAAAAAGAGAACATAGCATGACTGCACAACTTTCCTACACTCTAGATCGTATCTCTAAATATGCAGGGATTATAGCAGCATTTTTAGTTGTGGTTCTTTCTCTTTTGGTGGCTTATGATGCAATCATGCGTTACCTCTTCTCATCAGGTTCCATCGCACTTCAGGAAGTAGAGTGGCATCTTTTTGATCTGATATTCTTACTGGGGCTGACCTACGCACTCAAACATGACAAACATGTAAGGGTTGACATTTTTTTTGAGCGTTACTCTAAAGAGAGCAGGGCCATCGTGCAGATACTCTCTATGTTGCTTTTGGTCATTCCTTTCTCTTTGGTCTTTTTGTCTGACTCCATAGATATGATGACACAGAGTTATCTTCAAAATGAGATCTCAAGTGATCCTGGTGGATTGACACATCGTTATGTCATTAAAGGGGTATTGGTACTCTCTTTTATACTTCTGATTATCCAGGCACTGAGTGAAGTATTTAAAGCACTTCAACGACTGAAAAGTAAAACAACTTTACTGCGTGTATTAGGTGTCGTGTTGCTGCTTGGTGGACTTGTGTATACTGCAAACCATTATGACATGGCGTATTGGTTAGATCCTGTCCTTCTGATGTTTGCATTGACACTGTTTTTACTTATGGCAGGTTTTCAAGTTGCTTTTGTGTTTGCAGGAGTGGCACTGCTTTTTGCTGCTATTTCAAACGAAGTAGGGCTTGCTACACTTGAGATGTTGCCTTACAGAACCTATGGCATCATGTGTAATGCCACACTCATGGCAGTCCCACTTTTCATCTTCATGGGACTGATACTGGAAAAGTCCAAGATGGCAGAGGGTTTGTTGCTCTCTATGGGGAAACTCTTTGGTTCTATCAGAGGTGGTTTGGCTATCTCTGTGGTACTGGTGGGAGCTATACTTGCGGCAAGTACAGGTATCGTCGGTGCATCCGTCGTGATGATGAGTCTCATCGCACTTCCTTTGATGCTGAAACATAATTATTCTCCTGCACTAGCTTCAGGGACCATTGCTGCAAGTGGTACGCTTGGACAGCTTATCCCGCCTTCTATCATTCTCATCATTCTTGGTGATCAGATGCACTTGTCTGTAGGAGATCTGTTCCGTGCTGCCGTAGTACCGGGGCTTTTGCTCATCGCGCTGTATGTCATTTACATCCTAGTCATTTCCTACATCAACAAAGAGATCGCACCGGCGATCGTCTCAGATGAAGCTTATGGTGATGTGCTTAAAGAGGCGATCAAAGAGATCATTCCTCCTTTGCTTCTTATAGGCGTGGTGCTGGGTTCCATCTTTGCAGGTATCGCATCTCCGTCAGAGTCAGCTGCTATAGGTGTGTTAGGTGCGATGCTTCTGGCTCTGAGTAAGAGAAATTTCTCTTATGCAATGGTACGCTACGCAGCCATAGAGACCGTCAAACTTACTGCGATGATCTTCATGATACTTATTGGGGCGACAGCATTTTCTCTGGTCTTCAACGAACTGGGTGGGGGAGATATGGCGATGGAGTTCTTCTCATCTGATGGAGGATTGGGAGATATGGATGATAAATGGATGTTCATCTTCATAGCGATGCTGGTCATTTTCCTACTGGGCTTTTTTATAGATTTCATAGAGATAGCTTTTGTGGTCGTACCTATCCTAGTACCAATCGTAGCATCGTTTGGCATAGACCCTGTATGGTTTGCCATACTCATAGCGATGAACCTGCAGGCATCATTCCTCACACCTCCATTTGGCTTTGCACTCTTCTACCTCAAAGGGGCAGCAGGTGACAAAGTAAGTACAGGAGCTATCTATAAAGGGGTTATACCGTTTATAGGACTACAGCTTTTGGCACTGCTGATCATCATTTTTTATCCGGATTTGATCTATCTGTTTGGAAAGTAGTACGGATATAGTGATTGTTGACGTAAGAGAGTTATGGGTATGATATTGTTAATATTGGAAGAGAAGGGTTAAGATGACAGCTAGAGAAGCCATTAAAATATTAGAAGATAGAATGAATGCAGCGGTTTTGGGTCAAGAGCATATTGTTTCGAGATTGATCATGGGTTTGCTTGCTGATGGTAATATACTTGTAGAGGGATTGCCAGGACTTGCAAAGACCAGGGCTGTACGTGCGATGGCAGATGCGATCGAAGGTAAATTTTCACGCATACAATTTACTCCTGACCTTCTTGCTTCGGATGTTATAGGTACTCAACTGTTGGACACTGAGGATGGAAAACAAACATTCCATTTTCATCAAGGGCCTATCTTTGGAAATATTATCTTGGCAGATGAGATCAACCGTGCTCCAGCCAAAATACAATCAGCCATGCTTGAAGCCATGGAGGAACGACAAGTGACCGTGGCAGGAAAAACACATAAACTTCCTGAACTCTTCATCGTCATGGCGACCCAAAATCCTCTAGAACAAGTGGGAACTTTCCCTTTGTCTGAAGCACAAAAAGACCGTTTTTTTATGCATGTGAAGATTGATTATGCAAAGATGGATGCAGAATTTCAAATGATCAAAATGATACAAGAAGAGAGGTTTCAAGAGCATGGCTCTAAAGCAAAGATCTCTCAAGAGATGATCTTTGCTGCACGTCGTGAGGTTGCACAAGTGAAATTCAGTGATGCGCTTGGGCATTATATGGTAGAGCTGGTCTTTGCAACACGTTATCCACTTAGATACAGTAAACAACTTGAAGTGATGATCAATGTTGGAGTAAGCCCACGAGCAACTCTGGCACTTACACAATGTGCTCAGGCAAATGCATGGATGCATGGTAGAGATGAAATGACAGTGCAAGATGTACAAGCTGTCATTCATGATGTGTTTCATCATCGTTTAGTCATCAGTGAACATGCCCTTACTAATAAAAGAACCGCAGAAGGGATCATAGATATTATCTTAGAGCATGTGCCCCTACCCAAAAGCAGTTTAGGTGAAGAGTCTACTTAAAAACGATCCTTTTCCTGCCAGTTTGTCTATGAGTTCAAAGTAATATGTTTCGTGTTTGAGTCCCAGTTCGGGGTACTTGAGTGTTTCGTCTGGCATGATGGCTATGGTAAAAGGTACAGAACGTACCTTGAATGCAGATGCCAGTTTAGGGTTTCTTGAGACGTCACATTTTGCTACTTTCACACCATTTTCTTCAGCATACTTTTCAAGCCTCTCATCTATGAGTTTAGTGAGCATTTGACAAGGTCCACAGGTGGGTGAGTAAAAGTCTATAAAGACCGGTTCTTCATTGTTTTTTATCATATTTGCATAATTTTTATCTGTAAGTTCCATACGTAATTGTAGCTTCCTTTACTTTGTTTAGAGAGAAATCATTTACTCTACAGTTGGTTCCCATCTATGAGGTAACAGTTCATCCAAGGTCATATATTTTTCTTCAGATAGATATACCTTTGTGTGTATGTTCCTGGTATCAACTTGAAATAGCAGTTCTCTGCATCGTCCGCATGGTGGAATGATGGACTCAGCGTTTACGGCAACGATCATCTCGATCTGCGTTTCTCTATGTTTTAACATTTCAGCGATAGCTGAGTGTTCTGCACAAAATCCGATGCCGCAGGATACATCAATGTTGATCCCGGTGTAGACATTCCCTTTGGCCGTTAAAAGTGCAGCACTAACTGATCCTGCAGAAAAGTCAGCGTTACTTAGCGTATATTCTCCCACAACTTTACGTGCTGTTTTGATCAACTCTTTTGCAGTCACACCATTCCTTTTTTGTTCTAAAGTTTTATATTGGCAGTATATCAAAATATTTGTATCAGTGATAAAAAGAAGAAAACAGACTTCTTACTGTAAAATACTAACATGGAACAACATATAAAATTAGAACTCAAACAAACCACAGTAGAAAGTCTTAAAAGCTTTTCAGAGATACTCAACAAAGACATCAACACGATACTGGAAGAAGCACTGGAAGAGTACTTCGAATCTCAACAGCAGAAACTCATGGAGAAAAACCAATTTGATGAGAATGCGATGACCAACCTCGACTTCAATGAATTTTGGGATGATCTGGACATTTAGATGCAAAGAGTGCTCAGTGAAGCCTTAGGTCAAGAAGTAGATGCATTGGACTTTTTACAGCAAGGGCAGATAGGTGGTATTTATAAAGCCAGTGTAGAAGGTCAAAGTTATGTAGTAAAGACCTCTACACAGGTAGGAAAACTGGCTATAGAAGCAAAGATGTTAAACGATCTGCATGATGCTAAAGTACGTGTCCCTAAGGTCATCATGGCCAAAGAGTCACTTTTGGTACTTGAATACATAAAGAGTGTAAAACAAGACAAGTGTACCCAAGAGAGTGAAGCCGCAAAAGTTTTAAGTACCTTACACACTGTAACCAACGAGAGTCGTATGTATGGTTATTATTATGACACGACCATTGGTCCTTTCTCACAACACAATGAACAGACTCAGTACAACTGGATACTTTTCCTCGGACAGATGCGTATCATGCCTATGGCAAGACTCTGTTACGATGAAGGAAAGATATCTAAGCAGATGCTAGAAAGCTTGGAAGGATTGTGTCGAGACCTGTATAAACGTGTCGATATGAGTACGATACATCCTTCATTACTGCATGGTGATGTATGGGGTGGGAATGTACTTTTTGAAGGAGAAGGGGCTTGTCTCATAGACCCTGCCATCTACTATGGAGACAAAGAGATGGAGTTGGCATTTATATTGCTTTTTGATACCTTTGGAGATACTTTTTTCAATGCCTACAGTGAAGTACACCCTCTAAGTGAAGATTTCTATGAAAGTAAAGTACCGCTCTATCAGATCTATCCGCTCTTGGTGCATGTCGCTCTTTACTGTGGCAGCTATGTAGGACAACTCGAACAGATACTCAAAAGGTTAAAAGTATGAATATAAAATCTACACTCAAAGAAATTAGCATTGCAGTGGTGCTTTTATTTATATTGAGCAATATCATAAGCTATATCCGTCAACCTGAACTTGGATCAACTCAAGTGCCTCAGATAGAAGTACAACTAGTAGATGGAAGTACTTTTAGCGTTGAAAAGGGTAAACCTTTAATCATCCATTTTTGGGCTACTTCATGTCCTGCATGTAAACTTGAAGCACCCAATATAGAAACAGTGTCAAAAGAGTATGATGTGCTGAGCATCGCTGTTAATTCAGGCAGTGATGAAAAAGTAAAAGCTTATATGGAAGAACATGCACTGAGTTTTAAAGTCTTCAATGATGTAGATGGAGCTTGGGCAACAGAGTTTAATCTAGAAGTCTATCCTACAACATTTATCTATGATGCTAAAGGTAAATTGAGGTTTACGGAAGTAGGGTACACGACTACGGCTGGGCTATTGGCACGGTTGGAGTGGATAGAGTAGTTGATTGGTTGACAGAATGAATAATTCACCATTTTTGAATAGACAAGTCAAAACTAATAAAGGTACAATAAACAATTAAGTATTAGTTGACCTATTATTGGACTTAAGTATAGATTTTAGACTTATATTAGATGTGTTTGGTACTCGGAATATCTGGATGTTCATCAGTGAGTCTACAGAAAGTAAAGTCCCACTTTCCCCATTAAAAAATTTTATAAGATAAAGGTATAGCCGGTGAAATTTATTTTAAAACTTTCTATTTTATTTTTTTCTTTATGCACGCTTACCCTTCATGCGGAAGATAAAAAACCAAAACATCTGAAAGTGGATTATTCACTAGTCATTTCAGGTGGCGTCAGTCTTGGTGCTTATGAAGCAGGATACAACTGGGCACTCATCAAGATGCTGTCTAAGGTAAAAGCCGAAGATGTGTCGGTAGAGCCAGAGTTGAGTTCCGTAGCAGGTGCATCTGCGGGATCTATCAACGCTTTGCTTTCTGCAATGTACTGGTGTCAAAAAGATTCAATTCCCTTAAGAAACAGTGTGGATGACAATTTATTTTATGAAACCTGGGTCAACCTTGGTATCGAAGACCTAATCATAAAAGGTGAACATCCTAACAATCAAAGTTCACTTTTCACTCATGATGGTTTACTGAAAAAAGGTGATAAGATCATTGAACACCTCAAGCAACCTATCTTCGAAAAAAATTGTGAAGTACCTCTAGGCGTTTCCGTAACTAAAGTTACACCTATAGTTGAGAATATAAGTGGTATAAAAGTGAAAAATCAGAATTTTTCAGTACCTCTTGTATTTAAAGAAAAAAACGGACAGGGAATTGTTGAAAATAAAGTTCTGCCACAAAGTACAGATTTTTATATCTCCATACCTGGGATAGAGAAAGATAGACATAAGCTCATTAATCTTCTTCTTGCTTCAGGTGCTTTTCCTGGTGCTTTTAAGCAAATGAAATTGGATTATAAGTATAAAGGTAAAACTCATTCACATTATTTCATAGATGGTGGTCTGTATGATAATGTTCCTCTGGACCTTGCCATAGCACTTAATAAAAAAGCATCATACTTTTTCTTTATGGATCCCAGTAATATGAGAAAAGAGACTGTTACCGTAGATGAAGATGAAGAGGAACATATGCCTGTTGGTTTCATCTCGACTAATCTTATACCAGTATTTAGCAGTTTTGATATCATGCAATCTATGAAGCTTTATGATGCTATCAACAAGAACTTTAGAGGTAATTCTGACAAAAAACTGATACTTTCATCTCGTTTTCATCCTATTACAGGGAAATACTTGGGACATTTTGGTGCATTTTTGGATCGTAATTTCCGTGTTTATGATTATTATGTAGGTGTTTATGATGCTATTTACCATCTTGCAAGCGCTCTTAAAAGAAATAACATTAAACTGTATAAAGATACGTCTCAATTGGCACTTATGAATGACTTGAAAAGGTTTTTGGGGATAGATGAAAACCCCGAAGCCCTTGCAGCATATACATTGTTCTTAAATACTGAGTTTCATCATTTAAATCCAAAAACAACCGATCGGTTTTCTGCTATCTATAATGCATTTAACCTTATAAAACCTGAAAATAAGCGTTATGATGATGAAGATTTTACGACCTTCCTCTCAAAACTGGATATGAAGTACCTGGATAAACCTGAAAAATCTTTCATTGCCTATGCACAGTCAGATATTGATAAGTGGCATAAAAGACCGTTAAGAAGAATTGTTGAACGTGTCACTACATTGGAAAATGAACGAGATAAAACGGGTTTGCCAAATTCATATGGCAGATTGACCAGTGTGGCTGCTTGGGTGAGCAGTGACTTGACCAAAGAGAAAAGAGGTTTTGAGTTTTTACCATTAGATGTACCACATGATGAAGGGAAAGCAGGAATGAGAACAGCACTAAGACTTCTTCCCGGAGAGATAGCAACTGATGTAAAAAATGGTGGATTAAGTTTTGGATATGTTACCCGTTATTATAATGATATGTATGTCATCAATGGTTTTGAAGCAAAAGCTTCCTATATTCTAAGTGATGAAATAAGTGATTTTGTACGTCTAGATGTAGATACATTTAAAGCATATAATGAGTTTGTCAATTTTGGTGTTGGTGTAAGCTTCTTTGGAGATATGAGAGGGGAATTCTATAAAGAAAACACGGCTTATGGTGTTAATACTTATGTCGATTTATTGGATATATTTAGGTTAACATATGTCCATAGAGGAGGGAATATAGACAACGAAAATTATCTCTACTTTGGCATTGAAAATATTCCTAGTCTTATTTATTGGTTAAACAGATAACTAGTTAATTTTAAATAATAATTTATGATATACTTAGATTATATAACATAAAAAGGAGTACAGTTATGAAAATAGTAAACATGAAAAACATATTGGTTGCGGGTGCGACTGTAGCGTTGATGACAGGTTGTGCTCAACCTGGACCAGAAGCAACAAAAGGCGCATTGGTAGGTGGTGCTGGTGCAGCGGGTATCACTGCTTTGGTAGGTGGTTCAGGAAGATCAGTCGCTACAGCTGCTGCTGTAGGTGCTGTACTTGGTGGTGTCTATGGTGACAGCAAAGATAAAGAAAATCAATAAAGCTTGACAAAAAGATACAATAACTTCAGTCTTTAGGGGCTGGAGTTAGCGAAGATGTATAGGTAGTATATATACATCTTTACCTCATTAAATACCGCAACATAAACAAATATCCTACAATACAAATCATACTATGATAAAGATAAAGTCAACTGGAATGTAGTTGATCATTCCAAGTCTATTTCAGCTCATTATGTATTTAAGTATATAACGCTATAATTTTCGTTATATATCTTAGTATATAAGGGAATGGATGGAACTCTCATCAAAGCTTACTTTGGAAATGTTAGGTAAACCTTTTTTACTAGAGAAGCGTATAGAACTGCTTCATGCCATCCAAGAGCATGGTTCCATCTCTAAAGCGGCGAAGACTGTACCCATGAGCTATAAAAGTGCTTGGGAAGCAGTTGATACGATGAACTCCCTTTCACCTGAACCTATCGTTTCTAGAGAAACAGGTGGGAAAGATGGTGGTGGTACGACCATTACTGCGTATGGCCAACAACTTTTAGAGAATTATGCCGTACTCAAAGAAGAACATAACCATTTTTTAGCAAGATTGTCAGAACTGACAGATATAGAGAGTGGTTCATTTAAGACTATTGGTAGACTTTCTATGCAAATTTCTGCACGAAATCAGATACAAGCAGAGGTAGTCTCAGTAGAATCTCAAAATCTCAATGCAAAAATACACTTGAAGCTAAAAAGTGGACAAGAACTTGTTTCTGTTATCACCAAAGAGGCAGTAGAAAATTTACATATAGAAGAGAATCAAACGGTTGTTGCGGTATTTAAATCCAGTGCGGTGTTATTGTCTTGTATTAGTGATGAAAAGTGTGAAGAGAATAGATTAACAGGTATTGTCTCCAAGATAGACAAAGATTTGGATAATGTAAAAGTACGGGTAGATATAGGTAATCATGACAGTATCATTTCTGTGATGCCTGTAGCAGTGTTAGAAGAGATGGAACTTAGCGAGGGAAGTTCTGTGATGGCTATGATCAAAGCCAATGATATTATGATAGGGAAGTAAAGAGTGAGACAGGTAAAAATAGTATGGATTTTGATAGCTTTGATGAGTGTAGCTTTTGGAGATGAAGATTCTCAAAAACATAGTTTAAAATGTAATATGCTTCATCTGTATGATGACCTTCCCGGTGAGGTTGACAACATTACTGATATGTTCTCACAAGGCATATTTTACGGTCGCTTACGTTTTAACAGTTTTGGTTTTAGATGAAAAGAATAGCATTAAGTATCTTATTAGGTTTGTCAACAGTTAGTGCAGGAGAGATCACTATTGCCGTCTCGGCGAATGTAAACTATGCCATCGAAGCGTTAAAAAAAGAGTTTAATGTACTATATCCAGAGACGAAAGTGCAAGTCATTCTGGGAAGTTCTGGGAAGCTCACCGCACAGATCAAACATGGTGCACCTTATGACCTTTTCATGTCAGCCAATATGAAATACCCTGAAGCACTTTACAATGAAGAGATAGCAGTAACACAACCTGTAGTCTATGCACAGGGAGCATTGGCACTTCTCTCTCAAAAAGAGAGAAACTATGATGCAAATATGACAGTGTTAAGATCCAATGATATACACAAAATAGCCATTGCAAACCCTCAAACTGCACCTTATGGAGTTGCTGCGGCAGAGGCTTTGAAAAATGCAGGAGTGTATGATGAGCTCAAAGAGAAGTTTGTCTATGGCGAGTCTATTTCTCAGACTGTGATCTATGCAACGAGTGCAGCAGATATAGGGATCATCGCAAAGTCATCACTTTTTTCTCCTCAGATGGCACATTTTAAAGAGGGGATCAACTGGAGTGATATAAACGGGACCCTCTACACGCCTATAGACCAAGGAATGGTGATACTAAAAAAGGCTGAGGGTAACGTTGAAGTGAAGGCTTTTTATGACTTCATGTTGAGTTCAAAAGCCAAAGAAGTATTGAAAAACTTCGGCTATAAGGTAGAGTAGATGTTGGAAATTTTTGACTTCTCATCTTTAGATTTTGCACCGTTTATACTTTCGTTTAAATTGGCAGGTATCACCACATTGATCTTATTTGTACTTTCTTTGCCCTTGGCATGGTATCTCTCTCAAACAAATTCGAAAACAAAACCTTTTTTAGAAGCTGTCACTGCACTTCCCATCGTACTTCCTCCTTCTGTTTTAGGTTTTTATATCTTAGTGGTACTCTCTCCAAACTCTGCAGTAGGCGCTTTTTTTGAAGATATTTTTGGTGTCAAGTTAGTCTTTTCTTTTACGGGCTTAGTTGTGGCAAGTTGTTTCTACTCACTTCCTTTTATGGTACAGCCTTTGCAAAGCGGGTTTGAGTCTTTGAACAAACATATGTTAGAAGCATCATACCTTGCGGGGAAGAGTAAACTTCAAACTCTTCTCAAGATAGCACTGCCTAACATCAAACCTTCTCTCATCACTGCGCTGATCATTACTTTCGCACATACAGTCGGTGAGTTTGGTGTCGTGCTCATGGTAGGGGGAAGCATCCCTGGTGAGACGAAAGTGGCTTCAGTCGCCATTTATGAGATGGTTGAGGTGATGGAGTATGGTACGGCACATATCTACAGTGCCATCATGGTTCTGATGAGTTTTGTAGTGCTTTTGTCTGTGTATATTTTTAACCACAGTCAGCGTAAAATAGGTGTACTTTAATGATACAGATAGACATACATAAAAGACTGCATGGTAGTCATGGTGATATGAATCTTGATGTTAACTTAGAGATACAAAAGGGTGAGTTTGTTGCACTGATGGGTGAGAGCGGTTCGGGTAAAACAACGCTGCTTAGAGTCTTGGCAGGCTTGGAAAAAGCAGAAGGTGACATCAATGTGGATGAAGTACTCTGGTTAGGCAGGAAAAAGATGCTCCCTCCACAACAAAGAGAGATAGGGTTTATATTTCAGGATTATGCGCTTTTTGATAATATGAGTGTAGAAGAAAATTTACTTTATGTCAATGATGACAAAGCATTGGCTAAAAGACTTCTTGAGATGACAGAACTTAGCAGATTGTCACACCGTAATGTAAAAGGTCTCAGTGGTGGGCAAAAACAAAGAGTGAGTCTTTGTCGTGCTATGATGAAAAAGCCTAAGCTTTTACTGATGGATGAACCTCTATCTGCTCTGGATCCTCTCATGCGTTCAAAACTACAAGATGAGATACTGAAACTGCATAAAACATTTGGTACAACAACCATTATGGTAAGCCATGATGCCGATGACTCTTATCATCTTTCTGATCGAATATTGGTTCTTGATCAAGGAAAGATTGTAGCTGATGGCAGTCCCAAAGAGATACTAGTAAAGACCAATAAAGAGGTTTATACGCTTTTTATATGAGATAGGGTAGTCTCTTAAGAATAGATCTGAAATCTCTAGATATTTTCAACTATCTATTGATCATCTTGGATGATTCTATCTTCGAAATACTTTTGAAAAAGATCATTTAATTCCTCTAGCTTTATAGGTTTTGAAAGGTAATTATCCATACCTGCACCTATATATTTCTCCCTATCCCCAGAAAGTGCATTTGCGGTTAATGCAACAATCGGTATATGTGTTTTATGGTTACTTCTCTCATAGCTTATGATCTTCCCAGTCGCTTCCATACCACCCATGACAGGCATTTCGATATCCATAAATATCATATCATACTCATTTTCCATACGGTGTTCAAGAGCTTCTTTCCCATTATTTGCGATACTTACTTCTATACCAAGTTTATTTAATACATTGAGTATCAGCTTTTGGTTAATGAGATTATCTTCTGCAACTAACACATGTATGTTTTCAAAGGTAATTTTCTTTTTAGTCTCTAAAATATCTTCTTTATCATTCAGTATTTTAAGTGTTTTTGTAAAGTTTATTGGTTTATAAAGTATTCTATGTATATGTGATTTATATAGTTTTAGATTTCTTTTATGTTCTCCTGTTGACATCACGACTATCTTTGTATCAAAATCTAACAACGGTTTAAGTTCATCCCCTCTATAACGAAATTTATGGTCAATAAAAAGGATATCAGGTAGTTGTGAACTATCTTTTAATGCTAATAATGATTCATCAGTATAATGCTTTATTTTTGCTCCAGTGCAAGTGATATAAGCTTCAAGGTTCTTGTTCTTATAATATGTTTCACCTATATGTGGGTCGAGAATACCAACAGAGTATGAACTCATATCAGGCACTTCTCTTTTTGTAGCTGTTTTAGGTTTTTTAAGTGCCAAAGTGAAGTAGAAAGTAGAACCTTCATCCTTGACACTCTTAATACTCAGTTTGCCTCCCATATGTTTAATAAATTTACCTGATATTGACAGTCCTAGACCTGTACCGCCATACTTTCTGCTGGTACTAACATCTGCTTGTGAAAAGGCTTCAAATATCTTTTCTCTTTGATCTTCTGTAATACCGATACCTGTATCAGAAACTTCAAAATAGAGATTTACTTTATCTTCATTCTCAAAGAGCTTCTTAATATTTACATTCACTTCACCGTTCTTAGGAGTAAATTTAATTGCATTACTTATAAGGTTCACAATAACTTGAGAGATTTTCGTAGGGTCACCTAGAAGTAGTGTAGGTAATTCAGGATCCAAAAAGATGTTGAAGTCAATATTCTCTTCTGCAGCTTTGGCAGCGTATGACTCTACAGCAGCCTCAAAGCTATCAATCGGATCAAATTCTATATTTTCCAGTTCTATCTTTTGTGCTTTAATTTTAGAGAGGTCAAGAATGTCATTTACAATCGTTAAAAGATTTTCGGAACTCTTCTCTATCACTGAAATAAATTCGGTTCGTTCCTCTGGATCATCCGTTTCTTTGAGTAATTGGGTAAATCCAAGGATACCATTGAGAGGTGTACGTATCTCATGGGACATACTGGCAAGAAAGAGGTCTTTTGTCTGGTTACCGTCTTGAATGGTTTTGAGCAAAAACTTATAGATATAATCGACCTTTCCATTACTAATCAATCTTTGAAGATGATCTTGTTGATTTTTATCTAATACCAATGCTATATCTCTTAAAGTATCTTCGGAAAGATGTGTATCATTATCTATCTTGTTATACAGGATAAAGAGTCTAATCAGTCCAAACAATAATATAAATGTTGCCACTCCATACCATAGCATGATATTTCTACTTTGTGCCATCATTTCTTTATCTATTTTTTGCATTTGGGTATGCAGTAATGACTGTACTTGGCCAAAATAGTTCATTTTTATATCTATCTTATTTAACCAACCAATGAGGGATACAGAGTACTTTCCCAATCCTGCTTCATATAAAATCATGTCACGTTCGTCAGAAATAATAGTATTAAACTTCTCTACCGAAAGTAGTTCACTAAGTTTTAAAGCTACGGTGCTATCTTCTAATGTATTAAACTGGGGTAAGGTATCTTCACGTATAAGCTGATCCCAAAGTTCAATGTCTTTATGACTCATTTTACGTGATCCAAGTAACATAAAAGAGATAAGTGTATTCTCTTGTACACTGTTCTCTTTAAGCTCTGTATACTTTTGATACATCACTAGATAGCTTTGCATTACCTCGGCCTTTTCAGAAGAAGAAACCTCTTGCAGTATCTCTAAAAATGTACTAAAGACTTTATCATGATACGCGTGAAAAAAAATGTCTCTATAGTCACCATTAAAATGATCTACCTTTTTTCTAACAAGATCGAGTTCTTTAGTAGCATGTTTAATATGTTTACTATAGCGTGTAAATTCATTGTTGTGTTTTATAAATTTATTTACTTCTCTCAAACTACGATCGACGCTCACCCTTGTTTCTTTAAGTTTCTTAAAGTCATTTTTTTCTTGTGTTACCAAGAAGGTCGCACTATTAATTCTCTCAATCTCTATTTTGTCCAGGGTAGATTCAAAATCCTCTACAAAAAAAGAAAGTTTTGTATTGTTCTGTATAGTGAGATATCTCTGATAGGAGAGATATGTATAATACGATAATGTTCCAAATATCCACAGTACTAAAATGATGAGTAAACCGAGTATTATTTTATTTTTAAGTATATTCATGTCAACCCTTTTATCGGTTTCTACTATGCTAAAGTGTTAGTAGTATTTCTATCAATCAAGAGAGTTCAGATACAGCTTTTATTGTCTTTGTTGCAATATTAGCCATATCAAACCCCTTCAGCTTTTAAAAAATAAAATAGAATAAGCAGAACAGTCCTATGTAAAGGAGAAGTATACTCCATTGTGTAGTCTGGCGCTCTTTATAGATAAAGACCCATGACTTTCTGTCCTTGCTTCACAACAAGTTTAGCTTTTTCAATATTTTCTACCTGAATTGATTATACTAGGATAAGACTTAAATCTGAAAAAATGTTAATACTATAAGATCGTAATACGATATAGAATAACCCTGGGGTTTTTTGGCTAGATTAAAACTAATAGAGTAAAATATCGGTGATAGAGAGACCGAAGGAAAAAATATGAGTATAAATGCATGTGAGTTATGTGCTAGTGAAGAGGGATTAACAGCGTATACAGTAGCACCAAAAGATGAGACTATAACGATCTGTAGTACTTGTGCAGAATCTATAGAAGATCCAACAAGCAACGAAAAACACTGGAACTGTCTACATGACAGTATGTGGAGTACGGAGCCGGCAGTGCAAGTTATGGCATTTAGACTTCTTACGCAACTTGGCGCACAAGACCAGCTTGATATGCTGTATCTTGAAGATGATGTAAAAGCATGGGCAGAGGAAGGTTTGGCAACAGAAAAACAAGAACCTACACGTGATGCTAACGGGACTGTTTTAGTTGAGGGTGATTCTGTGAGCATCATCAAAGATCTTGTGGTAAAAGGTGCAGGGTTTACAGCGAAACAAGGAACTACAGTTAAGAATATCCGTATGGCTCCAGGTGATCCTACACACATTCAGGGACGAGTAAACGGAACTATGATATTTATTATTTCGGCCTTTTTGAAAAAACTATAATATTTTTGATATAACAGGCGATATTATTAACACAATAAGCATATAATTTAAGGCTTTCAACAAGGATACATCATGATGAGAATCATTAACTACTTTATACAGAATAAAAGTCTCAATTATGTGCTACTCGTCTTTATTCTTTTTTTAGGGATCAACGCCTATCAAAATATCCCCAAAGAACTCTTCCCTGAAATTGCTTTAGACAAGATCTCCATTAGGGGCAGTTATGCAGGTGCAAGTGCTGACAACCTCGATAAGATGGCCGTTCGGGACATCGAAGATGAACTGGGCAATATTCAGGGCATAGATAAGATAGAGACTGTCATTAAGTCAGGTACTTTTTCTATCGTTCTCGATCTTAACGATGGTGCTGACAAAACAGACGCTCTCAATAAAGCAAAAGATGCCATTGCCAGAACCAGACAATATCTCCCCGCAGATATGACAGAACCAACGGCAGAGATACTTACACACAATCGACCGCTTATCAGACTTTCTCTCTCTTCCGAGCATATGAATAATGGTCAATTGATAGAAACAGCCAAAGAGGTTAAATCTAAAATTTCCAGAAACCCTTTTGTAAGTGAAGTACAAATTTATGGTGATGCAGATCAGGAAGTTTCTGTACAGATCAATGAAGAAGCTGTACGGGCTTACGGCTTGGATCCTTCTGCCATTATTGACGCCATCTCTAAGACTTCTTACATCTATCCTCTGGGGGACATCAAACAAAGTGGAAATTATATTTTTCTCTCCACTGTAAATGGGAAATCAAACAAAGAAGAATGGGAATCTACACTCATTAAGATAGGGGAGAAACAGGTCAGGCTCGGTGATGTTGCCAAGGTTGATATCACCTATCCTCAAGATACAACGCTTTCTACCTTCAACGGGCGTAAAAATGTGACTCTGGTGATCTCAAAAGGACCTGAGGGAAACTCTATGCATATCTCCGAAGAGCTGAGAACCTATGCTAAAGAAAAACTCTCCAAAGAGTTCCCTGAAGTCTATTTTGATTTTTACCAGGACAGTTCCAAACCGGTCAAAGACAGGCTCAATACCGTTATCGGAAACTTGATGTTTGGATTGATGTTAGTATTCCTCTCTATGGCACTACTCATCAATGTGCGTATTGCTTCTGTGGTAGCGATGGGTATCCCTATCTCTTTTGCCATAGGGATCATGTTCCTTTATTTTATGGGGTATTCTATTAACATCGTCTCCTTACTGGGAGGGCTTATTGTTATCGGAATCGTTGTCGATGATGCCATTGTTGTATCTGAAAACATTCAGCGTCATATGAATGAAGGGGTAGCTAAAAAAGAAGCGGTGTTCAAAGGCCTCAAGGAGATGGTTTTACCTGTTACCTTGGCGACGCTCACAACCATCGCAGCCTTTCTCCCTCTGTTCATGCTCACCGGAGAGATCAAAAACTTCATCATACTCATTCCTATTACGGTTATCATGATCCTTATAGGTTCTCTGCTTGAGAGTTTTTTCTTTTTACCTTTACATGCTGAAGAGTTTCTCAAAAAGCAGAAAAATTTCATCAATTGGGAACCGTTACAGGAAAAGTATGAAGCGTTGCTGCATCTTATGATCCGGTTTAAATACATATTCTTGTTTACGTTTGTTGTCGTAATACCTGTTTTAACTATACTCACGCTCAAAATGCTCAATTTTCAGTTTTTTCCCGGTTTTGACGGTAACTATCTGTATATTACAGGGAAGAGTAATGTCGATACATCCATTGAAGAGACAGAGAAGATCGCTAAAGAGTTAGAACAGTATGTTCTCTTACATAAAGATACGTATGCGCTTAAATCGACCTCTACGGTTGTAGGGTATCGAAGAGCACTTTCCGGTGAGAATGAAAATGGGGACAATATGCTCTACATCACGATGGAACTGTACGATATGGAACCGCAGAGTTTTATAGATGCGTATGTCAATCCTATTTTTAATTTTACGTTTAAGTTCAATGATCCAGAGAAGATCAGGAAGAAGCATACCTATGAGCTTGCGAAAGAGTTGAACAAAGAGATACATCCTATGATAGAAAAATATCATCTTGAGGAGCTTGGTGTACGTGAAGACAAACCGGGCTTGATCAAAAATGATATACAGATTAACTTTTCGGGTAAAGACGGTGAAAAGATAGCTGAAGCAATGAAGAGAATAGAGGAAAAACTCTCTGCGATCCCTCATGTGAAAAATGTGAGTAACAATGCACAGTTTGGAAAGATGGAGTATAAGTTACGTATCAACGCCTATGGGGAACAACTGGGGCTGAGTGAAGTAGGGATCGCGCAGACACTTTCAGGGTATTTCCTTGATAGCCGTAAAGCGATGACCTTTAGCCAGAATGGTGTAATGGAAATACGAACAAGATCTATGGATAAAGATTCTGAGAAGACTTTAATGGGCTTTATGATCCCTACACCTTATGGCAGTGTTGTAAAACTCACCGATGTTGTGGAGATCAAAAAGATAAGAGCGTATGAAAAGATCGAAAAAAGAGATGGCAAGACGGTCAAGTCAGTCTTTGCAAATATAGACAAGAAAAGGACGACGGCAGTGGATGTGCTCAAAGAGATCAAGCCTCTGCTTCAAACCATTCGGGATGAGGGTATTGAGATCGATCTTCTGGGAGAGAATGAGAAAAATCAACAATTTAAAAATGACATGATACGTTCTTTGATCATAGCAGTCTTTTTGATCTTGATCACTTTGCTTTTTATCTTCCCAAAAATTCGTTATGCATTGATGGTCATGTCGGTGATACCTTTCACTATGTTAGGTGCACTGCTGGGACATATGCTCATAGGCATCAATTTATCTATGCCTTCGGTCATAGGTATGTTAGGACTTGCAGGGGTTGTTATCAATGATGGTATCATTATGCTTGATTTCCTTCATGGTACGCATAATGCAGATACATTCTATGAAAGAGCAAAATTAAGACTTCGTCCTATTCTTATTACTTCGATAACAACATTCCTTGGGCTCTTTACGCTTATCTTCTATGCGACAGGACAAGCAGTCATTCTTCAGCCTATAGCCATCTCTATAGGCTTTGGTCTACTTTGGGGTACAGTGCTTAACCTGATCTATCTACCGGCACTTTACGCGGTAGTGAACAAGATACAACCTACAAGAGAATAATTTTCTTTTCTTTGTGCACATAGATTGCACATTTTTATGATAAAAATTATTTTAATGCTTGCACGTTTGGTATTAAAATAATTACTAGCATAGGAGGAAGATCATGCTTCAGGAAAATCAACAATTTTATTTATTTAAATTATCGTTTTTAACTTTGTTTATGGCATTGATGTTGACTGTAGTAAATGCAAATGAATCAGCATTTGTTGTTAGTCATGATGATAAATCACTTCAATGGGGGCCATGTCCAGCATTCATAGGTGAGGGGTGTGAAATAGCTGTATTGCATGGGGATCCTGCTAAAAATAACTTGGATCTTTTTTTTAAAGTTCCGGGTGATTTTTTGATCCCTCATCATTGGCACACTTCATCTGAAAGAATGATACTTGTATCAGGAAATCTAACAGTAACATATGACAATCAGAGATCAGAACTGATAAAAACAGGAATGTATGCTTTTGGTCCCTCAAAATTACCACATACTGCATACTGTGAAAAAGGTGATCCATGTGTACTTTTTATAGCATTTGTAGAGCCTTTAGATGCTTTTGAAGTGATGAAAGAAAACAAGTAATATTTGAAAGAATATTTGAGAGTCTATATTATCGTACTTTCTTAGCACTTTATATCTCGTTAAGTAGTGGGTTATTATATTTTTGTGAAGTATAATAGTGAGAGAGTATAATCACAGAAGAATCCCATTCTTTAGGAGTTTAAATGTACGACATTATTTATATTGGCGGTGGGCTCAATTATGCAGGAGCAATTGTTGCTGAGAAACATGGCCTTAAAGTGGCTCTCATTGAAACATCACTTGATCAACTGGGTGGTGTTTGCCTGCATAAAGGATGCATCCCTTCTAAAATGTTTTTACATTATGCCAATACAATGCGTCAAAGCAAGGAGAATGTGTTTGAGGGAGATATCACACTTGATATGCAAGTACTCACTGCCAAAAAAGCCAAACTTCTCGCCAGTGCAACCAAAGCGGTGACTACACAATGTGCCCAACTTGAACTGATCGAGGGTAAAGGGCATATCATAGAAGCACATAAAGTTGAAGTAGAGGGAAAGATATATGAGGCTGAGTATATCGTCATAGGAACGGGTTCCTCACCTTTTATTCCTGATGGTATAGCATATGACGGGAAGGCTATCATCACCAGTGATGAGGTGCTTGAACTACAGAAACTACCTAAAGAGATAGCCATTTATGGTGATGGGGCTATCGGTTTGGAGATGGCAAGTTTTTTTGCTTCTTCTGGTGTGGAGGTAACACTTATCTCTCATAGGGAGAAACTTTTAAAGAAATCACATCCGATTATCCAAAGTGCTATGGTTAAAGAGATGGAGAAACTGGGTATCACACATCTGAAAAATCAATCTATTTTAAACGCTGAAAATACAACAAAAGGTGTACATATCACTTTTGAAAATGGAGCTTCTACTTATATTGAACAGATGCTTGTCGCAACAGGGCGTCATCCCAACACCGATGTTGTTGCAACAGATGAAATTGCTGTCAATAGAGGCATCGAAACGGATGAATTTTTTGAAACAACACTCGCCAAACATTATGCCATAGGTGACTGCAACGGTAAACTCCAATTGGCACATGCGTCAAGAGCAGAGGCACTGAATGTAACGATGCAAATACTGGGTAAAAAGCCTAAAAAGCTTAATCTGAATCATGTCGTAAAATTTATACATACTTTACCTATGAGTTACGCTACAGTAGGAGAAAACAAATACTCACTTGAAAAAAAATCTATTGCTTTCAAAGAGAGTGTTGTTAAGCTAAATAATTTTACCGGTTCTGCTTTTCACCACTCCAGCAATGGTTCAATGATCGTTTATGCAGATGAAGAAGGTTTGATTTTAGGGGCTGAGATTTTGGCACCTGATGCGGAAGAACTTATTGCACCTGTAGCGATGGCACTTGCAGGAGAGATGACTGCTTCTTCGGCTAAAGAGACCATTATGGGACATCCCACTTTTTCAGAAGCATTGGAAAGAGCCTATTTCCGATTATAATCAGAGAGGATCACAGCCCTTTCATCACAATTTCAAAGAGGTAATCCACTTCATAGTCTTCTAAATATACAGTCTTTTTACTCTTAAAGAAGTCCAGTACTTTTTTCGTAGGCAGGGCAGAACTGTAGAGACATGCAGGGTGAGCGGGGATGAAGGATTGCATCAGTGCTATCTCCTCTTCTATACGGTTTTCACAAATGTAGCAGTGTTCATCGTTATGCAGTCTTCCTTCATAGTCAAGCAGAGTGATGTAAGACTCACAGACGATACGTTTAGGGTTTTGTTTATCCCATTTTCTGGCAGCAGAAAGCAGCAGATCAAAGTAAAAAGAGTCTATCTCTTCAGTGTCTTTGAGATGCGGCTCAAAGCGTTTGATGAAGTTGTGCCACAGTAGGAGTTTGTTTTTATCAAAGAGCCATGGAAAACCCATATGGGAGAGTGAACGCAGTCTGGGAAGAAAGCTGCTTCCTTCACCTTCCACTTCAAAATCTATAAGGTTTCCAAGCTGTAAAATGGAGTGTCTCGCACCAAAAAAACGGTAATACGTCCTGACTTCTGTAGGGCTAAGTACAAGCGCTATAGAGTCTTCATTTTTGGCTTTTCTGACAGAAAGTATAAAACCTTTGATAATACACTCCAATAATTTTAGGGCACTTCAATAAACCCTATATACTCATAACATCTCTAGCTTTTGTCTAGGCTAGGCATTCTTTTGAAGTCCTAGCCCATAGCTAAGTCGAAAAAGAGTAACGACGCATAGGCTAAAGCTAGCGATGCTCGAAGAGTGGGTTTTGTAAACGCAATCATTCACAAGATGCTTACTTCGTCTTAGCTTTGGCTAGGACTTGAAAGCCTCTTGCAAAATCTCACATTTACAAAGCCCATTATGAATATATAGGGTTTATTGAAGTTCCCTTTATTAATTATAGTCAAAATGATGTTAAAACAGAGCAGGATAAATGCACGACTGTATGGGCTTAACTAAGCCTTAAAGAGCCTTTAACGTACATTTAAGTATAATCCATCCTATTATAGGAACACTATATGATGTTCTTTTTATATTACTTTTAAGGTTGGGATATGAGAGATTTATTTACTTCGTTTAAGGATAATTGTGGATTTGGGCTTTTAGCATCTATCGACAATACTCCGTCACATAAAAATTTGGAAGATGCTATTACTTCATTGTCACGTATGATGCACAGAGGGGCTATCGCAGCAGATGGTAAGACAGGAGACGGTTCAGGTCTTTTACTTTCTCTTCCTAAATCATTTTTTAACAAAGCAGCAGCAGCAGATGGTGTTGAATTACCTGAGAGTTATGCAGTTGCGATGGTTTTCTCAAACAATGAAACAGATTTTGATGTGATCAACAGAGTATGTGAGAACAATGACCTTAAAGTTCTTTACACCCGTACCGTACCTGTAGACACCAATGCTCTTGGTGAACAGGCATTGGCATCATTGCCTACCATGAAACAAGTATTTGTCACACCGAAATCAGCAGTGGCGGTAAATAGATTTGAAGCATTAGTGTATCTTTCTCGTAAAGAGATAGAAGCTGAGCTCATCGAAGATCCAACTTTCTACATTCCTTCTTTCTCAACATCGGTGATCTCTTACAAGGGACTCGTAATGCCTACACACATTAAAGAGTTTTATAAAGATCTTGCGAATGAAGATTTTGAGATCTCATTTTGTCTTTTCCACCAACGTTTTTCAACCAATACACTTCCCCAGTGGAAACTTGCACAACCGTTTAGAATGATAGCGCATAATGGTGAGATCAACTCAGTGACTGCAAACAGATTTAATGTAGCAGCAAAAATGGCTGCAGTAAAATCAGATGTATTTACAGATGAAGAGATGACAAGACTCACAAATGTTATCCAAAAAGGCATGTCTGACTCTGCAAGTTTAGATAACTTTATGGAATTCTTACGTGTCAATGGTGTAGACTTCTTTAAAGCAGCACGTTCTTTGATCCCGGCACCTTGGCATAATGCACCACATATGGACTCAGACCTTAGAGCTTTTTATGAGTATGCAAGTACGTGCTTTGAACCATGGGACGGACCTGCGGCGGTAAGTATGACAGATGGCCGTTACATCGGTTGTGTGATAGACAGAAATGGATTGAGACCATCTAAATACATCAGAACTAAAGACAACAGACTGCTTATTTCTTCTGAGTATGGAGTACTTCAGATACCTGAAGAAGAGATCGTTGAACGAGGTAGACTGCAGTCTGGTGAAATGATGGGAATTGATCTTAAAAATGGAACAGTACTTAAAAATAATGATATCAATGACTATCTGAAAGCGGCTAACCCTTATGATAAATGGCTTTGCTCGAACATGTCTTATCTTCAAGAACATGTACCAACGGCTGTAGTACCAAAATCGTCAATTGTATATGGTAATATGGAAGCTAGACAACGCTACTTCAACTATACACTTGAAGTGATGAGAGAAGTGATCAGACCTATGATCGCTGAAGGAAAAGAGACGACAGGTGCTATGGGTGATGATACGCCTATCGCTGCATTCTCAACTGAGCAGAGAAACTTTACTGACTTTTTCAAACAAAAATTTGCACAGGTTACCAATCCTCCTATAGATCCTATCCGTGAAAAAACAGTGATGAGTCTAAATACAGGTTTTGGTGAAGTAAGAAATGTACTGGCTGAAGGTCCGGAACATGCAAAAAGACTTAAAACAGTATTGCCTGTAATGTCAGCAGAAAAGTTTTGTATTCTTCAGGAATTTGGAGACGAAACAAACGAGAAGTATGATTCTGCGTATAAAGTTGGAAAGTATGATACCATCTATACAACAGACATCAAAGCGAGCCTAGATGCACTTGTACAAACAGTCATTACAGATGTAAGAGATAATGGTGTCAGAACGGTTATCTTAGATGATAGAAACCTTGATGAAAATACTAAGGTTATTCCTATGGCTATGGTTATCGGACGTTTGAGCCAGGAGCTTTTAAATGCTAAACTCAGACACTTGACAAGTATGGTAGCGGTAACGGGTGAAGTATTTGACCCACACTCTGCAGCATGTATGATCGGTTTTGGTGCAGCAGCGATCTTCCCTTACTTGCTTTATTACACAGTAGCGGAACTTGAAGAAGGAAGTGACACTATACAGGCAACACTGAAAACATTCAGAAGAGCTATGGGTGCAGGACTTATGAAGATCATGTCTAAGATGGGTATCTCAACGATCTCATCTTATAGAAACTCAAGACTCTTTGATGTGATCGGTTTAAGTAAAGAGATTGCATCTGATTGTTTTGGTGGTACAACAGCGCTTCTGACAGGTCTTAGTTATGAAGATATAGATGCACGTCTTAATGCAAATCATAAACGGGCCTTTACACATGCATTTGACGGTAAAGACAAAGCACTCTATAAAGGCGGGTACTATAAGTATAAAAGAGGTGAAGAGTTCCATGATTTCTCAAGACCTACCATTTCTGCTATTCAGAAATGTGCAGAGACTGGAAGAAAAGAAGATTATGCTCAAGTACAAAAGTTAGTGAATGAGAGAGATAAAAAATTCATCCGTGACTTCTATGAACTCAAAAGTGACAGAGCAGCGATCAGTGTAGATGATGTTGAACCATTGTCTAATATCTTTAAAAGATTTTCAACTGCTGCGATGTCTATGGGGTCTATATCTCAAGAGGCACATGAAACACTTGCTGAAGCTATGAATACTATAGGTGCAAAGTCTAACTCTGGTGAGGGTGGAGAAGACAAAGCGCGTTTAGGAACGATCAGAAATTCTGTTATCAAACAAGTGGCATCAGGTAGATTTGGTGTGACTCCTGAGTACTTGCAGTCAGCAACTGAGATACAGATCAAAGTAGCACAAGGTGCAAAACCGGGTGAGGGTGGACAACTTCCAGGTAGCAAAGTTTCACCACTGATTGCTACACTGAGATATACAAAACCGGGTGTAACACTTATTTCACCACCGCCGCATCATGACATTTACTCTATTGAGGATCTGGCACAGCTTATCTATGATTTGAAGCAAGCTAATCCTAGAGCAAGAGTAGCAGTTAAACTTGTTTCTACGGCTGGTGTAGGAACGATTGCCTCTGGTGTCGCTAAAGCGTATGCAGATAAGATCATTATTTCTGGTGGAGATGGTGGTACGGGTGCAGCACCAATGGGTTCTATACGTTTTGCAGGTAACCCTTGGGAGCTTGGACTTATCGAAGCACATAACTCTTTGAAAGCCAACAACCTTAGAGGACAAGTAACGCTTGAAACAGATGGTGGTCTTAAAACAGGTTTAGATGTTGTTAAAGCAGCCATTCTTGGAGCAGAAGAATATGCATTTGGTACAGGTGCACTGGTTATCGTAGGGTGTATTATGCTTCGTGTATGTCACTTGAACACATGTGGTGTAGGTGTTGCAACACAAGATGAACATTTGAGAAAAAGATTCTCAGGAAATGTTCAAAAAGTGATTAACTATTTCACACTTATGGCAGAAGATATAAGAGAAATACTTGCAGAACTCGGATATACATCTCTAGAAGATATTATTGGTCAAAATCATTTATTGGATGTGATAGATGATGAGTTTGCAAAGAAATTTAACTTTGAAGAGATGCTTTACAAGATAGATGGTGTGAACACATGTCAAGTAGCATCTAACGAACCATATGATCAAAATGAATTTGAAAAAGAGATCATTGAAGAACTTAAAGCAACGATAAAAGATCCGTCTACGCCTATCGTTCTCAATAAAAAGATCACAAACCTGAACAGAAGTTTTGCAACAAGAATCTCTGGAGAGATCGCTGCAATTCATGGAAATGAAGGTTTACCTGAAGATACGATCACGCTTAACATGACAGGTACTGCGGGTCAGTCTTTGGGTGCGTTTATGAGTAAAGGTATTAATATTAATATTGAAGGTGCAGGTAACGACTACATCGGTAAAGGTATGAATGGTGGTCAAATCGTGATTACCTCCGATAATGCAGGGAGCGAGTTTGCACTGGGGGGAAATACCTGTCTTTATGGTGCAACAGGCGGAACGGTGTATGTTCATGGACAAGTAGGTGAGCGTTTTGCTGTACGTAACTCAGGTGCGACAACAGTGGTAGAAGGTACAGGAGATCATCCTTGTGAATATATGACCGGTGGTGTAGTAGCGATACTTGGAAAGACAGGGGTAAACTTCGGTGCAGGTATGACCGGTGGTAAAGCATTTGTATATGATGAAGAAGGTGGATTCTATGAAAAGGTGAACCCTGAGCTTGTTGAACCACTTCGTATCGATACTGATGAGTGGGATAGTGAAATGTTTGAGCTTAAAAGGCTTCTTACAGACTATGTAGCAAAAACAGGGTCTAAGAGAGCAACGTATATTTTAGAACACTTTAGAAGTGAGATCAGAAAGTTCTGGATGGTGGCACCAAGAGGTATAAAACCAACCATCGTAGCCGATAAAAAAGGCGAGTAAGAATACAGTATGACAGAGTTCATTAAAGCTTGTATCAAAGCCAACGAAGAGATTAGTTCTGCATTAAAAGATGGTTTTGATGCTTCCTTGTTTGAGAAAACCGAAGTAGGTGCCGGTGGTGATGTAAGCTCTAAACTTGACCTTTTTGCTGAAGCTATTTTTGTGAAGCATTTAGGTGTTTTTGGAGAAATAGAGTCTGAAGAGAGTGGTATTATAGGTGAAGGTGAAGAAAAGATCATCATTGACCCTATAGACGGTTCTTCCAATGCCCTTTCCCTTTTCCCTTATTACGGTACCTCTGTTGCTAAGATAAATGCTGAAGGTATTTTAGATGGAGCAGTGGTCTGTAACCTTGCCAATGGCGATATTTTTCTCAAGTCTTGTACTGCTAAAATACAACAAGGTAAACTTTTTTCAAATACCTTTCATACACCACACATGAGTGGAAATGGGGAAATAGGACTTTTTGAAAAAGCCTACGCAAACCCTGCATTGGTTTCAGCATTGGACCAGGCAAAGTTAAAGTTTAGGTCACCCGGTGCCATAGCACTTTCACTTGCGTATGCACATACAGTGAATTACGTACTCTTTATGGGAGAGTTTCGTATTTATGATTTCGCCGCAGGTTTAGCACTTTGTGAGGGCTTAGAAGTAATTGTTGAGGCTGATTATGTTATAGTATCAAAAGAAAAAAGCATAGCAACGCAAATAGAAACATTAATACATAAATTATAGGTATGCAGGAGTAAGAATGTTTGGAAATATTTTTAAAAAAGTGACAACAGCAACAGGAACAGCAACACAAGAAACTCCTAATCAGTGGATCAAGTGTCCAAAATGTACCTCTTTGATGTACTACAAAGAAGTAGAAGCCAAACAAAACGTATGTCCAAAATGTAACCACCATTTCCGAATCTCTGCTGAAAAGCGTATTGCATCTATTTCAGATGAAGGTTCTTTTGTAGAGTTTGACAATACTTTAGCCCCGACAGACCCACTGAAATTCACAGATAAAAAGTCTTACAAGAAGCGTTTAGAAGAGGCTAAAGCCAAAACAGGTAAAACATCTTCTGTAATGAGCGGTTCTTGTACCATCGGTGGTCAACCGGTAGAGATCGCAGTGTTTGACTTCTCATTTATGGGTGGTAGTCTAGGTTCAGTGGAAGGTGAAAAGATCGTTCGTGGTATCAACAGAGCCATAGAAAATGAGTGTGGATTTATCATCGTTTCTGCTTCTGGTGGTGCACGTATGCAAGAGAGTACTTACTCTCTGCTTCAGATGAGTAAAACATCCGCTGCACTCAATAGGCTACACCACAAAGGTTTACCTTTTATCTCTATCTTGACTGACCCTACTATGGGTGGTGTATCTGCATCATTTGCTATGTTGGGTGATATCATTATGGCTGAACCGGGTGCACTTATCGGATTTGCAGGTCAAAGGGTAATTAAGCAAACTGTTGGTGTTGATCTACCGGAAGGTTTCCAGCGTTCGGAATTCCTACTTTCTCATGGACTTATCGATATGATCGTAGACCGTGTGGAAATGCATCAAACACTTTCTGACCTGTTCAAACTTTTTAACAAGAAGGCAAGTTAAAACACACGTATGATATATGCACTTGTTGACAAAGAGACACTGAAGCAAAAGGCTGTCTCTTTAAAAACACTTCTTCAACACATTTCCACTTTTTCCAATATACCCATTCTCCAATACCGTAATAAATTGGCTTCACTCGAAGAAAAAGAAGAAGATTTAGAGATCATCCGAGCATACTATGATGGTAAACTGATTATCAATGATAATATTGAGCTTATATCGTATGCAGATGGCTTACACCTCGGACAAGAAGACCTTCGAAAATACAGTCATGATCTAGAAGCCGCAGTAGACTTGGTACGTCAAAAGATAGGAACCAAGCTTCTTGGGCTCTCAACACATGATAGAGAAGAGATATTTGTGGCAAATACCCTAGACCTAGACTATATAGGCTTGGGAGCTTACAGAGCCACTGACACAAAAAGTGAAGCCAATGTTGGAGGAAAAGCACTCCTTGAAGCGGCTAAGTATTCTAGTCACCCTGTGGGTATCATCGGTGGTGTTCATATGGATGATATATTTGAAGAGCCTATTATCTATAAAGTGATAGGAAGTGGACTCTATAACGGTATAGAATAATGGCTGAGAAATTTTCTCTCAAAGATACACTTTTTAATCCTCTTAGAGTAAAGAAAATATGAACAGATGCAAATGGTGTGAAAAAGATCCTTTATATGTCGCGTACCATGATGATGAATGGGGCATTCCTGTTCATAATGACCGACTCCTGTTTGAGTTCCTGATTTTAGAAGGAGCACAGGCTGGGCTTAGTTGGCTGACAATCCTGAAAAAACGAGAAAATTACAGGAAGGCGTTTCACTCCTTTGATTACGAAACAATAGCCAATTATGATGAAGCAGATATAGAACGCTTGCTTTCCGACCCAGGCATCGTACGTAATCGCCTAAAGATCGAATCAGCCATCAAGAATGCACGAGGCGTTATTACTATTCAAAAAGAGTTCGGTTCATTGGACGCATATCTATGGAATTATGTTGATGGAACCCCTATACTGAACGAGTGGAAATCCATGGCAGAACTTCCGGTGAAAACAGAAATATCTGAGATGATGAGCAAGGATTTAAAGAAACGTGGATTCAACTTTGTAGGCCCGACGATCTGCTATGCATTTATGCAAGCAGTAGGTATGGTAAACGATCACACAACGGATTGTTTTCGATATGAAGAGATTCAACATTTTTTCATGTATTGATTTAGATTATCCTGTATAAAAGCACTATATAACATTAATATAACTTATAATTTAGTATAATGTTTTAATTACATATGCTGAACTAATTGTAAATATAAAATAGGAGTTAAAATGGGAAGAAAAATACATAGATGGGCAAATACTATAGCAATATTAATTGGGATGTATTTTCTGTTTCAAATCACTGAGAGTACTCAACAGAAAGATGTAAAACAGTGCGAGTTTTTACTAATGGAAGAGATGAGAGGCGAATAAATAGGAGAAATGAAGAAGTATGTGCCATTGTCATAATGGCTTATCTTATAAGGTTTTGAGAATGAAACATTTACATTTTATGGAGTTGATACTTTGTTTATAGTGTTATCTTGAACTGACACTAAAACATATGAAACCAACAAACACCCCCTAAATACAATGGTAGGTATAATCAATTATCCATATGTTCTTTGATAATTGACATCATGTCATCCATAGCCTCACCCGCTTTTTTCTGAATGAAATGCTCAAAGTATTCATCTATGTAAGATTTCGGATCAAATTTACTTGCAGTCTCCTGACGTTTGGGATCAATTAGGATGGAGTGTTTAAATTCTTTTGCAATGGGAATAATGTCGATCACCGTACCGCTGGTACCGATAGCGATGAAAAGCGTACAATGACGAATGGCCTCTTGGATGTGTCTATACTCCGGCGCTGCTTCGCCAAACATGACGACATTGTGACGAACCCTTTTATTGCCACAATGGGGACAATGTTCATTATCTTCTTGAGGAGCATAACCAACATTAAACGTCTCCGTACACGACTCACAGCGTAGATCGGTTAGCGTACCATGAAGATGGATCACATCTTTTGCACCCGCTTTCTCCATAAGGTTATCAATATTTTGGGTCAGATGGATGACTCTTCCACGATAATCGTGTTCAAGTTGGGCCAGTATCTTATGGGCATGATTAGGCTCTTTCAACTCAAGGTCACGTCTGCGGTCGTTGTAAAAACGGGTTACATATTGGTGATCTTCGATCCAGCCTTGCGTAGAGCAGACTTTCATAACATCGTGGTTTTCCCAAAGACCGTCATGGTCTCTAAAGGTACGTATGCCACTCTCAGCAGAGAGTCCGGCACCGCTTAGTATCATAACTTTTTTCATGTTCATCCTCTTTATGGCTCCCTATAAGTATACGACAATTAATAGAGTGAAGTAAAGACAATGGTTAGTATGGATTGTATTAAATATTTTTTTGCTGATTCATGAAGAAGTTCATCTCTTTGATGCGTGTATAAAGTTCAGGAGTTATACACTCTGACTACGTATAACCCGAAGGTCAATTATTGAAAATGGAAACTTTATAAAGTTATATATTTTATAAGGTTTCTATGCATTGAAATTATATAAATAGACAAATTATGGCTACAAATTCACAATTAATTAGAATAGTATGTATGAAAAGGAGTTTACAATGATAAAACAATTGATACTTTCAACTGCCATAGTGGCAGGAGTAGCTCACGGTGCTACAGATAATATTTCGTCTGGTGGTCCAATTTTGATGATGAATGACAAAGTAAAATATGATGTCTGGAATCCCCCTATGGGTAAAAAGGAATCGGGGGAATGCTGCAAAGATGGTAACTGTGTAGGAAATTTTAGCTGCATCAAAAAAGATGGCAGGGTTTATAAGTTTTTTAGGTCATTGAGTAAAAAAGTAGTAAAAAATTGCAAAAAGTTGTAAAAACCTTGTAATGGAAAACCTTATAAAGTTATATATTTTATAAGGTTTTATGTATATATTTAAACTTCACTGCTTCAAACTATTTCTCGAGTGGAGTTCCTTTGTAAATAATATCTATTCAAGATCTTCACTCATTGTTTTCAGTTGACACACCATTACACATCAATATTATTGGTATTAGAGTTCTTCACTTTTCATTAAAAATGCAGTTTCATTAAGCAATTCGTAAATAGTGCTTTTCTCTTCATCAGTTAATGATACATCTTCAAACAAGTCCATCTTTACTAAAGCATCCAGTATACGTGCCTTAGCTGCAATATATGCACTCTTTCCTTCTGGACTCAATGCTTCTAACTTATCGTGATTTTCTTTAGTCATTTTCTGACTCCTTTTTTTGAGATACCTCATTATGCCAAAACTAAAATATAATACACATGGGTATATTTTTCTATGGATATGAAAGAAAATGATTCAATTAATTTTAGTAGCGTTTACAAGTCTTAACTCGAAAATTAAAACCTTATAAAGTTATATATTTTATAATGTTTTCTCGTATGATGCAAGACATTCGTCTTAACATGACAAACCCTTTAATTATTTTTTATTAAGAGCATCAGATCTCTCTTCATACTCTTCTGTATCTATCTCGCCATTTGCATAGCGCCTATCAAGTATGTCTTGTGCGGAGGAGTGTTTCTCTTCACCTTTAGTGTTTTCTTTTAAAAAATATATGACAATAATAACCAACAATATCGGTACAAACCACATACCAAAACCCATACCCCAACCATCTCCTACATAATCCATTTTTTATCCATTTTGAGATTTTCTTATTTAGAGTATACAGCTAAGGTGTGCAGATGACGTGTAGAAAAATCTTTACATATCTTATCAAGGATATATAATTAAACTGCTATATAATACAAATATTAATAAACAAATGGAGTGACAATTGGCTTACTATATAACAAAACTAGTTATTACAACACTTTTAATCGTATTAATTTCTGAAATCTCCAAGAGAAGCAGTTTAGCGGGTGCGATATTAGCAGCTATCCCTTTAGTGTCAATATTAGCTATGACATGGATGTATATAGATACAAGTGATAGCAGCAGTGCAGTGGAATTTTCAAACAACATTGTTTGGTTAATTGCCCCATCAATGACATTATTTATAGCTTTTCCAATCTTAATAAAGAAAGGCTTTAGCTTTTATCCAAGTATGCTTATCTCAATTTTGATGACTGTTTTTGCTTATTACAGCATTATATTTCTTCTTGGTAAATTAGGAATCAGGTCATAATTACAGGCGTATTCAATTAAAATTTTTTAAACATTATCATTTAACATATTTTATAAGGTTTATCGCTGTAGCGACATTTAGAGAGCATAAATATGTAACTTTCTATATAAAACCTTATAAAATGTGCTATATGAATGATTTTATAATGAAAAGTATGAAAGAAAACAGCAACTCCAAATCGTTGATACATTAATAATCCAC
>JAGSGJ010000016.1 GCA_023955225.1 Sulfurovum sp.
ATTACTACCGCACCAAATGAAGTAGACTCTTTTGTTATTTTAAGTGCTGATGGCACACCGACCTACAACTTTGCCTGTGCCTGTGATGACATGATAAGCGGTGTAGACTTCATCATTTGTAGTGAAGAGCACCTCTCTAACACAGCAAAACAGATACATATCAAAAAGCAACTTGGATTTGACCAAGAAACCATCTATGCACACTTACCCATCCTTTTGAACACTTCAGGGTTGAAGATGTTAAAACAGGATGATACTTCTTTAGTCAAATGGCTGTTTGGAGAAGGGTTTATACCGGATGCTATCATAAACTACATGTTACTTTTGGGAAATTCTAAAGTACCAAAAGAGATTTTTACACTGCCTGAAGCTATAGAGTGGTTTGATATAAAGAACATCTCAAAATCTGAAGTAATATTCGACATAGATAAACTGCGTTTCATTAACAGAGAGCATCTAAAACTTATGGATGACAGACAACTCTCTACGCTCTTTGGATTTGCAGATGCAGACATCGGCAAACTGGCTAAGATCTACCTTGAAGAAGCAAGTACCATTAAAGAACTTATTGCCAAGATAAAGCCTATCTTCTCAGCTAAAGATTTTGAAGGTGAATGGGGTGAGCAGATGCGTACGATGGAAGTGATTGTACAGAATGCACCGATGATAAATGACTTTGATGTGTTCAAGTCCTATATGATGAAAGAGAGTGGACTCAAGGGTGAAAATTTTTTAAAACCCTTCAGACTACTTTTAACAGGTGCCCAACATGGGCCTGAACTCTCGGATATCTATCCACTTATTAAACCCTACTTATTGGAGGTAGCATCATGAGTGCCCTTATTTACGCTATCGTACAGACACTACACACAGTTATGAACCTTTACATCTGGATAGTCATTATCACTGCATTGCTGAGTTTTGTACGACCTGATCCTTATAACCCTATTGTACAGATACTTCACCGTTTAACAGAACCTGTAATGAATTTTATTAGACAGAAGATGCCGTTTGTTGTATTTTCCGGTGTTGACCTCTCACCTTTGGTGGTTATTTTAGGTCTACAACTGGTTGATAATTTTATGATGCGTGCTGTACTTGGATAAAAAATGAAAGTACAGTCTCTTTTACTTTCAGTACTGCTTGGATTTTTCATGGGTACGTCATTGCTTCATGCAAAAACATTTACCTATGATCAAATACATGATATGCCAAAGAGTATAGAAAAAGATTACTATATCTGGCGTTTTCTTTCACAAACAACTACTACAGCTGCAGAGGCGAAAAGCGTTATCTATCAAGCAAGCAGACTCAATACCAAACTGCGTACCAGCTACAGAAACAGAACCGGATTAAATGTTGAACTTCCGAAAGTTAAAGCAACTGGAGAAGCAAACAAAAACTGGAGAACACGAAGTAAAGCCCATAAAAGTTTTAAACATGGCATTGCACTGATGCAGCAAAAAAAACCTAAGCAGGCAGCAGGTTACTTTGAAGATGCTCGTAAGAACTATGTTAAACGTTATGACATAGACAAATCTCTTTTCTGGCTCTATATGAGTACAAAAGATGATGAATATATCAAACTTTTACGTGACAGTTCCCAAGTCAATATCTACACTTTAATGGCAGCAGACACCATAAATGCCAGGTACCCTAAAACCATTACGGAATCCCTTTGGAAAAACAGTACATGGGGATTTGATATCGAAGACCCTATCGATTGGGCAAAAGTAAAACACAAGATGAACTCAGGTGTCGACTTGAATGATTTGGCAGATGATCATAAATCACAGGAGTGTATCGGTGTCTACACCTACCTCAAAGCCAAAGCCTGTAACTATACGGAATCTTACTTTCCTATGCCATACCGTAAAGCCATGAAAGACATGACACCAGAGAGACAAGCACTTATTTATGCTATAGCAAGACAAGAGAGTCGTTTTGTACCGGCTTCTGTCTCACGTTCTTTTGCATTGGGAATGATGCAGTTTATGCCATTTCTTATCAAACATGTATCCAAGGAAAAAGGGGAAAATATAGATTATGATGAAATATTTAATCCCTACAAAGCCATAGAGTATGCAGACTACCATCTTGATTATCTTACCAAATACCTTTCTCACCCTCTTTTCATAGCCTATGCTTACAATGCGGGTATAGGATTTACACGAAGGCACATTAAAAATAACCGGAATTTCAGGAAAGGTCCTTATGAGCCGTATATGAGTATGGAAAAAATGAAAAATCATGAAGCCAAAGAGTATGGGAAAAAAGTACTGGCAAATTATGTCATCTATCTAAATAAACTGGGTGTAACGACACGTATCTTTCCACTCTTAAAAGTACTTGCCTCACCTTCTGAGACAGATAAGTTCAGAAAGTAAGACTAAAACGTTTTGTATTTAAAAAGCTTCTTTGGTCAATACGTATTTCGCAACTTTGGCGAAATGTAACTCACCTTTTCCGTACAACTTACTTTCAAAAAGAAGTGTGATCTTTTTATTTGATTCATGAGGAAAAGTAACGAGGTAATAGCTGCTCCATGGTGTCACAAGAGACAACTCTTTTAAGCGTTCATCATCCAAGCTGAGTTCGTTGATCTCTTTGGCTGTTTTTCCATTTAGGGTTAAGGTGTTTCCCTCAGAATTTATATGAGCGGATGCTTTATCTTCCATATACACTCCCACGATAAAAACTTCATCTCTAGTATCATTATTTTCAAAATTCGGAGTATAGAGATAGGTAGCAGTCAACATCGCTTTGGTGACATTATCCTGATAGAGTTGTGTCTTTTCTGTTTTTTGCAACTGTTTATGATAAGTCACTTTTTCACTATAGCCTTGGATCAAACCTACCTCTTGTTTCGATGTACAGCCAAGTAGGAGAACTATGGCAATAAACGATATACTTAATCTAACCATACTGCACTCCTTATAATTAATACGAATTTTAACATACATTCAATAAAGATTGATGTATAATTCATTCAATCATAATTCAAGGAAATCATGCCGTGGGTAAAAGAGTTGCTGTAGCATTTACCGGTCCATCAAACAGTGGGAAAACAACCCTCGTGGAAAAAATCGCTAAATTATTGATAAAAGAACGTAAAGTTGCCATCATAAAAAATGACCCTAAAGACAAAGCACAGTTTGATGTAGAAGGCAAAGACAGCCATAAATTTTCACAAACTGGTGCAGAAGTGGTTATCACTTCTCCTACACGTACTACGTATTTCTCCCAAAGAGAAAAAACATTGGACGATATCGTAGCGATGATCAATGACTTTGACATTTTGCTGGTTGAAGGGCTTAAAACACTTCCATTACCGCGTATTGCTGTCTTCAGAAATAAAATTGACGAAAGTTATTTTGCCTGCAGTGAAGCCATAGCCATTGATGACACTATAGATATAGCAACCTATACTATACCAGAGGGTATCGAGATACTTGATCTGAATAACAGCACTCAGATCATAGAGTGGATCAATACGCATGCAAAACAACTATAAGTAAAAGAGGATAAAAGATGTTAACCATATTTGAAACCATCGAAAAAATTGCGATCAAAATAGACCATGCGATCAAAACAGAAGATCTAGGCTACAATGACAGTGAGAACTCATCTGGTGAAGATCAACTAAAACTGGATGTAAAAAGTGACTATATTGTAGAAGAAGCTTTTAAAAGTGTTTCTATTGTAAAAGCCTTAGTAAGTGAAGAAAAAGAAGGCGTCTTAGAGTTACATGATAATGGGAAATACACTATCTGTTATGATCCCTTAGATGGTTCAAGTCTAGCAGATGTCAACCTCTCTGTAGGGTCTATCTTTGGTATCTACGAAGGTGAACTCAAAGCTGAAAATCTTGTAGCCTCTGCGTATGTTGTGTATGGTCCGCGTATTGAACTAATGACGGCAAAAAAAGGGGCTAAACCTAAACATTACAGAGCACAGGATGGTCTTTTCAATTTCATCTCTGAAATCACACTGGATGAAAAAGGAAAACTCAATGCTCCGGGCGGGACACAACAAAACTGGTCTGAACACCACAAAACATTTGTAGATGATCTTTTTGCTGAAGGGTATCGTCTCAGATACTCTGGCGGTATGGTACCAGACCTTCATCAGATACTTTTAAAAGGTGGGGGGATCTTCTCATATCCTGGTACATCAGACAAACCAGATGGAAAACTCAGACAACTCTTTGAAGTTATCCCTTTTGCTTTCATGTATGAACAGGCTGGTGGACAAGCAGTCGATGCCAAAGGTATGAGACTTATGGAACTTGTGCCAAGTCATCCACATGATACAAGCCCTTGTTTCTTCGGTTCTAACTATGAAGTGTCTAAACTAAGAGACGCATACGGGATAAAATCGTAATGTCAGATCAAGTACTCGATGAGTGGCAGCTAGCGCTAAAACAGAAAAAATCTGAATTAGAAGCCTGTCAACTTGAGCATCAAATCAAAAGCTGTATGGGTTGCGAAAAACTGCTTGAGTGTGAAGTTCGTGATGCCTACATCAAAGCTGTATACGACAGTATGAGTAAAGGTGCCGGCGGGGGATTTGAGTTCTAATACGACTCGATCAACTTTAACTTCTTAGCCCTATTCATCTTTTTCTTTATCTCATATTCACGTTTAGAAGCTAAACTTCTATCTGGATATTCTTCGCTATAAACTAAATGTACCGGTCTTCTGACACGTGTATATTTTGCCCCTTTATCAGAACCGTTATGTTCTTCTATACGACGTTCCAACTCCGTAGCGATACCCGTATAGAGTGTCTCATCTGCACACTTTACTATGTAAACATAATACATATCTGCTTTTTACTTCTCATCTTCAAGAGCATAATCTTTAAAATAAACACGTATAGCATCCATAGAGATGAAAAACTTATTTGAATATAGTTCAGTTTTAATCAGTACATCTTTTTTTTTCAATTCGCTTTCGCTTATGGTTTTATAATAAAGTGTAACGATGGATGGCCTACTGCAGAATTTGCTACACTCTTCACTCTCAATATAGTACTCTCGTTCCATATTCGTAAATTTATAAAATTCTTTATTTGCAAACCTATATATATGTTTTTTATGGAGTCGACTTTTTTGGATCTCTTCACGTTTTTGAATACTCAATCTTTTTTCATTGAGTTTGTCTAAAATCTTCTTCTTTTCTTTTTCTGTATATGATGTCTTTTTACCATGGAGCGCTTCTTCTGCTCTTTGATGAATAATCCTATCCTCATTTAATCTATCCATAATGAGTTTTTTTTCTTCATTACTATAGGTGTCTTTTTTTGAGAAACTCTCTATATCTAATATTTCAGTTAGATGCCTATCCATGTTTATCCTTTTAGATTTCTCCCATTCAATTTCCCTATTCAATGCATCATTATAACAGCTAAAATTTATAATTTTATAAAATCACCCACAATACAGCACTTTTTAGCTAAAATATCTACCAAATTTACTCTACAAACTCATTTGTTTAAGGAACTACAAACTATGTCTTGTCACAAAAAATCTTATATTACAACCCCGATCTACTACGTTAACGACATCGCACACATCGGTCATGCGTATACAACCATCATTGCAGATACACTTGCACGTTACTCTCGTATGTCAGGATTAGAGACTTTCTTTCTTACCGGTACAGATGAACACGGTCAGAAAATAGAAGAAGCTGCAAAATCCAGAGGTAAAACAACCCAGGCGTATGCAGATGAAATCTCAGCAACTTTTAAAAATCTTTGGGATGATTTTGACATCTCTTATGATAAATTTATCAGAACTACAGATGCAGATCACATGAAAGGTGTACAAAAAGCCTTTTCTGTCATGCATGAAAATGGTGACATTTATAAAGATACGTATAAGGGTCACTATTGTATCTCTTGTGAAACTTTCTTCCCTGCCATACAACTCGTTGATGATGAGTTTTGTCCCGAATGTGGTAAAAGTACCACTATAGTTGAAGAAGAAAGTTACTTTTTTAAACTCTCCAAGTATCAAGATAAACTGCTTCAATATTATGAAGACCATCCAGACTTCATCTTACCTAAGAGTAAAAGAAATGAAGTGATTCGTTTTGTTGAAGGTGGATTGCAAGATCTCTCTATCACACGTACAAGTTTTGACTGGGGCGTTAAACTACCAGAAGACATGAACGATCCTAAACATGTGATGTATGTATGGCTAGATGCTCTTATGAACTATGTGACAGCACTTGGATATGGTACAGACGATGAAAAGATGGACCAGTGGCCTGCACGTGTTCAACTTATAGGTAAAGATATTTTACGTTTTCATGCTATCTACTGGCCGGCATTCCTTATGAGCCTTGACCTACCACTTCCTACCCATATAGCTGCACATGGATGGTGGACACGTGATGGCGAGAAAATGAGTAAGTCTAAAGGTAACGTAGTAGATCCTAGAGAAGTAGCAAATGCCTATGGACTGGATAGCTTCCGCTACTTTATGCTTAGAGAAGTACCATTTGGCGGGGACGGTGACTTTAGCCAAAAAGCACTTATAGACCGTATCAACTCTGACCTGGGTAATGACCTTGGAAACCTACTCAACCGTCTTATAGGTATGAGTGGTAAATACTTTAAAGGTACAGTAGACTCTGCCAATGTTTCTAAGTACTATCAGGCTGAACTAGATGAAGTACATGCGTCATTAGAAAAGTTGGAACCGCTTCTTTTTGACATGCAGATACACAGATACCTTGAAGAGCTTTGGAGACCACTCACTGTAGCCAACAAAGCCATAGATATGTATCAGCCATGGACACTTATGAAAGAAGGTAAAGAGGAAGAAGCTATGGCGCTTAACGGGCTTATAGCGGCTATACTTGCAAAAGTATCTATCATGCTTTACCCTGTGATGCCTGCTGTATGTACGAAGATATCAAATGCTTTACACTTCAGCATAGACAATGACTCTTGGAACAGCATGGTTAAAGGCACCAAACTTCTTGAACCATTTACACTGGAAAAGATAGACCCTCTTTTCCCTCGTATAGAAGAGCCTTTACTGGAGCAAGCAGAACCTGTAGATACAAAAAAGCCTGAAGAAAAACCAGCAAAAAAAGAAGATACAAAAGAGATAATCAAAGAAGAAGGTGTAGCGCTCATAGGCATAGACCAGTTCTTCCAAACTTCTCTTAAAGTAGGTACTGTTGTAAAAGCAGAGGAAGTGCCAAAGAGTAAAAAACTTCTTTTACTGCAAGTTGATGTAGGTGAAGAGTTGCCTAGACAAGTAGTTGCAGGTATCAAAGAGTGGTACTCTGCTGACGATATGCTAGACACACAAGTCTGTGTTGTTGCAAACCTTAAACCGGCTAAACTCATGGGCCTAAAGAGTGAAGGTATGCTTCTTGCAGCCAAAGATGAAAACGGGCTATGTATGATACGTCCTGAAAAGCCTAAAACGGCTGGAACACCAATAGGTTAAGTATGAAAATTGAAGACATTGTAAACCTCACAGAGGGAACACTCACCAACACACCGAAAGTTCAAGCGATAGAAGCTGCGACTGTTTACTACTCAAAAGTAGAGCATGGCGACCTTTTCTTCTCTTCAAATCAGGAAGAGATAGACCAAGCTATAGCCAATGGTGCGTATGCCATCGTTTATGCAGATGACAGTATCGTAAAGAGTGATGAGGAGGTTGCTTGGATAAAAGTCTCTAACTTACAACTTGCAGCCTTTAAACTCATCCGCTATGTGATCATTAAAAAAGAAGCAAAGTTCTATTTACTTTCAAAACATGAACAGACATTCCTTAAAATGATACTTGTTCATAAAACCAACATTACCTTTATCTCAGACGATTGGAGAAAGGCATTTGAGCAGATACTAAACTCTGAATGTTCTCTCTTTGTAGGAGCAGATAAAGAACTCATGGAACTTATCAAACCTGATACACCTAAACTCAAGAGAGAAGTAGAGGGATACCCTGTATCAGACACACTCTTTAGAACGACATTTAAAGCAGGTGGATTTGTCTATCAGGAAAAGGAATTGATTCCTTTCCATTTAGAATATCTTCTCCGTGCTATAGACTTTTGTGAAACACATGCCCTTGTCTACTCAGTCGACCGTCTTAGATATACCAAACACTTTACACCGGTATTTATAGATGGTAAACTCAAAAGTACACAAGCAAGTAAAACTGCTAAAGTAGCTATCTTTACAGACAATCTATCTGATATCACAAAAGCTAGAGAATACGTCATGAGTAGTAACATGTGGGTGAAAAGTGTTGTTATGACACCACCTAAAACCAAAGTACCAGGCATTGATCACCCGCATTGGTTTCAAACGAAAGAAGAATTACAAGACCTGCTTAAAAATATTCACTATAACTACGCATTTATCTACAATGCAGACAAAAGTATGTTAAATACGATTAAAGAAGAGTATTCACTCTTCTAGATACCTTTTTTGCACTTGCCCTTACTGCGAGTGTGAATTCTTTCTCATAAGCACCATATTTTTCCCATTATCACCCATAAACTCAATACCATACTCTTTACAAAGTACCCTAAAAGTCTGTGCTGTAAAAAAGACTATATGTGTCGGGTCCTGATGGTAGTACCATTTTTTAAAGGCTTCTAATTCGTTAGGGTGAAATTGTGTTTGTAGTCCCAAATAACCACCCTCTTCCAATCGTTCAACTAGACTCTCAAATACTTCTCTTGGCTGATGTAGATGTTCAAAAACTTCTGTAGAGACTATCAGTTCATACTTTTTCTTCTCATTCAGTGTGTCAGGATGATATATGGGATCATAGTAGTCACAATCAATGCCTTCTTTTTTAAGCAGTGATGCAAGTAAAGAACTTCTTCCACAACCAAAATCGAGTGCTGTTTTTGGTTTCTCCAGTAAAGGGAGTATAAAATCTAAAAAGCGCTGGAAGTACGCTTTATATCCTACATCTTCTTCATCATTTTCATGGAGGTTATATCGCTCTTTTTGTGTGCTAAGATCTTGGTAACATTCTGGAGATTTAAAGATGTACTCACAAGCTTCACAATAGTAATACGTGATATTGGTTTTTTCATGGTTAAATGACTCTGTTGCTTTGTCGCAAATATGGCAGTTCAATCTACATCCTTTAATGAGTGTTATGTTACTATTTAATTATTAATGCAAACCCAAATTATGTAGTAGAATTGTGAAAATAACGTTTATGCTTGTGTTTAGGGTGTTTGCAGAAAATTTGAGCTTAACCCAAAGGTTAGGCGATGATTTTCTGTGAGTATCATAGACACAATGATAGGTGCTAGTTTTATTATTTTAATACATAAGATGGGTTTAAGGACAAGAAGAGATGAGAAGAAGAGATTTTATAGCCGGTACAGCCATAGGTGCTACCGCTTTAGCACTAAGCGGATGCCATAGAGCTGAAGAAAAGACAGAAGGTACTTCTGCTAACATCAACCGGGGTAAAAAAGTCACACTCAAACTTGCTACTTCCTGGCCTGCACACTTTCCCATTATGGGAACAGGTGTAGACAGTTTTGCCAAACGTTGTTTTGAGCTCAGTGGAGGAACACTTGAGATCAAAGTCTACGCTAAAAACATCCTTGTTCCTGCCCTCCAGGTTTTTGACTCTACTTCCGCAGCTCAAATAGATGCTTTTCACTCTGGTGTATACTACTGGAAAGGCAAGAACCCTGCATTTTCCATCTTTGGTGGAATGCCTCTTGGGCTTACAAGTGAAGAGATGATCACATGGATGAAGTTTGGCGGCGGGTATGAACTTTGGCGTGAGATGTATGGTAAATTTAACCTCTATCCTCTTATAGGAGGAACAACAGGCCCACAGATGGGTGGCTGGTTCAAAAAAGAGATCAACTCTCTTGCTGACCTTAAGGGTCTTAAAATGCGTATACCGGGGCTGGGTGGAGAGGTCATGAAGAAACTGGGGGTAAATCCTGTCCTTTTACCTGCGGGTGAAATATACACTTCTCTTGAGCGCGGTACCATAGATGCCACAGAATGGGTAGGACCTGCACTTGACAGTATGATGGGCTTTTCAAAAGCTGCACCTTACTACTACACAGGGTGGCATGAACCCGGTTCTATACTGGAAATTACTTTCAACAAAGCCAGATGGGAAAAGCTAAGCACTGAACATCAAGCCATCATCACTGCTGCAAGTGAAGAGATGACAGCTAACATGCTTCAGGAGTTTAGATATGAAAATGCCAAATCACTGCAAGAGCTTCCAAAGAATGTCGAGATAAAAACATTCCCTAAAGATATGATGGATGCAGCCAAAATAGCACTGGGTGAAGTGCTGGAAGCTGAAAGTGCTAAGAGTGAGGATTTTAAACGTGTCTTGAAAAGTTATCAGGATTTTGTGAAGCTCAATAAGCCCTGGGACGACATCAGTACCAAGAACTTTTTAGAGATAAGAGGGTAGCACCTTTATATCTTTTTAAGCATCCCAAAATGGAAGTAAAAATTCTATTTGGTCATCATTCAAAATTTCCATACTTTTTTTAAGACATTTTAGTTGTACTTTTGTAGCTTCAACTTTTAGTTTTGCAACCGCTTCAAGTTTAGGATACATTTTTTCAAGTGTTTCACCATCTACCATTGCTTCTATGATCTCTGCTTCTAAAACTTGTACTTTCTCTTTAATTTCTTTTATGGCACTTAATGTTTCATGCCTTACAACCAAAAGTTTTTCTTTTTGTTCATCGGTTAATCCAAGTGCAGCCTTATCCCAATTGTGCAAAAGTAATTTGGTCAAATGCGGTAACTCTTCCTTGTTTAAAAGAAATGGTGAATTTATTAAACTGTGCATCTTATCATTTTTTTGTATCTCTTTTATCATCACTACAAACTCTTTACTTGGATAAGTCGCTATCATATGCTCTGCTATAGCATCCAAATCCTGCTCAGAAACTTTACCTTTAAGTGATGGCATCACACCGAATTTTTGTACCTTGTGAGATTCACAGACAGACTTTGATGCATCTGGGTGTTGGACATAATCTACTATAAAGCCCTTAACCTCTTTTTTATTCTGTATAGCCAAGTTTATATGAAACATCACTGCATCCATAGCGGGTGCTTTCATCGTAGATATCATATCTGGTGTTGGTGTAGTCAACATATGACAGCTTGCACAGTTCGTTTTTGTCAGTTCTGCACCAGACGATGCAAACATCATTGTGCCAGTAAGCAATAATAACAGTAAAGTCTTCTTCATAATAGTCTTCCTTAGGTAATTTTACAAATAGTATAGTATAGAAGTGTTAATCAACTGTGAATTCTAATACTTCTTATTTGTATGTTCCAGTAGATCTTTTTCAGTCATTTCAGCCATAAGGCCTGTCAAATTTCTAAGAGAAAAAAGTTGTAATTTTTCACCTTTTTCCTTTTTCAGTTCAGAGGAGAATTTGTTTTTAGAAAAGATGACAAAAGTATCTACGTCAAGTTCTGCCTGAGCACATTTTTCTTTTAGCTTTGTGAGTTCACTTTTGTTGGCTTTTGACTTAGAGTACTTTGTCACACCTGCTATCATATCACCAGACTTTCTTTTGATCAAGATGTCTATCTCAACATTCTTGTCCCAATATGCACCTATACTGACTATAGGGTCACCTTCAAACGCATCTTTAAAACTCTTTTTGAGCATTTCTAAAACCAATTGGTCGTAGATAAACGAAGAGAATCCTGCTTTCATGTGAGACCAGTGTTCTTTCATCTCTTTATAGTCACCCTCTTTAATGCCCTTATAGTAAGGCGAAATAGAAGAAAACCAAAAACGCATAAAAGGCTGAGTAAACAACAGTTTATCTGAGTTACTGTCTTCTTCTTTGACTGGTTTTTCTACAGATCTGTCAAAAATCAAAAGGTCGCTTTTGATAAGCCAATCTATAGCCTCTTCCCCTTCTTCTCTCTTTACATTTGCTTTTTTAAATGCAGAATATTCTCGTCTGTCTCCAGAAGCGATAGCAGAAAGCAGTGCATGGTAAATAGGTTTACTCTTAGTCGTATGAGCAATGTCTCCGTGAATGTATCTGTAGTTTTTCAGCACTTTTTCTTCTATCAATGTATCGATAGTTTTAGAAAAGTCAACATTCCACCCCATACCGCCAAATACGGCAAAGTACTCCACAGCCTGTTCAAAGTCAGTGGCATTATTTTGATAGCAAAAAGAGCGGAATTGTTGTAGTAGTGTCGGGTTTTTAGACATGAATGAGCCCTTAAATTTAATTAATAGATTATACCTAAGATGCTGTTATAAACCCCACCACGTTCTATCATCTTTTTTATACAGCGCTTATCTTCTTTGTTGTGATACTCTTTTTGTTCTCTATCAATAAGATACCTCTACAGACAAAATGCAATATATCTAAGCATTTATTTTTAATGAGTTCCTGCTTTATAAGTGACATCAAAGCTTCACTAGCTAATATGGGCGTATGAAATTAAACGAATTAAAATTAACCAACCCCTACTTAGAATTACCCGCTGAGTGTTATGATAGAGTGACACCAACTCCTCTTGTAGAACCCTACCTTATTCATGCCAACACTGATGTGGCCAAAGTACTTGATATTGATGAAAGTGAACTTCAGACCGAAGCATTTGTGAAGTTTCTTAATGGGGAGCATGAAGTAGAAGGATCAGACACTTTTGCCATGTGTTATGCTGGACATCAGTTTGGGCATTTTGTGCCTAGGCTTGGTGATGGTCGAGCCATCAATATTGGCACACTTGACAAGTATCATCTACAGTTAAAAGGTGCAGGGATGACTGAGTATTCGCGTCATGGTGATGGCCGCGCAGTACTGCGTTCAAGTATCAGAGAATATCTTATGAGTGAAGCGATGCAAGGTCTCAGTATACCAACAACACTTTGTTTAGGACTTATAGGGTCTGAACATGAGGTCAGACGTGAAAAGATAGAAAAAGGTGCTATTGTCTGTCGTGTGAGTTCTTCATGGGTTCGCTTTGGTACTTTTGAATATTTTGCCCATCAAGGATTGTTCAAAGAGCTTGAGGCTTTGGCTGATTATGTTATAGATGAGAATTTTCCGCATCATAGTGGTAAAGATAATCGCTATACCCTACTCTTTAATGATGTGATGATCATCACTGCCAGACTTATGGCGCAATGGATGTCTGTTGGTTTTAACCATGGTGTAATGAACACAGACAATATGTCTATAGCCGGGTTAACTATAGACTATGGACCTTATGCATTTTTAGATGATTTTCGCCATGAAAATATATGTAACCATACAGATGTAGACGGACGCTACAGTTTTGCAAACCAACCCGAAATAGCCAAATGGAATCTTAGATCACTTATGATGGCCCTTAGCCCTTTAACTACTACGGAGAAGATGGAAAAAAACCTGTCTATGTATGATAAAATTTATATTAGGTATTTTCACTACTATATGTGTAAAAAACTTGGGTTGGAAGGCACAGAAGAAGGCGACCCTGAACTTATAGAAGATATGTTTGATATCTTAGAGAAGTTACATGTAGATTATACGCTCTTTCTTAGAACACTGAGTCACTATGAGGGAGACAGGGAGTCACTGTTGTCTACAGGGCTTTACCATGAACCTATGAATGAGTGGCTGGACAGGTATGATGAACGTATCAAAACCATTGATAAGACAGTAAGAAAAGAGCAAATGTTAGATGCAAATCCAAAGTATGTGCTCAAAAACTATATGCTTCAAGAGGCTATAGATGCAGCTGAAAAAGATGACTTTTCTGTTGTGAATGATCTGTTTAAAATTGCTCAAAATCCATTTGATGAACATCCTGAGTTTGAAAGATGGGCAGGCGCTACACCACAAGCTTTTAAAAATAAAAAGCTCAGCTGTTCTTCTTAATAAGGAAACCCCATGGAACAAGAAGAACTATTAAACCTTTATCTCGAAAAATTACGTGCGTTATGCAACGAAAAACTTGAAGACAGCAACATCAGTGTTATGGAAGCATTGAAAGAGTCTATCGTCTATCTTGAAGGTGAAATGCAAGGGTATTGATCAGCCAAACATACTTCTTGTTGTCAATAACGTTGCAAGACCCACCATCATAAAAATACTAAAAAACTTCATATAGAATCTGTTGTTGATCATGGTAGAAATGATGGTGCCTGCCAGTACAGCAACAGCTAAAAAACCATAAAGAACAAACATGAGTATAACTACGTTTTGTGGAAGCTCCATCGGCTTTTCATCTGGAAGTACAAAAGTCTGAAGTCCAATAGTGATGATCCAGATATAAAGCACTACAGAAAAAAATGCTATCCAAAATAAAAACTGTATTTTAGCGCTTCGTATCAGCATATTTTTCCCTTGTTTAGTATTGTATCTTATTCTTCAACTTAATCATATTTTAGGAGGAGAACTAATGATATAGCAATTTGATTCACTTGCTACACAGTCAGAAGAAGCTCTAACTTTTCGGAGTATCATTTTATTTTTGTGTGATACGTCTCGAATTGGCAAGAGTCAACAATGCAGGAGTGAGAAACACATCAGAGATCAATGCCATGATTAAAGTAGAAAAAGTCATGAATGCAAAATGAACATTCGGTATAAAATCACTAAAAAGAAAAGTAAAAAATGCACCCGATAAAATAAATGTTGTATAAAGCATTGCACTTCCTGAATGCTCAAGAATGGCATCAAAAGATTCTTCCATACTTAATCCTTGTTTTTGAGACTCAAAATAGTGTGTAAAAAAGTAAATTGTATTGTCAACTGCAAGTCCAAGTACAATGGCTGATGCAAGTGCAATACCTAAATCAATGGGCACGCTTAGCCATCCCATCATACCCAACATAAATAAAACTGGAAATACATTAGGTACTAAAAAAATGATGAGCAGTTTTAAATTTCTAATAATCAGGATCATAATAAATGCGATCATTAACATACTCCCCCCAAGTGAATATACCAATGTATTGGTGAGTAATGTTTCCATTTGAGTAAACATAGCAGTTTGTCCCCCGACATGCGCTTCATAAGGAGTGTTTTCCCACCATCGTTCTACCCATGCTATCATTTCAAGTGTCTGAGACGAATCGACAATATCTGACTGTGCAGTCATACGCAGTTGACGCTGTTTTAAATCCATTTTATCATTTATCTCCATCCCTTGTGGGAGAGATAAAGAATATAACAGAAGGTACTGTGCATTGATTTCTTTTGTCCCACCGATGAGTTCATCTTCACTATGCGATGGATTTATCACATCATGGAATCTTTTCATTATGTCAAGAAGAGAACTTGTATGGCGTATCTCTGGATATTGATTTTTTAACTCATGGGAAAAACGTTCTACTTCCATGAGAAACTTCGGATCCTTAATACCATCATCGTAATGGGAGTCTATGATAATCTCATAACTTTGAGGTCCGGTGATATTTTTCATCGTAAAATCTGCAGCTTGACGAACATCTACTGAAGAACTAAAATATTTTAAGCTGTTGCTATCCATCTTTACCCATAAAAACCCGATAGATGAAAGTAGTATAGTAACAGTACAAAGAGCAATGATATATCTATAATTATGGATAATAAATGAGGAATAATCAAATATATTTTTTCTGTCAAGCTGGCAAAAAATGATATTCCTAGGGAGATAATTTGTAGGTAAAATCAATAATATAATAGGAACAAGGAACATCGTAAGTGCCAATGCACTTACGGATCCTATGGCTATTGCCAAACCTAAAGAAGATATAGGGACGATTTCACTATTGGTGAGGATTACAAACCCAATTGCAGTTGTTAGGGTAGTCAATGTCATAGGGATAATATTATGGCGTATTGCCATTGCAATCGCCTCATGATTGGACAAGCTCTTATATCGGTAGTGAATCCATGCAATATAAAAATGCACAGCATCTGCAATACCGATAGCTGCGATAAAAATAGGAATGTTTACCGTAAAGTTATTAAGCTTTAATCCTAGAAAGTGATGTATCGAAAGTGTAATGAGTGAAGCACCTATTACGATCATCAGTGGAATGACTACACCTAAAATATTTCTAAAAAATAACCATAAGATCAGGATCATAATTCCAAATGCCATAGGTAGATAAACAGCAGCATCATTACTGGCAATCTTGACGAGTGCTGCATTAATAGCGGGTCCACCACTTATATAAAAGTCATATCCACTTTGAAGATGTTCTTTATCCAATATTTTTTTAGTTGCATTGATAAGAGCAATATTCATTGCTTCTTTTTCATTGGATATCGTAGAACGTTTTGCAGCAATCATTGCTGTTTTACCGTCTTTACTGACCATTAATCCACTAACCAGTGGATCATTCGTAGCAATTTTTTCTTTTTGCTGAAGCTCTTGAATCGTTAAATCAGAAAGTGAAGAAATAAAATCTTCTACAATAATATCGTCTTGGTTGTCAGGATCTGCAAAAATATATTGATAATTTATAATCGAATCTACTCTTGATATATTGGGTAAACTTGACAGCTCAGAACTAACTCTGGCAATGGATGATAATGCTTTGAGTGTAAAGATTCCTGCATCATCATGAAATGCGACGATAACCATATCGTCACTCCCGTAGGTAGCACGAAACCTATCATATTCTTTTAATATAGTCGAGTCTTTACCAAACCAGATACGGTAGCTTCCTTCAAAGGCAAAGTTTTTACTTTGAGTAAAAAGTCCAATCATTATGATGCATGTAACTGCGATAATAATCCATTTGAAACGATTTAGAAATTCAACATAGTGATCCATTTATGTCCTAAAAAAAGTAGTTAGCACGAAAAGTAACTTGATTTACCTGGCCAATTTGTCCTATGGCAGTTTCTGTTTCTTTTCCTGGAGAAAGAACAAACCATTCCATGGATAATCGATAATTTTGCTTCATTCTTGTTCCAAAAGTTAATATGAACGTTTTCTCTTGATTATTGATGTCATAAAGTATTCCGGCTTTGATATCACTTGTACCAGAATCTCCAAAAGTAGATTGTACTCCACCAAAAATATCATTATCAAACATTTCAGAGAGATCTTGATTTTTCAATTTTGAATCATCAAAATAATCATATCGATAGTATTCCAAAAGTAATCGTACTTCCGATCCTTTAAACAACTCGGTAGGAAGGTATTCTATACCCAGCCCCATATGCATGTAGTCACTCATAGTAGGATCGCTAATAACATCCGTATAAGCCATCTCAAACTTATAGATACTGTTGTCTGATGTAATAGTGGTATACCCAAGAACTTTATTCACAAGATATGCATTTTGATCAAGAGTGTTTGTGGGATCAAGTGTAAAATAGCGTTTATTATCATACCCGTTTTGAAGAATCAATGAGTAATCAACCTGTATATCGCCATAGTAAGAATCGTCATAGGTCAGATATACTGTTGGACGATGACGACTCTTTTCCGTTTTAAGCCTCCCGTCATAAGGATTGATACGGTAATTATAAAGATTATCCTGTCCTGGATAATTTTGTTCAACTTCTTCCAACTTAGCAATCATTGAAAATTTTGCATCTTCCGTTCGATACGTATACTCAGCGCTCAATGCCCCTAATTTACTAGACATATCAAAAGAATCAGAAAGATAGTTCTTCGTGTTGAATACATCACTGATACTATAAGCTTCCATCACCCCCCAATTTTTGATACTGCGTCCAAAGCTCCATGTACTGTTGTCACTTCTTATTTTATAATAAAGCTCATTGAGTATAAAATAGCGACGATTTGAATCATCAAAATCATACAGTAATGCAATATTTGTTGTCAGTGTTCCACTGTCAAATGATTTAGAAAACTCACTGTATCCTTCAATCGCAGAGTTGTCAGAATATTCATCTGAAGAATTCCCATTGTAGATAATGCCTATCTTTCCTCTAAATTTAATCTCCTCAAAAAAACCATCGACCTCTTCTGGTTCTTCTGCTGAGTATGAGACTTCCTCCTGCATCATTGAGGATGTATTTAAGTCTGTATCATCCAATTGAAGGTCATTGGCGACTGTAGGCGTATCTTGACCAAGTAACTTCGCATCATGCGCAGCCTGTGATTTTGATGTACCATATCCCCAGACAGAGGAAGAGCAAAGCATAAAAGTAGTGATAAGTGAAACCGATTTTGATAATTGCATAATGAAATCTTTAAAAATGAATGTTTAAGCCGACACTGAATGTCAGTTGATTATTTGATGTAGTGACATCACCCAGCCCAACAGTTGTGGCACTTGCTGTCACATCTGGACTTGTAGCATAGACAATTGCAATGTCCGAGCTAACGCTATGATTGAACTGATAACCAGCACCAAAACTGTAATGGTGGTCTGAGATAGCTGGAAACATCACATGATTAAAAGCATTGAGAGTGTCACCATTGGTACTTTGGTATGCCAATGGAAGGTTTGAATTTATGGGTGTATCATCATGACTTACCTGTATAGGGTTCTTAGCATAATTATATCCTGCACGAAGTGAAAGATCATTCAAGCGATATTCGGCTCCAATAGCATACACGTTCTGGTTTTGCCAATTAAAATCTTTATATCCTTGCGCATCAGCCCATTGGATATGTCGATAATCAGCAGTCAATGAAATAGTATTATACTTCCAATCGATACCAAAACCAATTTCAGCAGGCTGTTCAAGCGTATCGGAAAATACGTCAAAATTTGATCCGGGTGATCCATAACCAAACTCTGTCGAAATAGCTGAAAGCTGGTTTTCATACTTCATTGAGATGGCTGAGTGATACACAGCACCTAGTGTAATCCCCGAATCTACAAATTGATATGTTGCTCCCACTTCATATCCATAGCCTACATTTTGTGATATCCCATTATCTATGGGATGATTGGTAGCAAGAGGAACAAAAGTAGTTACATCCCTGTCTGGAGCATTGAGTGACATACTCAATGTTCCAAAAAGTAGAACAGGAGCAACACCTATCGACCATGCGTCCTTTCGGTAAGCAATAGGTACAGATACTCTTAACATGGTGAGATTTGTTTTCATACTGTATAACCCAACATCACCGATGGAAGCGTCACCTATTGCTCCATCACCTTCACTCCAGTTGGTTCCCATACCAGCAGTTCCAAAAATACTTCCACCGACTGAAAATCCGTTTTCAAGATTATGGGTTAATGCTACATAAGGGATAATATTATGCTTTGAGCTGCTTGTTTCGCTCAAATCATTTAATCCACCGGTATTTGCAGTTTGAACATCAACTGTCGGCTGAAGATAAGTACCTCCAAAGGTAAATTCTCCACCTGTTGACTGAGTGATAAGTGCGGGGTTACCCGTTGCAGATGCTCCTGCAGTAAAATGAGTAATACCCGTACCTCCCATTGCGCGCTGAGCAACGCCCAATGCTATCAGGTTATCTCCATTAGTTGCCAAGAGAGGGGTTAGACCTAAAATTGTAATCATTGATGATTTAATAAAAATTGACAAAATATACTTTCCTAATTATTAAGGGAAAATTGAGTTAGAAAAATCTTTATCGCTCAATCCCACTTTTATTTTTTGACTCGTCCAGTTAAGAATAGTCGATTTACCATTTTGCACATTTTTCATAGAGATTTTCAGTGCTCTCCAGATTCCATTTATTTTTTTATATTTTGGGAATGACCCAACTTTTAATAATGCACCATTTTTATCATAGTATTCAATTTTTTGTATAAGGAAATTTTTACTGTCTGACCACACTACTTCTTTGGAATATCCAGAATTTTTATCTACCGGAGTACGTACCGATTTATAGTTTTTTCTTCCATTTATTACAACACTTTTAGCATTTCCACTATATTTGAATTTTTTATAGTGTTGGCTCGAAAGATCTTCATAACTAAATTCACTTCCCATAAAAGATCCTGATTTATTTCTAGAAACAATTCGTTTAGTTTTTTTAAGACCTGGCATATAAAGCCATTGATTGTCATTTTTATCCAAATGTTCATGTGTTAATAATATCGTCCCTTTGACATCTGCGGGTGAACTAAACTCAATAAGAGTTTTATCTCCATGGTTACCTTCAAGTTTTTTTATCGTGAGATTACGTTTATTCATATCACCCATTGTATTGCTCAATAGCATTTCAACCTTTGATTTCTCGCTAATATAATGCGCGGTCGCCTCATGTGCTTTTTTAGAAATTTCTTCATTACTAATAGCCATAAGATGGGTGGCAAAACCCAAAGACAATAAAGGAAAAATAATTTTCATTGTAAATACTCCTGTATAAATTTTAAATATAAATAGCCATAAGTATAGTTCGAATTACTTAAATAATATCTATTAATATAATAATATTTACACTTGATGCAATATAAAAAAAAATTGAGACTAAAAGAGACAAATTAATTGAATTCGGAGCAAAATACGTATATTTGTAGTTTCAAAAACCTATGTTAACTTTAAGAAAAATGCTGATAATGGATCAAATGATTTTGATAATTTTTTTTGATTAAAGCCTGCCGGTTGTTTAATATTTTTTGTTCTTATAGACTAACAAATCTTTTTCGGTCAAATTATCTAACAGTGAAGACAGATGCCCATGAGACAAAAGTGTTATTTCTGTATCTTTGATTTGCTCAATTTCAGAAGAAAATCCATTTTTAGAAAAGAGTACATAATCAGCTATCTTTAGTTCTGATTTTTGGCACTTCTCTTTAAGGGAGATAAGCATGTTTATTTTTGCTGCATCTTTAGAGTATTTACACTCACCTGCTAACATCTTTCCAGATTTTCTAATGGCCAGTATCTCTATTTGTACCTGTTTGTCATAGTATGAGCCAATTGAGATGATGGGGTCATCTGCAAACTTTGTGGCAACAGTCTGCTTTACGAGTTCTAACACTAAGAGGTTGCTCAATAAAATAGAAAAATTACCCCTCAACTGACTCCACTTTTCTTCAAATTCACTAAAGTCTCCCGTAGAGACACTCTTATAATAAGGTGAAACAGTAGCAAACCAAAAACGCATAAAAGGTAATTCAAATAACACTCTGTCTGACTTTCCATCAGAACTTTTTAAAGGTTTTTCTACTGAGGTGTCAAACTTTAATAGACTTTTCATCTCCAGATAGTCCATAGCCTCTTCACCTTTGTCTCTACCTACTCTACCTTTTTTAAACACAGCATCTTCATGGCTCTCACCCAAAGCTATAATGGACAATAACATGTGATATAAAGCATTACCATGTGTAAAGCGTGTAATGCCGTTGTGGATGGGTTCATAGTTACCTAATACTTTTTCTTTTATGAGTTCATCTACACTTTTTGACTTATCTATATCCCATCCCGTACCACCAAATACTGTAAAATATTCTAAAGCCTTATCAAAATCTCTGATATTGTTCTGATACGCAAAAGAGCGAAAATGTTGTAAAAGTGTTGGACGTTTTGACATAGGTTAGCCTTGTTTTAAGTATGTTATTATAGCTTAAAGTTAAACTTCGTCCCCATTCATAATGCACTAAGAAATACCGATATTATATAAAGTATATATATTATAATTATTTATATTATTTCATTAAGTATACATATGTATAATATGTCTACATCAAAAGGAGTAATACAATGTTAAAAAAAATAATCTTAGTAACAGCAGTAACAATTGGTTTGACAATCAGTGCCATATCAACAGAGTTCATGGATAAAACTTGGGCAAAAAACATGTGTGATGCATGGAATAAGAGTTCTACACTCACATCAGGGCTTGCAAAGTGGTCTACAAATAATAAAGACCGAGGATATAAACTTATCCAAATATACCGAACACAATGTGACACTGAAAGTAAAGTGCAACTTAATATTATCAATAAAGAGGGGAAAGCTCTTTGTACCTATGGTGGAAAACCAGATGGCAAGAAAGTAGACACTGATGTTGATTATATTATGAATGCTGACGATGAAGACTGGACATGTATGGGTAAAGGATCATTTGGATGTGGTGCTATGGGTGCAATGATGTCAGGAAAATTAAAATTTGAAGGTCCAAAAGGAGAAGCAATGACAGTAATGGGTCCTTTTGGAGCATTCCTTGAACTTACTGGATCCGTAGAAGCTGTTAAGAGTCAAACCTGTCCTAAATAAAGGTCTCTAAACTTCTCCAACACTCTCTTCACGTTACGATGGTTTCCGTCGTAACGCATAGACTATATTATTCTTCATTATGTTTTTATACTTCCCCAAACCTCTCCAACACTTATTCACGTCTTATAAACTTTTCATCAAAAAAGTGTCGACTGTATAGGCTCTGTATGTATTGCTTTTTTGATACAGTCAATGCTATCATTTTTTACACTATTTACCTTATCACTCACGGGAAAGAATCTCATCATATCGCTTGACAACGGCGTGTAAAGTCTATTTAGGTCACTATAAGTACTTTTATTGTCTAACCATAATTCCCATTCATGTGATTCAAGTATCACAGGCATACGGTCATGAAGGGTTGCTATGAGGTCATTGGGTTCAGTGGTAAGTAAAGCACAAGTAAGTATAGATTTTTTCAGAGTATTGTCATACCACGATTCATAAATACCAGCAAATACAAAATAATCATGGGTAGCCGATACTATAAAATGAGGTTTGCTCTTTTTGGTTTTAGCATCCTTTTCCCATTCAAAGTAGCCATTTACGGGGATAAGACATCTTCTTTGCTTGTATGCCTCTTTGAAACTACTTTTTTCATAGACTGTTTCACTTCGGGCATTGACTTGCATACTACGCCTTTCTTTTGCCCAGGAGGGTATCAATCCAAAGTGTGCATACGTATACACTCTTGTATTTGTATAGATAGGTATATCCAAGGTTGGTGCGATGTTGTATTGCTTATGTAATACACCTACATCATCTCTAAATGTGCCAAATTTCGTAGTTAACTCTGCTTTAAAAGCAAGATCAGTATATATACTTAACCGTCCAGGCATATGCTCTCTTTTTTTGATTTATTTGAGTTATCATACCACAACATTATATTTGTACAAATAGGATACATTTAATATAGGTAGTTATAAACTGGTTATAGACTATAAAGGAAAGAAATGAATAGTACAAAAGAATTATTAGACTTATGTGATTATTCACAAAACGCAAGTACACTTCATAGAACAGATTAAGAAAAATTACTCTGAATTTGATAAAGTGGTAGAAGCACTACTTGACCTTAAATCTTATCTACAACATAGTGATTTTTATATATCTTTAAAAGATGATTATGATTTAATAGAGATCAGAAATAATTTATATAATGAAGATGAGTTACTAATGTTAGATGGAGATATTATTGTTTGGGCGAATCTACATAATATTGAGTTTTTGGAAAATCCTGATAATGTATCTATTTTAGGGTTTAGACATGATGAATAAGAAGCTTAGAGGTCATTACAAAAAACCATAGAATCAAACATGGCTATAAAAAATTCGAGGCTAATGTTATATATCTTTTCTCATGTTCTTCCCTAATTGAACATAAATAACATACCACATTTCAAAACCTATTCACCCTACTACCGACTTATTACCGACCCCGTCATTATCTATACTTCCCTCAACTTCTCCAATACCCTTAGACTTGATACAGAAGCCTTCTACGCAATATATCCCCATGATGAGCAGTGAGATTTCTAGACTCCAGAGCGATAATCTTTCAGCAAATACACTAAACATACTGCTGAACCCATTTGATGATCTGCTTGCTGCTGCGTGCTCCTGTAAATCTATCTATCTCTTTTCCATCTTTAAACACAAGTACAGCGGGGATGTTTACGATGATGATATTTGAATTTTGTGTTTGGGCATCGTCATTGTTTACTTTTAAAAACTGTGCTTGTAAGGGCATTGCAAGTGCCGCAGTTTCAAAATGTGGTGCCATCGTCACACAGGGACCACACCAAGGTGCCCAAAAGTCTACGATCACAGGTAACTCAGACGTTGCAATAAAATAGTCCAATATAGCTAAGTTTACATTCAATGGCTTGCTTTCCAATAGCGATGCATCACACACTTTACAATGTTCAGTAAAGTATGATACTTTCTGTTCTACACTGTTAACTTCCAGACAATGGGGACAAACAACTTTTATGTTCATAAACTAATACTCCATTATCTCTTTAAATTCCCAAATTACGCATAAAGTTTGAAGCGATGTCTGTACTTTTTAGTTTAAAAAATTCACCTGACCGTGGAATATACACTTTATCTATGGCCTCATAAAACAACTTAAGCCACTGTTCAAAAGCCTTTCTACTTATGCCTTCTATCTCGAAGTGTGGTGCCATAGGGTGTCCATTATACCGCTCATCCCCCAAAGCCACAAAAGCCCAAAACTGACTGATAAGTACAAGATGTTCTTCCCATACCTCAGAGTTGATATCATCACCTAACTTTTCCACAAAAAATGGTCCTACCAAAGTATCTTTGAGTACCATAGGGTAAAATATTCTTACTAGTTTCTCTATATTCTCATCATTTATTGTATTTGCTAATTCTGTTTGCATCCTATGCCTTTCTTTATACACTTATGCTTTGTATTGATCTACATGAACAAATCTTTATTATTCAAAAACATTTACTTAGCGCGGTAATAGTGTACTATAGCAGATTATGTTTAGGATATAAATAGTCATACTTCCCTAAATTTCTCCCTATGAATCTTTCATTTTATGCTTATCCAAACGCTTGCTTAGAACAAAAGATATAAGTATTCTTTAAAAACGTAAACTCCAAATAATAAGCATGGAGCATAAGCCTAGATGCCCCAGTTGTTTTTACCCGTTCATCTTGAGGTATTTGGTCATTTAAAAAGTCATCTACAAAACTTTCATCTAGTCCATAGATGGGATCTCCCACTATGCGGTGACCTATGGAGTCTAAATGTACTCTTATTTGGTGTTGTCTTCCTGTATAGGGTATGGCTTCTACTAAGGTTTTGTTTTTGTCTTGGTTGTACAGTATGGGGCGTATGAGTGTACTAGACTCTTTTCCATCAGTTGATGTTTGCATTTTTAACTTTATGAGCCCATTTGAAGGGCCGATGCCTTTGTCTACGAGTATCTCTTCTTTTATCTCGTTTTCTACCACCGCTTTGTACTTCTTAACAAACGCTTTTTTATCAAACATCTCACTGAGTACATACTGAGCATACCCGTTTTTAGATACCAGAACGAGTCCTGATGTTTCGGCATCTATCCTATGTACAAGACTACCCTCATCTCCAAACTGGTAGCGTATCTCGTCTAAAAGTGTATATTCTGTGGAGAGTGTAGTCGGATGTACTAACAGTCCAGAAGGTTTGTCAAATATAGCAAAATGTTCTGTCTGAAAAAGTGGGGTTAAGCCTTTTGTGATGGCTTCAAATATGTAGACTTCTATGTAACCCTCTTTTAGCATTTGACCTTTTTGTAAACGTCTTTTTTTATGGTTAACTACTCTACCCTTTTGCAAAATCTTATGGGCTAATGGTTCAGATAGTTTTACAACATCTACCAAAAAATTTTCTACTTTTTCACCTTTTATTACGTCATAGTGCTTAAGTACATAGGGCAACAAAAATCCTTACTATGAGTTTCAGATATTATACAATAGTTTTGAGTATTGTGATTTTTTGATTCAAAAGTCGAACAAGATGAAGAATTAGATGAGGCTACTTTAAGGAGGAGAAGTAGACCTAGTTTTAAATAGCCTGTCTCCATTTTCTTTTTGTTTAGGGATTTAGAGAGGATTATATTCTACCCTTAGTTTTAGATAATTCTTGATTAACTATACTAACTATTTTTTTTTCTTTAACTTCACCAATACCTTTTATATTCCCACATAAATGCTTTTCAGTCACACCTTTTAAACTATTTAATGTTGTATAGCCTACTTCATTTAAAGCATCTTTTTCCCATATTGTAAATTGTAACTTATCAATTGGTTGCATCAAAATACTTTTAATTCTTTTCTTTATCAATTTTTCTTTCAAGTTTCTCTATTTTAATTCTATACTGTGTTGCAATTTTTTCTAAATCATTTATAATTTTTATATATTTATCAATAGTTTTATCTTGTGTACAATAATACAGTTTATTAAATTGGATTATTGATATTAAATATGATCTATATCCTAATATTTTATTTAGAAGTTGTTCATGATTATACTTATTTTTCAATGTTTTACTAGGAATGAATTTCAAGTTTATTTTATATTGAAATAATTTTTTTACAATATCAGTCTTTTTATGTGATAACATTAATTCATGTAACTCTGATTCATTATGTATGATGATTTTATTTTTTAATTTCATAGTAGAAATATCTGAATATTGAATTGTATAGCCATTTAGTGATAATGTGTGTTTTGCTTTTAATGTTTTATGTTCATTTAATTTAAAATTTATGGTAGATAAAATGATTCTTATTGCTTTTATAAAATCATCTGTATGAATATATGTTCTTTTTTTTGAAGATGAAAATAACATATCATCAGCATATCTTGTATATATAATTTCATGTGAAGCACATAATTCCTGAATGAGTATAGACAACTTCCATTTTTTTATTCAACATCCTCTAACCCATCTGGCAATTCCAAAGCCTCTATATACCCAAGTGCCCCACTCCCAGCTATACCTTGCAGTGAGCCATACATCTCAGTAGTGTTCTGCAACACTCCATCTATGAGTTTTTGGCGGCGTTTCCAACTTGCCATGAGGGAGCGGCGTTCTTTGTCTAGTTCAGTTTGCATGGTCATGAAGCCATCTACTATAGACTTCATCTGCATGCCAAATTCGTTGCCTGTGAGGTAGTTGTAGAGCAGTATCATCTTATCACCTCTGTTTTCCTCTTTTTGTACGGTTTGATGTACACGTATGAGACTCTCACGAAGCAAAGAAACTGAACCTTTAAACTCATCTAAGCTACATACCCAAATGCCATCTACAAACCCCATACGATCCATACCGTTAGGATAAACAGAAGTCACTAACACACCTAGGTCTGCATTCACTTTGAGCATGTCTTGTTTAAGTTTGCTTATCCAGCCGTCAGACCATGCCTTAGTATTTTTAGACTCATAACAGATGACCCCACAGTTTTGTAACTCTCTGGTATGAATGGTCTGAACACAGTCTGCACCAAAAGCACCTTTTTTGACCTCATCTACTGTGTCAAAAGGAAACTGAGAGCTCAACCAAGACTCTATGGCGAGCTCAAGAGCTTCACCTTGTATCTGCATAGAGCCTTGCTCTGCTTTTCTTTTAGCATCGTCAAGGCTCCGTTTGAGCTGTTCCATCTGTTCGTCTTTTTCTTTGAACTTAAGAGCATTGGCTTCATCAAGAGCCTTTTGCATCTTCTCTTTCTCTTCTGAGAGTTGCTTACTCATGGCTATCTGAGCATCCGCTTTGACTTTGGACTCTACTTCGCTCTTTTCACGTTTTAGTTTCTCTATCTCTATCTTAGAGTTGTTGAGTTCTTTGACTTGCTCAGACTTTTCGCTAAGTTCTTTTTGTAAAGATGCCATAGCATCACTTTGCTCTGAGACTATCTTTAATTTGAGTTCATCTTCTATACTTTTTCTGTCTATTTTGAGTTGCGCTTGAACCTGTTCTTTTGTAGCTTTGGCTAATGCATCTTCAAACTTCTCTTTCTCTTCTTTAAATGCATCTTCTTTGACTTTAAGCGTATCAAGATGTGTTTTATACTCTTTACGTTTGGCTTCTATTTCATCTTGGAGTTTTTTTTGGTCTGCTAAATGCTGTTGTTTGAACTTCTCTTCTATCTGATGGTAAAAAATTTCATCGATATCTATTTTGGTTCCACAATTGGGGCATTTTATACTGTTTTGGGCTGACATGGCACTTCCTAATTCTTAGTTATAGTATCATATCAAATTATACAAAGAGTATGTCACATATATGTCACATTGTCATATTTCTACACCTCTTTTAAGCTCAATCCCACCTTATTTTTTTCCATGTCGATGCTTATTACTTCTATACGTGGCAGATACTGGTTCACACTCAATACTTCCAGAGGATGGGCTATGCGTTTTTGACTCATTTGTGAGATGTGTATCATCCCGTCATTTTTAAGTCCTATGTCTACAAACGCACCAAAGTCTGCGATGTTTCGTACCACACCAGAGACGATGCTCCCCTCACGTAATGCAGAGATGTCTGTCAACCCTTGCTTAAAAGGAATAGCGGGCAGATCTTCACGAGGGTCAAACCCTGGCTTAGCTAACTCTTTGATGATGTCTTTGAGTGTTAACTCACCTACTCCCAGCTCGGCAGCTATGGTCTTTGTGTCATTTATGTCGTCATACTTCTCTAAGGCTTTTGCTGTAGCGTAGCTCTCTGGGTGTATGCCTGTGTTGTCAAAAATGCTTTTGCCTTCACGTATACGCATAAAGCCTGCTGCTTGTTCATAGGCTTTAGCACCTAGACCCTTTACTTTAAGTAGTGCTTTTTTAGAGTCAAACGACCCTTCACTCTGACGATGTTTTACGATGTTATCTGCGACCTTTGGCCCTACACCTGCCACATAAGACAAGAGTGAAGCAGATGCAGAGTTCACATCTACCCCTACAGCATTCACTAGACTCTCCACACCTTCATGGAGTTTACGCTCTAACAACTTTTGGTCTACATCATGCTGATACTGCCCTATACCTAAACTCTTAGGGTCTATCTTAACCAACGTAGCCATAGGATCACGCAAACGTCCTGCTATGGAGATGGCACCACGTATCGTAACATCTAAGTCAGGGTACTCCTTAGATGCAATGTCTGAAGCCGAATACACCGAAGCCCCTGCTTCAGATACTACGGTGTAGGGTAAGGACAATCCATCGTTGTTGAGTTTGGCAAAAAAGGCTTGTGTTTCATTGGAGGCTGTACCGTTACCTATGGCTACACCTTGAATGTTATATTTCTTGACTAGCTTCGCTACGACATCACGAGACTTTTCATACTCATCACGTGGTGGTACGGGGTAAATGACTGCATGGTCTAGGTAAGTACCGTTTTCATCTATGACTGCCAGTTTACACCCAGTACGGTACGCGGGGTCTGCACCAAGGAGTACTTTACCCGTAACAGGTGGGCTCATGAAAAGTTGCGTCATGTTTTTACCAAATACCCCTATGGCTGCCCTATCTGCACGCTCTTTGAGTAAAGAAGCAACCTCACGTTCTATGGATGGGTAGAGCAAACGCTTGAAGCCATCTTTATAGGCATCGAAAAGGTACGTCTTAGAACTTCCCATCCACTCTTTGAGTTTGTAACGCCCCAGTGTCTCTAAGTATCTGTCACTGTCTATGGTGAGTTTGACAGAGAGTTCTTTCTCTTTTTCTCCACGTCTGATGGCTAGGTAACGATGTGAAGGGATAAAAGCTACCTTTTCACTATGGGCTTTATAGTTTTTGAAACTGCCGTTGTCTTGAAAGGTTTTAGTCCCCTTCACCTCTATAAGTCCATGACGTTGTACCATATCACGTAGTACTTCACGCTCTTTGGGCTGTTCTGCATACCGTTCAGCTATGATGTCTTGCGCCCCTTTAAGTGCTTGTGCCACATCTTTGACTTCACCTTTTACAAAACGTTTCACCTCAGCCATAAACGCCTCTTTACTGAGCTTTGCAGACTGTAAGGTATTGGCTAAAGGTTGTAGACCTTGTTTTATGGCAGTTAATGCTCGTGTATTTTTCTTCTCTTTGTAAGGTCTGTAGATGTCTTCTAGTGCAGTCATTGTTTCGGCAGACTCAATGGCACTTTTTAACCCTGCATTCAACAGTTCACGTTCAGTAAGAATTTTAAGTATCTCCTCTTTACGTTCCAGTAGACGTTTGGCTGACAAATACACATCATGAAAGAGACGCAGTTGTTCATCATCTGCTCCACCGGTGAGCTCTTTACGGTAACGCGCGATGAAAGGTATGGTATCACCTTTATCTAGCAGGGTTAAAATATTTTTGATTTGTTCTTTGTCTAGTGTGGTCTTACTGGCTAGTAGTGTTGTGAGGTTTTGCATCTAATCGTTCCTTTGAAGGTGCGATTATAGCAAAATTAGTTATTTCTTTTTATCTATATTCTCCACTACTTTATCTATCTCACCCAAAAATCCTTCTATCTTCTTGCCTAAGTCTTCAACAAAGTTTTTGGTTTTTCCCAGATCAATATTGATATTTTCTTTGTCTATCTTTATCCCTGCATTTTCAGCCATATCTACTTTACCCTCAGAGATATCCTTTTGAATATTTTGTGCGGTATCTTCAAATGTTTGCTTGAGTGTATTAAAAAAGTTTCTTGTTTGATTGAGATCTATGTTAATTTTATTGTTGCTGATATCTATGCCGAGTTTTGAGGAGAGGTCTTTGTCTTCTTCTGCCATAGTAGCTCCTTTATATATGTGGAACTATTATAACAAAAAAGAGAAAAGGTTATAAAAAGGCGAGTAAAGAGGCTGTTACTGCAACATTAAGGGACTCAACACCACGTTGCATAGGTATGGCTATACTTTTGTCACACAGAGCTTCTACACTCTTACTGACACCTTCACTTTCATTACCAAGTACAAAGATAGTCTTGTTGCTATAGCTTTGCTCTTTATAGCTGTTTGAAGCGTGTGAAGAGAGTGTATAAAGAGATGCACCTTCACTTTGGAATGACTTTAGTGTCTTTGCAAGATCGGTCGTTTTGATGATGGGCATTTTGAAGAGTGTGCCTGCACTTGCTTTTATGACCAGTGAAGATATTTGCGCTCCGCCTCTGCTAGGAAGCAAGATAGCATCTACATTTCCGGCGGCACAGGAACGGATGATCATACCAAGGTTTTGTGGGTTCGTTACACCATCAAGTGCAAGGATACGGTAACTTTTATGTGCGTCCATAAAGCTATTTTCATCTCCCATATGCTCTAAAACCATATCAAGAGCGACCCCTTGGTCTTGTTTTGCATTTTTAGAGATTCGAGAGAGTGCCTGTTTGTCATGGTAAACAACTTCAATGTCTCTTTTTTGAGCAATGTCTTTCATCTGTTCAAGTATATCAGCATCTTTGTTTGACTTTGAGAGATGCAATTTGTGTATGGTTATGCTTTCATCTTCAAGTGCTTCCATCACAGGATTACGTCCGTAAACGGTGAGCACTTTGTCGAAAAAGGATTTTTTAGCTAGATACTCAGGTGAATCATCTGTAAAAGTTTTTGGCATTTATTTTTCACCATTCCAGGCTATCTTAGGTTTTCCATTCTCATCAAACGCAACAGCAGGCATACCCATAATGTTATATCCGGCATCCACATAGTGAATCTCACCTGTTACACCAGAACTGAGGTCTGAGAGTAGATACATACCAGAGTTTCCTACCTGGTTAATGGTTACATTCTCTTTCATAGGAGAATGCGCTTGGTTCCATTTAAGCATGAAAGAAAAATCACCTATACCCGCAGCGGCCAGTGTTTTAATAGGCCCCGCAGAGATGGCATTTACACGGATACCGTCTTTACCAAGGTCTTCTGCAAGATACTTTGTTGTCATCTCTAACGCTGCTTTAGCCACACCCATAAGGTTATAGTTAGGGATGTATTTAACACCACCATAGTAACTTAGCGTTAACACTGAAGATGAACTTGAGAGGATCGGCTTTAACTCACGTACGATTTCGATGAGTGAATAGACAGATATGTCCATAGCCACATCAAAGGCTTCTTTGGAAATATCATAAAAACGACCACTCAAACCTTCTTTAGGTGCAAAAGCAATAGAGTGTACGATGAAATCTATCTCTCCCATGTCTTTTTCAAGAGATTCTTTCAGAGCTTTGATCTCTTCTGGCTTGCTTACATCACAAGGATAGAGTCTTGCTCCACACTCTAGATCTTCTGCGATGGGAGCCAGTTTTTGTTCAAATCTCTCATTTAAAAAAGTAATAGCCATTTCAGCACCCTGCTCTTGACAAGCTTTTGCGATGCCGTATGCGATAGACTTTTTGTTGGCGATGCCTAAAATGACACCTTTTTTGCCCTTCATTATCATGTATGTGCTCCCTAGGAATTAATTCTCGTATTTTACCATTATTGCGTTAAAATGTAAATCTATTCTATAACAAACCAAGGCTATACATGAAAAAAATACTTATTATTAGTACAGGTGGCACATTTAATAAGATTTATGACCCAATAAAGGGTGAATTTACCGTAGATTCTGAATCACATGCCTTAGAAAATATAGCATCAAAATGGCTTTGTGAGTTTAAAATTATAAATATCATAGGTAAAGACAGTCTTGATATGACCAATCATGACAGATTGGAACTGTTGGCCACTATCAGTCACTCTGAGTATCATCATATACTTATCATACATGGTACAGATACAATGGATGTAACAGCTGAGTATCTCGAAGATGCGGATTTGGAAAAGTGTATTGTACTCACAGGGGCTATGGTTCCATACAGTGTAGATCCGGTAGAAGCTACTGCCAATCTATGTTCGGCCTACGGGTATATAAATGCTTTAGATAAAGAAGGAATTTTTATCGCTATGAATGGTGTAATGGGAACTTATGACAAGGTAAAAAAAGATAGGACCAAAGGCAGATTCAGCCTTTGATTATTTGTGATTATCTACCGTAGGAGGGGTGATCTCTCCCGAAGCCTGCATACTTAATGCCTCAGGATATTTTTTGTAGTGTCTTCGCACGGCTTTAGCCAAAGCTTTTTTAGCGTTTTCTTCTACAGGTGTCGGCATCTCATTGGGTAATGCTTTGAGTAGTGCCTTCACTAATATATCTTGAGGTTGAGGCATTTTTTCTACCCATGTAGCTAAGATATCTCTGTTCACATGAGAAGGGATCGAACCCATGATACCTACATCATTCTGATCATGTACAAGCAGACCTGATGTTGTACCTCTATCCAGTGTAAGTACCTGAAAAAGATAGAGTGTATGATAAGCCAGCTGTTCTTCTTTATCTTCTTTTGTAAAGGTAGGATATTCAGCAAGTTTTGCAGAGACAATAGCGATATATTGATCTATCACCCTTTCACCTACTTCCACGACAAACGCTTTATCTTCTTCAAAATTACCGCTATTGTAACCTTCAAGATAATAATGGCTCACACCACGATGTCTTTCTAAAACTGGAATATTAAAATATCTGTCACCCTGTGCCGCACCTTCTTCGTAAAGTTCACCGGTTGCTTTTTCGAGCATTGCAGAAAAACTCTTTTTATCCGAATCAGATTCACCTATGATCGAAGGATTTAGATCTGCCATCAAACGCCAATACCCTTCCCCATCTCTCATCTGTGTCCAAGAGATATGCATATGCATTGAAGGTACATGTGGATTACGTGGGTGAATGATGGTTGAAACGGCAGTGGCTGAACCTAACTTTTTACTCTTGTCATCATCATAATGTACTTGGGAGACATTGACTGAACCTCTGTCAAACACAACAGCATCTCTAGCTTCATAACGCACACCTCCACCATGTTTACCTCCGTCACGTCCCCATGAAACAGATTCACAAGACTTCCCTTCTCCAAACTTTAAGGCAAGAAAATTTAGCTTCGAGACAAAATAAGCCTGTAGACCCTCTACAAGAGCGTTTGCTTCTTTTGCCTGTGGTGATTTTGCGGGGATTATCATGGTGTATGACCTTTGTTTTTAAATTTAGAACTCTATTATATCATAGTAATTTTTATATCATTTGGCTACAATAAGCGTACAAAATAATTTATCTATAAAGAGAAAGAATGAGACAACATTTAATACTAGCAATACTCGCTGCATGGGGATTTTCTGGATGTACAAGTTCCATGAACTACCTTACTGAACTAACTGACCCGACTCAAACGACTCAAACGACTCAAACGACTCAAGCGGTTACAATAGAAGAATATTATGAAGAGCCAAGCAGTGAAAAAAAAGAGGCTTATGAGAAAACCATGAGAAAAATAGCTGCAGGGATAAAAGATGATACTAATTATCAGAGAATCGCACTCAATACACCTGAAAAAAAAGAATGGTTTAAAAAACTAACCTACAGACTGTGGGACAGACAGATCACACGACAACAGTTTATCACAGAGGGGTTAAAGAGATACCCTAATCACGGATATGAATTTAATTTCATCATCAAAGGTTTTACCTTTAACTAACCTCTGCTAAGCATAAGGAATCGGGTCTACACTTCCCGCTTCTTTAAATCCTTTTAATCGTAATCTACAACTGTCACAAACACCACAGGCCATCTCTTCAGATTTATAACAACTCCATGTATCTTTCAGTGGCACATTAAGGTCTAAAGACTTTTGGACTATCTGACTTTTTTTCAAAGCTACCAATGGCATCTTTATTTCTAAGTTTGTCTCATCTTTTGTACCAAGATTAATGGCATTTTGCATTTGTTCTATATAGCTCTCACGACAGTCAGGATAGCCAGAGCTGTCTTCTTCTACCACACCGATAAAGAGTGACTCTGCGCCATGTTTCTCAGCTACAGCAGCAGCGATAGAAAGAAAAATACCGTTTCGAAAAGGAACATAAGTGACAGGTACACCCTCTTCTATACCTCCAGTAGGTACATCGATACTCTTATCTGTCAAAGCAGAAGCCCCTATCTGTTCAAAAAAGGGTAAATCTATCTCATACGTTTCACTTGCATCTACTGCAGATGCAACCTTGCGAAAGCATTCAAGTTCTTTGGCCTGCGTACGTTGTCCATAGTTGAAATGTAAAGCGATAATTTCATACCCTTCAACTTGGGCGATCTTAGCACTTAAAGCACTATCCATACCCCCGGAAATTACACATACAGCTTTTTTCATAAACATGTCTCCTTTTCACAGAGCAAAGCCCCGTGAAAATTGACCGAGGGGAATGCCCTTGGTGGCTTTCACTAAAGCATCGCCTTTGGCTCAGAAATCTTTATAAGTATTCTAAGTTTTACTGCCATTTTACCAAGATTTGGGTAAACTTCGAGCATGATAGACTTAGATAATCAAACAACATTAGCCGTGGACATAGATGCACTTGATAAGATCGCACAATCACTCTCCAGCAAAGAAGTGGAACTGATTATTACCGATGATGAGACCATACAGGAACTTAATGCTGAGTATAGAGGTAAAGACAGTACAACAGATGTACTCTCTTTCCCTATGGAAGCACCTTTTACAGAGCAGTCTATATTTGGTATGCCTTTAGGTTCCATTATCATTGCAGAGTCATTTGTCAGAGAGAACGCAAAAGCATTTGGGCATAGTATTCAAGATGAACTCTCCTTACTGTTCATCCATGGTATGCTGCATCTGCTCGGCTTTGACCATGAGAATGATGATGGCGAAATGAGAGTAAGAGAAAAAGAGCTTATAGAAGAGTTTGATCTACCCAGCAGTTTAATCGTAAGAACACTTGAACCCTCTGATTAGGGTTCAAAAAGGAGTATTAATTTGAGTTTTGTTATTTTTGTTATCGCCATGGGCGTATTGATCTGGGGTGCAGACCTTCTTATAAACCAAAGTGAACGCATCGCTTTAAAGTTTAACATACCAGAGTTTATCATCGGTGCGACACTCATAGCCCTTGGTACATCCTTACCTGAAATGGCAGCAAGTATCGCTGCAAGTTTAAGTAATAAACCCGATATAGCCATAGCCAATGTCATAGGAAGTAATGTGCTGAATATCACACTTGTGTTGGCAATGGTTTTTCTTATATCAACGAAGATCAATCCAAGCAGAGACTTTTTTGCCAAAGACAGTACCTGGGCACTGGTACCCGTACTGGTATTTATATTAATGATACTGGATGGTGTAATTTCTAGATTTGATGCTTCACTTTTAATGCTTTTAATGGGCGCATACCTTGTCTTTCTTCTTCAAGACGCCAAGAACATACCTGATGAGGATTTAGAAGATCTTGACATAGGTACATTCTCTTGGGCGAAAACCATACCTATACTTTTAGGTGGGTTTGTTTTAGTCATCATTGGTGCACATTTTACTGTAGAAAGTGCTTCTGACATTGCTAAGAGCTTTGGTATTTCAGAGTGGGTCATAGGTATCATCATGATCTCATTAGGTACATCATTGCCAGAGTTGGTTGTAAGTATCTCTGCAGCAGTAAAAGGTAAGGTCGATATGGCTATAGGAAACATCATCGGTTCAAATATGGCAAACACAACTGTAGTGCTTGGTGCAGCAGCCTTCACCAATCCTATGACCATCGATGCCCCTGCATACATCTTCGACATTGCAACAATGATCGTAGCAACCCTGCTACTTGTATTTATCACAGCAAATAAACTCTACAACAAATCTGCCGGTATCAGCCTCATCATTATTTTAGGACTCTTTTTAAATAATACTTTACAAAGCATCTAAAGTATTATTTGGAACTATTATTGTCCGTTCCATTCAGAGACATATTTATCTCTGAAAAGTAGCCTTTTCTATAAAGCCATTTATAAATATCTGCCACGATTGGACCTGCCGTACTACCACCATGTCCTCCATGTTCTACCAATACAGTCACTATATATTTAGGATCTTCATACGGAGCATAGGTCGTGATCCAGGCATGTGAACGATGGTAATAGGCCAGTTCTTCCTCTTTTAAACGTTTTTGCGTTGATTGAGGGATAGAAGTCACTTGTGAAGTACCTGTTTTACCAGCAACGATGATAGGCAGTTTACTCATCGTTTTAAATGCAGTTCCACTTCGTGTATTACACACATCATACATCCCTTTTCTTATCTCACTCAAATAGTATGCATCAAAACCCAAAGACTTCATTTCAATTTCGATCTTCTTGCCATCGACTTCTTTTGCAATATGTGGCGTAGCAAGTGATGAAGTAGCGATCATGCCCGTATAACGTGCTACTTGTAAAGGTGTAACAAGATCATACCCTTGACCTATTGATGAGATCACTGTTTCACCCATATACCATGGCTGTTTAAAGCGTTTCATTTTCCATGCCTTATCTGGCATCACACCTGAATACTCACGAGGTAGATCAACACCTGTTTTTACACCTAAACCAAAAGTACGAAGGTGTTTTGCCATCGCATCTATACCCACTTTTAAACTCTTATTGTAAAAATAGACATCACAACTCTCACGTATGGCTTTTCTCAGGTCAACTTTACCATGCCCCCATCGGGACCAACACCTAAACTTATGTTTACTGCTACCAAGTGTAATATGCCCGTTACAATACTCAGATGCCCCAAGTGAATTAGGCAAAGCTTTGGAAAATGCCAAAGCCATCCCCATTTTTATACTGGAACCAGGAGGATACGTCCCATGTATAAACTTGTTTGTAAAAGGATGAGCAAGATCATTCTGTAAGGCTTTCCAGTCCTTAGTGCTGATACCTCCTACAAAAAGATTAGGGTCATAAGAAGGATAACTCACTGCGGATAACACTTCACCATTGGTACGCATGACAACTGCCACACCCGTATCATCTCCAAAACGTTCATAGATCATCTTTTGGAGTTCTATATCGATATTAAGACGTATATTTTTATTGTCTTTTGGAAGTTCTTTTTCAAGTACTTCTATAGCTTTGTTTGTTGCGGTAACTTTACTAACCTCATAGCCTAGTTCACCCTCTAATACTTTATTGTAATGACGTTCTAAACCACTCTTCCCTATTTTACCTACTTCATTAACCACAGGGTCTTTTGCATTTTCTTTTTTATTGGATCTTCCAGTGTAGCCAACGATATGTGCAGCATACTTCCCATAAGGGTAATAGCGTTTTGTTTCTGCTTCTATTTTAATATTTTCGACTAAACTTAATTTCGGATAGGCACCCATCATATCTGAGTAATGTATAAAATCAACGACTTTAATATACTTATGATTATAAGGGGAATTATGTTTTTTATACACTTTTAACATCACCGTTTTATTGAGGTCAGGAAACGTTTCAACCAGTGTGTCGATGACATATTCCAACTGAGGGTTCTTTACTTTTAAATGTGGTGCAATGGAGAGTGAAAACCCTATCTGGTTCATGGCCAATAAATTTCCACGAACATCAGTGATCTCACCTCTCACGGGTTTGATAAATTGTTTTCTTTCTATATTCTCTTTTGCCAATCCTTCATAGTAAAAATTGGATTTTATACTAACATGATACAGTCGTGTTATCATCACTCCCCAAAAAACAATGAAAACGAATATTATAAACTTATATCTCATAAGATCACCACAACTAACATATCTACTATAAGGGAATAGAGTAAGATTTCATCTAAAATAATACTCTGCGTTTGGAAAATAAAATCATAAGAAAATAGACACCCTAGGTACATAATATCTAAGAAAAGTACACTTAACAGCGGTCTACATATTTGACATTTTCGAAAGTGTTTCAACGGCGGATATACCAAGACATAAAACAATAAAGTAGAAATTACACTAAGAAAGATCGGTAAAGTGAGATTGACTTCTAAATTTAGCATATATACGATAGCAAGTAAAATAAAAGATGATTTTTCTCTCTCTAATCCCTGTACCATCATATAACCCATGGCCCCTATTAAAAGGGGTAAAAAAACATAGATAGAGATGAGCATAGGATAAAAAAAGATAAATATGCCAGTAAATAACCAAAAAAACAGGCCATGTTGTGCTTTGGTTACATGATCCATAATTAAAACTCAGATTAAGCTAATTTGTAGACTAAGGCTACTTCATTACAAATAGGAAAATGTATACACTTGATACAATCAGCCCAAATTTTATGTTCAGGTATCACCTCTTTATTGATCTCTTTGAAGTTAAGTTTTAGAAAAAACTGAGGAAGATAGGTTAAGACAAGTACATCTTCTTCTACACCTATATCTTTGGCTTCATCTAATGTAAACTGCACCATTCTTTGACCGACTCTTTGTCCACGATAGGCTTCGTCAACAATGAGACTTCTAATCTCTGCCAATCTTCTGGAATGTACATGTAACGCTGTGTAGCCAACCAGTTTATCACCATCTTTTGCCAAGACATAAGAGCGTATGTTTGTTGCCACTTCATCTTCGGTACGATCAAGGATGATTCCATCCTTTACTTCAGAGACAACCAGTGCCTGCATCGCAGGAATATCACTCAGTTTTGCTTTAACAAGTTCAATCACACTTATTCCTCGTTCTCTTTTTTAACTTCATCATCTACACCAAAAATCGTTTGCAGTATATTTTGGTGTACCCTGTCATGACCATTCTTCTTTAGGTTCGAGAGGGTAATAGATCCAGGAAATTCTCTTTTAAGTTTTGCTCTCTCTTTTTGATTGAGTTTATCGATCTTTGTAAATACTGTCAGGTATTTCTGATCAGGACGAATAAATTCAGAAATATACTTTTCCACATCATCATCTATTTTGGCATGAGGATGACGAGCATCACGCAGATGGATAAAAAGACGTATAGAGACACGATGTTGAATGAATTCAACAAGGTTCTTCTGCCAAACTTCTTTCAGTGTTTTAGAGACTTTTGCATAACCGAATCCCGGTAAATCTACAAACCGTACAGGGTAACTCTGTTCGTTGTAAAGATATCTCGTTTCAAAAAAGTTGATCAACTGTGTTTTACCCGGTGTAGATGAACTTTTTGCTAAGTTCTTTCTTTGCGTTAAGGAGTTAAGTGTGGAACTTTTACCTACATTTGAACGTCCTAAAAAAACCACTTCACTCATATCTTCAGGTAAAGAATCAGCAATACTCTGTGCCGATTTGATAAATTCTGCTTCTACTACACGAGGTATATTCACTATTTCTTCTCCATATCAAAAATAAACTTCACAGGTTTTTTACGACTACCTTTAACATCTACACTCCCTGTAGACATGTTAAGCATGATCTCATCTCCATCTACATGACTTTTCTTGACAAGATCATCTATGACTGCTTTTCCTTTTAGGAGATAAAGAGATTTAACAATATTGTATATCACTTTATCAGCACTCCCTTTGAAATGCATCTCATCCTTCTTAAACTCAAAGGAGACTGAACCAATAGCTTCATATTTACTTGTTTCATTATTCTCACCAAAGTAGACGACTACTCTCTCAGCATGTAACCAATCACCGCCTTTGATTATTTTCGCATCACCAATAAAATGTACTTCTTTTTTTAACTCTTCTGCCTCCATAGAAGTAGAGGTAATTTCTACA
>JAGSGJ010000044.1 GCA_023955225.1 Sulfurovum sp.
CATATAACGTTTGTACGTTCCTGCTGAAGCTACTTTTTTAGGTACTGATCCTACTAAAAAGTTATATCCACGTGTTTCTCTAGGGTAGACAGATTGTAAAGTCTCTATGAAAGACCACAAACCATCTAAAATATTTTCTTCTTTTTTATAACCAGCATAGAATATATTTTCAATGCTCTCTTCAGACCTTAAACGTTTCAAGGCGATGAACAATGCAGCAACATCTTCACTTTTTTGAAAACGATAATAGTGAGAAGTAAGTGATTTTTTTATCTGCTCATCACTGGACTCCAATAAAGAAAAATCAAAACTTTGTAAAAACTTGACGATAAGTCCTGCATTGCCATAGGCAAACAATGCACAGACAAGCGCTATAGATTCGTCATGATATTGAGATGCGATGAGAAGGGGATCAGGTTTTTCAAAACAGAGTTCAGAACTGTTGTTCCTGGCTTTCACTTCAGTATCGAGGAGGATTTTTATTTGTTTTAAAGCTTTATTCATATATTTTCTTTTTAAGCACCAAGGTGCGTGGACCTACTGTTGGCATGCATCTAAAATGCAGTGCAAGTGAGGCACTAAATGCCGAATCGTAAGTAGACCCAGTGTCAGCGTAGGAAAGATGGGCTTTTCCCATTTTCCGTCCCATCAATCTAAAACGTAAAGTGTTCACCAAGATAATGCTTACGTACATTCTCATCATTGGCTACTTCATCACTGGTACCCGTAGCCATCACTTCCCCACTTTTCATTACATAGGCTCTATCGCAAATGCCCAGTGTTTCACGGACATTATGGTCTGTAATGAGAATACCCATATCCAGATCAACCAGTTGCTTGATAATGTTCTGTATATCTAACACAGCTATGGGGTCAACACCGGCAAAAGGTTCATCCAACAGTAAGAACTTTGGTTCTCCTACCAGTGCTCTTGCTATCTCAACCCTTCTTCTTTCTCCCCCACTGAGGCGTATCCCCAGACGGGCACGGATAGGTTCAATGTTGAAGATCTCGAGTAGTTTTTCAATGCGTGGCTGGATCGTCTCTTTGTCAAGGTCTAACGCTTCGGCTGCAATGAGCAGATTCTCTTCTACCGTAAGGTCTCTAAAAATGCTGGACTCTTGAGGCAAGTACCCTATACCCATCTGTGCACGAGCACTTAAAGGTAGTTTTGTGACATCTTCACCATCTAAAAAAACCTGGCCTTCTGTAGCATCTGTTAGTCCACATACCATATAAAATGACGTGGTCTTCCCCGCACCGTTTGGACCGAGAAGTCCTACGATCTCTTTACTCTTCACACTTAAAGAGATATCATGTACTAGCTTTGTTTTTTTAATGGTTTTGGCAAGGCCTTTGGCTTCAAGTGTATGCATGTTTACCCTATACTGTCTATTTTATAGATTATTATTAGAACGCCTTTCGGGCAAAGCCCAAAAAGCTACGTTGTCACTGAGACCACTTCAACAGTGAGTTCATGCGACTAGTCGCATTTTAATTTTGTATTTTATACTTTCTTCCATTTGAAATAGGTTCTATGTCTATTGTTGCAACATTATAACCTACACCTTCTAAAAAGGCTTTAAGTTCATCAGAGCCCCACTCTACCATGTGCCATCCCTGCTTTTCAAACTCTTCAAAAAGCCCGAGCTGCATAAACTCTTCATGGTCTAAACGATAGAGGTCATAATGGTAGAGACTACTACCATCTTTTGCACCATAACACTGCTGTAAAGAAAAGGTTGGAGAAGTGACTTCACCTTCGATCCCTTTGGCTTTTGCTATCGCTTGTGTGAGTGTCGTCTTTCCTGCAGCCAGATCACCCCGTAAAAAGACGATCGTATTTGAGGGAAGTGTTTCATCCAAATAATTTACCACTTTATCCAGTTCATCCAGTGATGCAATTATCTCTTTCACTATGACTTACTGCCTGAGAGTTGTTGACTCACCTTTGCCATACGTTTTAGATGCTCACTGGCTTTACCACTGTCAAGTCCGCTTTTCGCCATCTCTACAGCTTCTTCTATGTCACGTACATTCCCATCTACAAACAGTGCAAAAGCTGCATTAAGTAAAACAATGTCTCTTTTCGCACCCGTCTCTTTACCTGAGAATATATCTCTAGTGATCTGTGCATTAAAATTTGCATCTCCACCCAAGATGGCCTCTTTAGGGGCAAGTTTAAATCCAAATGTCTCAGGGTTTATCTCACCTTCAGAGATACGGTTTGACTCCACATAGGCAAAAGAAGAGTTACATGCAAGTGCTATCTCATCCATACCGTCATGACTGCTGACCACATAGGCACGTTTGGCACCAAGTTCAAGCAACGCATCTGCCATACGTTTAATGTATGAAGGATCAAATACACCTAAAAGGTATTTTTCCGCTCCGGCAGGATTTGTCAGTGGTCCAAGTATGTTAAAGATCGTTCTATGCTCTATGGATTTACGTATAGGCATAATGTGCTTCATCGCAGGATGATGATCCGTCGCAGGGAAAAAACAAAAGCCTGTCTCTTCAAGCATTTTGATTTTATTCTCTATGCTAAGATCCAGGTTGATACCCAATGCTTCAAGTACATCCGTTGAGCCAGAGTTGGAAGTCACACTTCTGTTCCCATGTTTAGCCACAACACGACCCAGAGAAGCCAAAAGAAGTGACACAGTGGTAGAGATGTTAAAGCTTCCACTTTTATCGCCACCTGTACCTACCACGTCGATGGCTTTTTCTTTTAGATCATCAGACAAAGAGAGCTTAATGGAGTGTTCACGCATCACAGAAGCAGCCGCAGCAATGTCACTGCCGCTTTCACCTTTTTCATAAAGGTCTATTAAGAAAGAACGTGCTTCTTCTGTCGACATCTCATTGTTAAATAGTTTTTCAAACTGTGCTCTACTACTCATTTACAGCTCCTTAACGTACTCTTCTTTTTGACTTTTAGGTATAGTCTTAGTTGTAGGTATTTGCAGTACTTCATACGACTTTGCACCTTTAAGATATTCGATGGTTACTGTATCACCTATAGCAACATTTTTAGAGGCTTTTGCTTTCATATTATTCACCAGTACTACACCCGATTTAAGCATATCAGTAGCAATCGTACGACGCTTCACCACATTCACAGCTGAAAGCCATTTATCTACACGCATACCTTACTCCTTAATATAAATCACGCAAAGCGTGCCTTGTCGTGGCGAACGCCCTTGTAAGCGGAGCGATTCGAGAGCCACGACGATTTTTTGCTTCGTTTTTTCTAAAAAAACGCCCTGAACGAAGTGAGGAAGTGCCCTTGGGGTAGAAGAGAGAAACAACGCCACGATCAATACAAAAGGACATTTATAAAACAAATTTCCGTAGGGGAGGACTCCTATGTCCTCCCTCAGGATTCAAATATCAATATTAATGCAAATCCGCGTTTAATTTCACTTCTCTTGTACTTCTTCTTAAAACCATTTCACCCGTTGTTGAATTTTGTCTAAAGTGAAGACCAGAAAGTCCCTGGAACTCATCTGCTCTAAATGTTGTTTTAGAATCTAAATTTGCTTCAGGGTTTGCCGCAACAATTTTAGCTAACTCTTCAGGTGCTACTTTAACCTTAGTCCCTGCAAAGATAGCCACACCACCATCGATGATACACGCATCACCAAGAGGGATACCACATGTTGAGTTTGCACCAAGCAGTGTATTTTCACCAATGCTGATAGGGTTTCCGTCAGTTCCAGAAAGAACACCTAAGATACTCGCACCACCACCAACATCAGAACCTGTACCCACGATAGCAGAAGAAGAGATACGCCCTTCAACCATTACAGGACCAAGTGTTCCCGCATTAAAGTTGATGTATGATGCACCTGGCATGACTGTTGTTCCAGCTGCAAGTTGTGCGCCCATACGTACTTTAGATGCTTCCAAGATACGTGTATTGTCTGCAGGAATGATATGCTGTAAGAATCTTGGGAATTTATCTACAGAGTCTACTGTAGGGTATGTACCGTTAAGTTTCATTTCGATTTCATTGTCTCTTAAGTAGTCAAGCTCAAATGGTGTATTCCCAACCCATGCCACATTGGAAAGAATTCCAAATGCACCGTTAAGATTTACTTTTCTAAGTTCAGCTTTAGATTGAGAAAGTGCATACAGTTTTAAGTATACTGCTTCTACTGACGCTGCATTTGCATCTTCAAACATAAATACGATTCTAAAGTTTTTACCGATGTCTTCCATGTTTGCAAGTGCTTTGATCACTTGTACATTTTTATGTGCATCACCTGTTGCTTCTGCAAGATACGGTGCAAAAGCAGCCATAGCGTTTTGTACAAAGCTATCGCTTAGCGTTGCTACAAATTCTGTTCCTGAAAAGTCTACATCACATCCCGCTTCCTGTAGTGCTTTTATACATACAGCGGCAGATCCAAAGTTCTCTTTCCAGTTGATGAGTCCAAAGTTCGCCTGAAGTATTTTTTCAGCGTTTTTTTGACCTCTGTCTACTCTTGCGATACCAAATGCCATAGGCTCTTTGTACCCTGCTTGTGAAGTAACATCTGTTACCAATTGTTTAAATGCGTCTGTACTTGTAATTGTTTCAATAGCCATTGAATATCCTTTAAATAATTAAAGCGATTATACTTGATTTTCTTTAACGTTTTGCACTTTTCTCATTATCTCAAACCAATCTCTTGAAAAATACTTTTTGATATACGCATCATGATGGGGCACTGTACATCCGGAACAGTCTTGATGTACAGCATTCTCAGAGACAAACTGTGCGCCATCTTTGGACTCTATACTACACGTACTGTAGAGTACTTGACTACCCTCTTTGGAAAACCCTTCATCCTTAAAACGAAAGTAAGGACAGGCACAGAGGTAACAGTTCAGATCTTCCATTTCATGACACTTTTTGTTGTCTTTATACAAAAAACAAAAATCCGGTTCTTTTTCTACCATATTTTCAAATTTGAAGTATGCGATGACATCTGCATCACTTAGCCCTTCCAATTTAGCCATGATATTTTTATGTTTTTGGCCATGTGCTTCAAACCAGGTACTGTAAGTCATAGGCTTTGTTTCTCCTCAAAGATCGTATAAAAGATTATACTTTTTTTAGCCTAAAATCCACAGTGATTCCTAAAGAAAATTGCTGTACAATCCGCACATGAAACATCTTAGAGGCCATAACAAAAATTACTTTTCATTAGCCGTCATCGCTATGTACTCCACACTTTCAAAGTTGTGTTGGATCGACAGCAATTTTCAGTACCATAAAAAAGCCTTTATCTACCACGAATACAAAACTTCACCTCCTTGTTTATCTACCCTTTATTAATCAGCACATTAAACATATAAATAAACAAGGAACACCCTATGACGATCAACTCACTCAGCCTCATAACGGCTACACTATTACTCACAAACACGTACGCAGATGAAACACTAGAACCCATCACTATAATCTCATCCAATAAAACAACACAATCCATCCAAAAAACCACAGCAAACGTTACAGTTATTACTTCTACTGACATAGAAGAAAAAGGGTATCAAACCGTTGCACAAGCCATTAACACTGTAGCTGGGATCTCGGTAACACATTCTGGTGGCCTTGGACAGCAAACTTCATTTTTTGTTAGAGGTGCAGACTCAGGTAAAGTACTCGTACTCTTAGACGGTATGCGTCTCAATGACCCAAGTACGACCAATGGGACAGCACTGCTTGACAGTCTCACAACAAGCAACATAGAACAAATAGAGATCATAAAAGGTGGAACAAGCAGTATCTGGGGTTCAAATGCATCTGCTGGTGTCATTAACATCATTACCAAAGAAGCTAAAGAAGGTGTGCATGGTTCACTTGCTTTAAGCTATGGCTCATACAACACTAGAGGTACCGATGCTGATCTTTCTTACAAAGATGAAAAGATCACAGCACAAGTGCTTGCTTCATACCTCAAAACAGATGGGTTTTCTGCATTGGCTCCAAGATCTGCAGAAGAAGATGGGTACGAAAACAAAAATTATAATATAAAACTCGGATATGCTTTTGATACAAACAATCAACTCAACCTCAGTTATAACCGTATCAAAACTGAGACAGAGTATGATGACAGTTTTTCTGTACTACAAGTAAATGATGACTACAGTCATGCCACATCTGATCAAAGCAATATTGCACTAGACTATCTCTTTACGCTAAATAACTACAGTGCTACTTTGCATGCCAGTAGAGGTGAGTACGATAGGGACTATTACACCTATGATGCCTATTACAATGTAGACAACCAGAATATCTATAAAGCGACAGTTAAAGAGTACTCCCTCATCAATGCATACCAATATGAAAAGGGTAAAGCGATTTTAGGGTTGGAGTATAAAGATATAGATGGATTCAACCAATTTAACACGTACCCAGAAAATAAATCAAGTTATACCAACAAAGGAATATTTCTTGCGAACACCTACAATTTAAATAAAAACACACTCTTAGAAACAAATCTAAGATATGATAATTATGATGAGTTTGAGAATAAGACTACATATAAACTTGGTCTTAACCATGACTATCAGTTTCTAAGAGGTTTTACAACATCTGCAAACTACTATACTTCGTATGATTCACCAAGTGCTTATCAGCTTGCCAATCAATCACCTACAGTTAATCTTTTGAAACCTGCGTATACAAAAGGTTATGATATATCTGCCAGTTATAAAGATATTATCTCTGTTAGCTACTTCAATACAAAAGTAGAAGATGCAATTGTCTATATAGATGGTACATGGCCAGCAGAATATAAGAACACCAATGGAATAGAGAAGTTCTCTGGACTTGAAGTTGAAAGTTCTTATGCATTGTCTACATTAAATCTCATACTATCTGCAAACTATACACACTTATTTGACTACGAAAAAGAGGATGGCACAGACCTTATTAGGCGTGCGAAAGACACACTCAACGCATCTATAAGCTACTACAACACTTCGAACGATATACAGTTTGGGTTAGATGCACAGTATATAGGTGACAGAATGGACACAGATGGTGGTTGGCCTGCTTCTGAAGTTCCAACAGGAAACTACACAGTTTGGAACCTAAACTTCAGTACTGAGATCATGGAGAACATTGACTTAACGATCCATGCTAAAAATATCTTCGACAAAGAGTACCAGTCAAGCTACGGCTACGCAACAGAAGATCGTTCACTCTATGCAAAAGTGAAATACAGTTTTTAAGATCCCCTTCTTCCATTAATCGTACAAAGTACGCCACCTGCCACGGTGAACGACCTTGTAAGCGGAGCGATTCGAGAACCGTGGCGATTTTTGTTTCGTTTTTCTAAAAAACGCCCTGAACGAAGCGAGGAAGTGCCCTTGGGGTAGAAAAGGAAAACATCACCACAGTTCGAGGCATATGGAAGCCTTGTAAAATCAAGTGTGTTTTTGTAAGTAAATATAATGAAAAATATTAGGATATAATCACCCATGTTAAAAATTATCCCATCCTGGTTCATCCGATACAAATTCTTTAACTCTCTCTTTCTAGGATTGAGTGTAGGTGCGATCTTCACACTCTATGCACCGCTTGAACCCTCCATCTACTCACTGGGTGGTGTCGTTCTTGCCATGGGGATGTTGCTTGTCGCACGTCTCTATCATCACATACTCAATGCCCATTGGTTTTTCAGGATCTCTCTCTTTGTTGAGCTGGTACTTCTATTAGCGATGCTCTATTTTATCTATGCTTCTTATAGCTATCAGACTGCCCTTCTTCTTTACATCGGCTATCAGATCACCTTTGTCTTTGGCAGCTACCTCATAAGAGCAGAAACCCTGCTCTTGCAAACAGATATCCTCTTAACCAAACTCGACACAGCAAAACAACTGGGCTATCTTTCAGGAATGGGGATCTCATATATCATCTATAAACTCTTCACTCACTACGGCATAGAGACCCCTCAAGAGCAAGTCTATGATCTGCATTACTTACTGATAGCCATTGAAGTAGTGGTGATAGTTTTAATATGGAAGAGTTTTAACAGAGAACCCTCCGTCATCCTCAAATAATCGTACAAAGTACGCCCCTGACATCATGAACGCCCTTGGAAGCAAAGCGATTTGAGAGTGATGTCGATTTTTGTTTCGTTTTTTAAAACATGAAAGGAAAAACAAGGCCACAGTTCTGGGTATGTGGAAATCATGTAAAATAAAGTATAGCTTTAAACTATATCATTCTAAAAAAATTTTAACTCTCGTCATCTTCGGGCTTGAAAGAGACTTAACATTTCCTCTTTTGTCTTTTTATCATCGCAGCAAGAAACATATAAAGAAGTACCACATTCAGTAAAAAAAGAATCAGGAAGTACCCTTCATCCATATTCTCATCCAGTTGCAAACCGGTCAAAGAGTAGATCGCCTGCAGTACCCCTAAAAAAAGTACCGTACTACCTGTATCTTCCGCAAAGAAGTGTCTGAGTATATGGTGGATGTGACATCTGTCTGCACAGAACATGGATTTTCCATTCATCTTTCGACGCACCATCACCACCAAAGTATCTAAAACAGGGATAGCCGCTATAAACAGTATGCTGATCGTAGGCAGATACTCCAGTGACTTGATCGCCAGTATGGAGATCACAAACCCTAATGTCAATGAACCACTGTCCCCCATGAAGATGGAAGCGGGATGCCAGTTAAACAGAAGAAACCCTATAAGAGCAGAGATAAATGCCCCCGAAATCAGTATCATAAAAAGATCATCATGCATATACCCTACAACAAAAAAACTCCCCAGTATCACTATACTCACTGTAGCAGAAAGCCCATCGAGACCATCTATCAGATTCAGTGCATTGGTAAAGCCCACCACTGCAAACAGTGTAAAAGGAAGTGCAAACCAACCTAATGAAAGTTCAAAGCCAAAGAACATACCAATATCATCGATCACAATATTATCAAAATACAGCAACACTGTAGCAAGCATGATCACAAAGAATTTAGTTTTGGGAGATGTATCATGATGATCATCCAGTACCCCAACTATGAACACAAGTAAAATGGCAGTACACGTCCATGCATAGCTAACGATCAGATCAAAATAAAAAACAGGAAGTACAAAAGCGACGGGAAGATAAAACCCTATCCCTGCACCACTAGCAGTATGTTTTGAGTGTGCACTACGTTGATTAGGTATATCCACTAAGCCTAACTTAGTAGCATTGTTGCGTATCACTCTTATAAAGAGGAGTGAAAAGAAAAAAATTAAAATAAATGGAACTATGTGATCGATCATAAAACTTCCGTTCTCTAAAAATTACACTAAAAATCTATCTACTACATTAAATAAATAGATTGCATATACCCTAATTATAGCATTCTAGATGTCATATTTATGTCACTTTCCTACATAAAAGTACCTATGAAAGGTACTTTTAGAAAATTGTGATCCTATACCTAGTTCTCTAAGTATTTAAGAGTAACAAATGGTGCTGCGATCTTTGCAATTGTTTCAAATGGTGATGTGAAATTATCTGAAGCGACTTTAAACTCTTTCCAGTTGTCCGGTTGTACATAGACGATGTCATTAGGTCTTAACATCAAAGAAGCATACTTCATTGTATCAAAGTTAGTCAGATCCACTCTACGCATCTCCATTCCGCTTTTAGGACTATTTGAAAGGATGATGATGTTGTCTCTCACCGCCGCATCAGTCAAGTCTCCTGCAAAAGCAATCGCTTCAAACAGTGTCATTTTCTCTTTGTCCAGCTTTACTACACCCGGATTCTTCACTTCACCTAAAACAAAGAGACGCTTATTGAGTACTTCCACATAGACAGAAGGTGTATTCAGATACTTTTTATACTGTTTCGTGATGCGATCTGCTGCTTGTGACTGTGATAAACTAGCTACTTTGATCTTTCCTATAAGAGGCAAAGAGATATACCCTGCTGCATTCACAAGAATACCCTTTTGGTTCATACTCTGTCCCAACTCATTCACTGATCCTATTGAATCTTGTGCTGGATCTTTATATAGAGCGATCTCTAATCTATCTTGAGATAAGATACGATACTCTATACTTCTATCGCTTACTTTCTTTTCTGCTATAGGTTGCTCCGTCTGTGCAAGTTTGTATTCTGAACCTGCACATCCTCCTAGAATGAACAGTACTCCTGTTAACACTATTAACTTCATTTTAAACATTTAAATCCTTCTCCTCTTTATTTTGTATAGTATAGCTCATATCTATTAAAACATTTACGCAAGATCATCATTGCGTATCGTATTGTTGCTAAAGAGTGTACTATAAGCATCAGACTGAAAAATATCAGTAAGTGTTTCAACATGCTTTTTATGATGCACATCAGAACCCAAAAAGTCTATCATTCCCTCTTTACTTAAAAAATCTGCCAAACTCTTCGCTGACTTCCCGTAATGTCCCCCAAATGAATTCAAATTAACTTGAAACATCACTCCAAGATCTTTCAGTCTTGTATACTCTTTTAACGGATCTTTGATGTAACGGTAACGTTCCGGATGTGCCATCAGTGGCGTATACCCTGCTGCACCTATCTCAAAGATCATCTCTTCCAACTGTAAGGGCTTAGACACATAAGAAGTTTCAAAAAGCAGATACTTCCCCTTAATGCTCATCACTTCACCACTATGCAAATGATCATAAAACCCTTCATCCAAGTAGTACTCCGCAGCAGCCTCTATCTCGATCTCTATCCCTGCAGATTTTGAAGCTTCTCTTAAAGAAACCAACCCATCATTGATGATCTGTGGCGTATTTTTATAAGCATCAAACATGATGTGCGGTGTAGTAATGACTTTCTCGTAACCCAGAGCCTCCATTCCTTTCAACAGAATAAGACTCTCTTCCATACTCACCGAACCATCATCTATCCCAGGAATGAAGTGGGAATGCAGATCAACTTTTAACGCAGGTCCCTTTTGTTTCTCTTTTTTCTTTCCAAAAAGAGGGAAGATCATTTCTTGTCCGATTCGACATTTAACGATTCGCAATTTAGTTGCTCACATGCATTGTGCTTTAGCACTAAAAGTCTCTCACTGTACTGCATTTTAATCCTTGTCTTCTTCATAATATCCATATCCATATCCATATCCATATCCATATCCATGACCATCCATTTTAGCATCATTCACAAGTATTCCAAACCCACGTATATCTTCTTTAGCGAGTTTTTTTATACTGTGTAAAAAACCTTTTTTCGAATGATTTGCTCTAAGCACATAAATACTTGTATCTGCGAAATGCATCAGTGTTCTTGCATCTGTCACCAAACCTATAGGAGGTGTATCTAAAATGATAACATCATAGACTTCTCTTAGCTTTTCCAGTACTTTTTCCATCAGTAGACTTTGTATAAGTTCGCTTGGGTTTGGTGGTATAGGTCCAGAAGTAATGATGTCTAAATTATCATACTCTGTATGCTGGATCACTTCACTTAAATTTGTACGTTCAGAAAGCAGAGTACTCATACCTTTTACATTTTGTAATCCAAACTTTTGATGCAGTGTTGGTTTTCTCATATCAAGGTTCAAGATCACCGTTTTCTTATCGGCCATACTCATGATTCCACCCAGGTTGATACAAACCGTTGTTTTTCCTTCTCCACCTACGGTAGAAGTCACGGCGATCACATGTGAGTCTTTCTGCTTTAACATAAACTGTAAATTCGTACGTAGATTTCTAAATGATTCTGCCAAAGCAGACTTAGGAGAGATAAATACTTTGACCTTATCACTACCCTCTTTGATATTCGGGATCACACCAAGTACCGGTACATCCGTTAGCTTTGTAACATCTTCTTCACCTTTGATACGATCATCCAAGAATTCTCTTACAAAAGCAAGTGCGATCCCCAAGATAAGTCCCAGTATCAACCCTACCAGTACGATTAACTTTCGTTTAGGTTTGATCGGTCCTCCCGGGTAAAGCGCTTCATCGATTATTCTGTTCTTGCTAACCGTAGATGCTTTAATGATCGCAGTTTCTGAGCGTTTTTCCAGTAAGTAAGAATATATCTTCTCATTCACCACAAACTTACGTTGTAATTGTCCAAACATTCTTTCATCTGCAGGAAGTGTATTTAAATGTTTCTGCAACTGGGCTATAGATTTTTCAAGCAGCACTTTTCGTTCTTTAATGCTTTTATTAAGACTTTTTATCGTAGAAACTATGAGTTTCTTAAGTTGTGTAATTGTTTTACTTAACTTACGCACACCCGGGTACATCTCAGTATAGTCTTCACGTAGAATCTTCTTTTTCAGAATCGCATCTTGCAGTTTTCCTGTCATATCAGAAAGCGAAGACTCTCCCATCTCCACACCTGCGACAGTAAGACTTTCAAGGTTTTTACCTAATTTTACCTGTTCATAAAGTGTACCTAACATCTCTTCCTGTATAGATATCTCTGCCAGTTTAGTTTCATGTTCACTCATTTGACGAATGATGTTTTCAGCTTTGGAGCTTAAGTTAACGGTATTGGATGATTTTTTAAATTCTTCCAACTTTATCGCTGAGCCCTTAAGGTTTTCTGTAATGAGTTTCAATTGATTATCGATAAAAGTAAGTTTACGTGTAGCTTCTTGTGTTTTTTTCTCTATATTTTGCTGTATATATGCAGCAGATAAAGCATTTGCAAACTCTTGTGCACGCAAGGCTACATTGTCGCTATAAGAAATCAAAAGAATAGTAGAATACTTTGAAGCTTGGCTTACGCTGACACCACCTTGAACATAGCTTGCCAAATCTTTGGGATTTATGACCACAAAACGATACTTCGCATCTTGAGCCTCTTTAGTTTTGATAACATTGAGATGAAAGTGTTCTGTGATGATCTCTTTATCATAAGCATTAACTTCATCATAAGACCAAATGTTACCATGACTATCTTTTGCTTCTTCTACTCTCAAACGATAACTTTTTTCATCTACAGGAGTTAAGTTAAAAGAGATGCCATACCCTTTCAGCATACCTACTTCAAATGGACTCTCTTTATAAAGTTCAAGTTCTTTATATCTTCTAGTAGTATAGTAATGATGCGAAAAATCTACATCTTTGAGTGCTTTTTCAGTGAGAAATCTTGATCTGATGATCTCCATCTCAGTATCGGCATTCATTGTTCCAGGGTCCATAGCCATAGCCAGCATATCCTGACTTCCATAACCACCACGTTGTCCCAAACCTACCTCAACCGTTGCTGAAGCTTTATAGACATTGGGTTTAAAATAAGCATAATAGCTACTAGCAAGAGTAAATATAAAAACCAATGAAACAATCATATATCGATATCTATAAACGGTCCTAAAAACCTCTCTAATATCTATTTCATCTTCATCTATGTGCATGCTATTTGTATTCATTGTTTTCCTTGGATCTGGTACCTTAAGATTATCGTAGTTATTTTCTAAGAAATTTAACTATAGTGAGTGCGAGAAAAGGAAGCCTATACAGGCTCCTCCTAAACTCTTCTCGAAGAGAGAAGATTAAAAATTATATGTTACACCTACGGTTAAGTCTTGACCGCTAAGCTTGTCATATACTATAGGATCATATCCGTATAGTGTAGAATCGATGTCAGCATCATATGCCAACTTTGTAAAATCAAGAAAAATTGAGAAATCTTCATATACTTTATAACTTAAACCAAGTCCCCATTGGAAAGAAGTATCATCTAGTATCTCTTGTCCAACCACACTTGGAGCAGCAGGTGTATCGCCGTCAGCACCATCAACCTGCACTAAACCAAATCCTAAAAGTCCATAGATTGTGAAATCTTCACTGATTGGGTACTGAGGTTTCAAGAAAAGACTATAGGTCATCACATCAGCATAATCTTCTGACATAATACTCCCCCCTATACGTCCTTCAACTGCAATATACTCATTAAAATTATATCCGACAAGACCAACCAGTTTTCCGGTTTCATCTTGAGTTGGTTGAGTGTCAGTCCAGAAGTCATGATCTGTTGAATATGTTTGATTATAAGCAAGTGCAAGACCTGCATACCAAGGATTTTTTTCTTCCTCAGCCATTGGAACGACAGGAACTACCGCCGGTTCAACATCTTTAAAATCTCCACCTGCAACCCCAAAACTACTCATACATGCTACTGTCAATACTGATAATGCTATTCTTTTCAAAACTTTTCCCTTGTTTTTTAATATTTTAATATTTAAA
>JAGSGJ010000008.1 GCA_023955225.1 Sulfurovum sp.
AGCTGGTGAAACTGTTGCTGTTGTTCCAGACTCTACATACGCTATGTTCCACGAAGAGATGGTAGCTGACTGTGTTAAAAATGGTCAGTACGATGTATCTACAATGGGTACAATGCAAAACATTGGTCTTATGGCTCAAAAAGCTGAAGAGTATGGTTCACACCCAACTACATTTGAACTAGCTGAAGCTGGTACAGTAACTGTAACTGGTGCTGATGGTGTTCTTATGAGCTTTGAATGTGAAGCTGGTGACATCTGGAGAATGAGTAGAACAAAAGATATCCCAATCAGAGACTGGGTAAGACTTACTGTTGAGAGAACAAGATTAGAGGGTATCCCTGCAATCTTCTGGTTAGACGAAAACAGAGCTCACGATGCTGAAATCATGAAAAAAGTAAACACATACCTTGCTGACCATGATACAGATGGTTTAGATATTCAATTTATGAATGTTACTAATGCAACAAGATTTACAAATGCTAGAGTAAGAAAAGGCGAAAATACTATCGCTGTTACAGGTAACGTTCTTAGAGATCACCTTACAGATATGTACCCAATCTTAGAGCTTGGAACATCTGCTAAAATGCTTTCAATCGTTCCATTGATCGCTGGTGGTGGATTGTATGAGACTGGTGCTGGTGGATCTGCTCCAAAGCACGTTGACCAATTCTTAGCTGAGGGTCACTTAAGATGGGATTCACTTGGAGAGTTCTTGGCACTTGCTGAGTCATTAAGATTTATCGGTCAAAAACATTCAGATGAGAAACTGGCTGCACTTACAGCTGCACTAGATATTGCTAATGAAGGTTACCTTGACAACAACAAAGAGCCAGGTAGAAAATGTGGTCAACCAGACAACAAAGCATCTCACTTCTTTGTAGCTCAATACTGGGCAGATGCACTTGCTAACGGTGCTGATGCTGAATTGGCTGCTAAATTTGCACCTGTTGCTGCTGAACTTAAAGAGAAAGAAGCAACTATTATTGAAGAGCTTCTTGCTGTTGAAGGTCAACCTCAAGATATTGGTGGTTACTTCCACCCGAATGATGAGTTAGCTGCTAAGGCGATGAGACCATCTGCTACACTTAATGCGATCATTGACGCTATATAATAAGTAAGACTCTATTGAGTATTGTACCTTATGTGTGCAATACTCGTCACCAAAATGTAATAACATTTTGGTACGCTATACACTTCTGCAGAGGGTGTACCCTCTGCATCACTTCTTAGTATCTAGTGTAAAAAGATACTCTTGACACATTTGTGTCATATAACATAGGGTTGATGTAGCCTCTTTTGTCGCAAAGCATAATTGATAACATAAGTTATGAGTTATGTTTTGCCTTGGGGTCCCCTATCATTCTTAATTAAAGGATTATAATGAATAAAGGTAAAAAAGTATCGATCATCGGTGCAGGAAATGTGGGGGCTACTGTAGCTTATTCACTGGCAATGAAAGGTATCTGTCACGAGATAGTACTTAGAGATAGAAATGTTGAAATCGCTAAAGGTAAAGCGTTAGATATGTCACAAGCAGCAAATGCAGCTAGAATGCATACATTGGTATCTGTAGCCGAAGATGCTTCCGGAATGGCAGGTTCAGATGTAGTAGTTATTACAGCAGGAAGTCCTAGACTGCCAGGTATGAGTAGAGATGATCTACTTATGATCAATGCGGAGATCACAAAAGAAGTGGTAGCAGATGTCAAAGAACATGCACCAGATGCTATTATCATTATGGTTTCCAATCCTCTTGATGTTATGACCTATGTGGCACTTAAGGAATCAGGATTCCCTAAAGAGAGAGTTATTGGTATGGCTGGTATTTTAGATTCTGCAAGAATGGCTCACTTCATCCATGAGAAGATCGGTTATGGAGCAGGACAAATACGTGCTTCAGTAATGGGTGGACATGGTGATGATATGGTCCCACTCCCTAAGTTCTCGACAGTTGCAGGTGTTCCTTTGACAGATGTACTTGATGAAGAAGAGATTTTGGAAGTGGTTGAAAGAACCAAGCATGGTGGAGCAGAAATCGTAGGTTACCTTAAAACAGGTTCAGCTTATTATGCACCTGCAAAATCTACAGCGATAATGGTAGAAGCAATCCTCAAAGATACAAAACAGATTCATCCTTGTGCTGTTTATTTAGACGGTCACTACGGTCACTCTGATGTGGTTTCTGGTGTGCCTGTAGCTCTAGGTGCAAATGGTGTTGAGAAACTTTTTGAGATGACATTGAGTGAAAATCAAAAGAAAAAATTTGCGAAAAGTGTTCAGTCTGTAAGAAGTATGATTGATGTTCTTAAAGAGAAGAAATTTTTTGACTAGATAGGGCGCATTTAGAACGAAACTCCAAATACTATGCTGACGCTGAGTCTTCTTCAGCAGAAAGCTCAAGCGATTAATCGCTTTTTTAAGAAAGGATTACAATGGAATATAGAATAGAAAAAGACACAATGGGAGAGATGAAAGTCCCTGCCGATAAATATTGGGCTGCACAAACACAACGTTCTGTACATAACTTTGAGATTGGTAATGAAAAAATGCCTTTGGAAGTGGTATATGGTTTTGCCAATTTGAAAAAAGCGTGTGCTCTAGTAAACAATGAACTTGGACGTCTTGATAATGAAAAAACTACGGCTATCTCTAAAGCGTGTGAAACCGTACTTTCCGGAGAATTGGATGATAACTTTCCGTTAGTGGTATGGCAAACAGGTTCAGGAACACAGTCAAATATGAACATGAATGAAGTAGTTGCAAATAAAGCCACTGAAATTTTAGGCGGTGACTTTACAAAAGAGAACCTTGTTCACCCTAATGATGATGTCAATAAAGGACAGAGTTCAAATGATACCTTTCCTACTGGTATGCGCATTGCTGAAGTAGTTGCGGTGACAGATAATCTTATGCCTGCACTGAATCAACTGAAAGCGACACTTGAGGCTAAATCAAAAGCATTTTCTGATGTAGTCAAGATAGGTAGAACACACCTTCAAGATGCGACACCATTGACTTTGGGACAAGAGATTTCTGGCTATGTAGCGATGTTAGAGACTAACCTTAAGCAACTGGGTGATGCACTTGTATATTGTAGAGAATTAGCCATTGGTGGTACAGCTGTGGGTACGGGGCTCAATTGTCACCCAGAGTTTTCCGAGCGTGTAGCAGCACAGTTAAATGCATTTATGGGTAAAGATTACGGATTTGTTTCTCAACCAAATAAGTTCCATGCACTCACAGGTCATGATGCGGAAGTTGTTCTTTCAGGAGCACTCAAAGCACTTGCAGCTAACCTAATGAAAATAGCAAATGATGTAAGATGGTTGGCATCAGGCCCAAGATGTGGTTTGGGTGAGATAGAAATTCCTGCCAATGAGCCAGGTTCATCTATTATGCCGGGTAAAGTAAACCCTACTCAGGCAGAAGCTATGACCATGGTTGCTGTACAGGTCATGGGTAACGATGTAACAGTTGGTATTGCTGCATCTCAGGGGAACTTTGAACTGAATGTTTTTAAGCCGGTCATTGCATATAATATATTACAGTCAACAAAACTTCTTGCTGATGTCATGAGAAGTTTTGATATCCACTGTGCAGTTGGGATAGAGCCTATTAAAGCAAATATTGACAGGTTTTTAAATGATTCACTGATGCTGGTGACTGCGCTTAACCCGCATATTGGGTATGAAAATGCAGCGACTATTGCTAAAACAGCACATAAAAATGGTACTACACTCAAAGAGGAAGCAGTTGCACTCGGATTTATGTCTGCAGAAGATTTCGATAAAAATGTAAAACCAGAAGAGATGATAGCCCCTAAAGCGTAACACTCTGCGTATGTGTTGTGTAGATACACAACACATACCTATAAAACTCCCTTGAAACCCCCCTTATTAATCAAATATTCCATCTAAAATCGTATAATGTATTCATTATATAAAAAGGAGTACACGTGAATATTCATGAGTATCAAGCAAAACAGATTTTTGCTAAATACAATATACCAACACCAAAAGGTATAATGGTTGAAAGTGTGAGAGATGCAGTTGTTGCTGCAGAACAATTAGGTGGTCCTGTTTGGGTTGTTAAGGCTCAAATTCACGCTGGCGGTCGTGGTCTTGGTGGTGGTGTTAAACTTGCTAAGTCTCTTGATGAAGTAGAAGCTTTAGCTAATGAGATTTTAGGAATGACTTTGGTTACTCACCAAACAACTGTTGAGGGTAAATTAGTTCAAAAGCTTTACATAGAAGATGGTGCTGATATCAAAGATGAGTTCTACCTTTCAGTTGTTTTAGACAGAAAATTGGAAATGCCTTTAATTATGGCATCTACTGAGGGTGGAATGAACATTGAAGATGTTGCAGAAAACACTCCAGAGAAAATTATCACTATCCCTGTTGATCCAGCTATTGGTTTTCAAGGATTCCATGGTAGAGAACTTGCATTTGGTTTAGGTATCACTGATAAGATTGAACAAAAAAATATCATTAAATTTGCAGAAAAACTTTTCAGACTTTACATGGAAAATGACGCAGAAATGATTGAAATCAATCCTCTTGTTAGGACAGGTAAGGGTGTATTTCTTGCGCTTGATGGCAAGATGGGATTTGATAATTCTGCTCTTGGACGTCAACCGGAAATCGCTGCCATGAGAGATTTAACAGAAGAAGATGCTGATGAAGTAGAAGCTGCTAAATATGGGCTTTCTTATGTGGCTTTAGATGGTGAAATTGGTTGTATGGTAAATGGTGCTGGTCTTGCAATGGGTACTATGGATACGATTAATTATATGGGTGGAACTCCTGCTAACTTCCTTGATGTTGGTGGTTCTGCAAACGCAGAAACTGTTGCAAAAGGTTTTGAGATTATTCTTAAAAACCCTAAAGTAAAAGCAATTTTTGTAAATATTTTTGGTGGGATTGTTCGTTGTGATCGTATCGCAAATGGTATTATCGAAGCTACTAAAATTACTGATGTAAATGTACCAGTCATTGTTCGTCTTGATGGAACAAATGCTCCAGAAGCATCTGAGATCCTTAAAAATGCAAATATAGCTAACTTGATTGTTGGTAATGACTTAGGTGACGGTGCAGCAAAAGCTGTAGCTGCGGCAAAAGGAGAATAATCAATGTCAATTTTAGTAAATAAAGATACAAAAGTAATCGTTCAAGGTTTTACAGGAAAAGAGGGTTCTTTCCATGCTGAACAATGTATAGATTATGGTACACAGATCGTTGGTGGTGTAACTCCAAATAAAGGTGGTCAAACACACCTAGGTAAACCAGTTTTTAACACAGTGTCTGATGCTGTAAGAACTACCGGTGCTACTGTTTCTATGATTTTTGTTCCACCTGCATTTGTTGGTGACGCTGTAATGGAAGCTGCTGAAGCTGGAATTGAACTTGCAGTAATCATTACTGAAGGTGCTCCAGTTAAAGATATGCAAATGGCTAAAGCATACGCTACTAAACATGGTATGAAAACATTAGGGCCAAACTGTCCTGGTATTATCACTGCTGAAGAGTGTAAAATTGGAATTATGCCTGGTATGATTTTCAAAAAAGGTAATGTTGGTCTGATTTCTAAATCAGGTACCTTAACTTATGAAGGAACAAATCAAGTTGTTCAAGCAGGTTATGGAATCACAACTGCAGTTGGTATTGGCGGGGATCCGATTATTGGTCTTTCATACAATCAATTATTACCAATGTTTGAAGCTGATCCTGAAACAAAATGTATCGTTATGATTGGTGAGATTGGTGGGGATCTTGAGATTCAAGCTGCAAAGCTTATCAAAGAACAGATCACTAAGCCGGTAGTTGCATTTATTGCCGGTCAAACTGCACCTAAAGGTAAAACTATGGGTCACGCAGGCGCAATTGTATCTGGTTCAGCAGGTACTGCAGCAGAAAAAATGGCAGCTCTTGAAGCAGCTGGTGTTAAAGTTGTTGTTTCCCCAGCTGAGATCGGTAAAGCTGTTAAAGAAATTCTTTCTTAATTCCATTCCTTTCGTAAAATATCCAAATACTTTTAGTGGGCATTCCTGCCCACGCTACATATTTTCCTACAACGTTTTTCTTAACCCTATTTCTATTATATTTGATTAAAAAAGAAACACACTATACTTCTTTCATTTAGATTTTTTGACTATAATATTCCTATATTAAATCGTCAGGAGTAATTTATGAAGGAATCATTTGAGGTTTTTAATGTTAAGTGTGGAGGGTGTGCTTCAACACTTAAAAGTAAACTAGCCAAAGAATTTGGAGATATAGAAGTCAATTTAAACGTTCTTCCACGTAAAATTACGTTAGATATGGAAAATAAGGATGTCGATAAGTTATCTAAAGCACTGAGAGAACTCGGTTATCCTTTAGCTACAGAAGAGATGAGTTTCATGGATAGTACTTCAGCAAAAGCAAAAAGTTTTGTTTCTTGTGCAATAGGTAAAATGAATAGTTAAGCTAGCGTATATAACGCTTCTTTTATAGAATTTTTTTGACTCAAATGCTAACAACCACTCTTATAATAATAACTATAAGTTATTTATCTTCACCCCCCCCTTAATACTTAGAGTTTTATATGGTATAATTCCATCAAGGTGCAATAGGTAGTTGCTGGTGACATTATGTCACGAGAGGAAAGTCCGGGCTGCAAGTGAGACAGGACTCCATCTAACAGATGGCCAGAGTAATCTGAGGGCAAGTGCAACAGAAAGTAGGTAGCCACTTCGGTGGTGATAGTGAAAGGGTGGGGTAAGAGCCCACCAGTGCTTATGGTAACATAGGCAGCTAGGTAAACCCTGTCCGCAGCAAGAAGTATATGGTACAAGTCTCACAAGCTGTTTGATCAGCACACATACTTCGCTTGAACGTATTGGCAACAATACGTCTAGATAAATAACTACCCACGACAAAACCCGGCTTATCGTTTCACCTTTGATTTTATGGGGTATTTTTACCCCTAAATTACATACTTCATCTATATAATTCTCATTAATTCAAACATAGTAAAAACACTATAATATTTTGTATTTTATAAGGTTTTAGAAAATCATTCAGATATTAATGTGAGCTTCACACTATCTTCACACTTCTATTCTATACTTCCTCATCTTTAAAAAAGAAAGGTTTCAAATGAGAAAATTAACAACACTATTACTATTAGCTATCGGTTTGGCATCAAGTGCATCGGCACATCACATGGCAGAGTCTGACACTGCAGGTGTAAATATAGATGAGTCTTCTCCACACCTATTGATGACATTTTAATAATAGATAAAACATTCACTTCACTGAGGCATATCCTGAAAATAGGATATGCCTTTTTTATATTCTATTTCATATAGACACTTTACAACGATTTTTCTCCACCATTAACCATATCTGAAAAAATCCCTTTTTCATTTTGATTTTCTGCGATGAAAACACCGATGATATGCAGAGGTACAAAGATAAGAACAGCATTAAAAACAAGTTCATGAATCTCTTTGATGTCCTGGGCTCCCTCTTTAGTAAGACCAAGTGGCTCATAAAAATTGATAAGCAACCTACTTATAGCCATAAAGATAAGAATTCCATGGATACCAATATACCCTAGCTTAAGCATCTTTTTATAAAAAGTTTCTTCTTTAAGGTTTTGGTAGTTTTGTTTTCCACTTTCGGTAAAGAAGAGTATCACCCTCCAGATCAATAAAGCAGCTAAGGTATACCCCAAAATAATATGCCATTCCCACATTGGGCACGAATAGCTTTAGCAAGTACTTTAGCCTGGTCGGCTGTAACTTCCAAGTTGATCTCGGAGAGTTTCTGTGTAAGAAGTTCGCTATTTGTTCTCCAACTTAAAAATGTTTTTCTTAAAAATACAGTTCCAAGTAATCCTAAAGCCACCGCTGCATGTACCCAGTACCAAATTCTAAAATCTAAGCGCCATTTTTTCATAGTTAGCACCTTATTTTTAGTATATAAATATATGATTATGCTTCTTTTTGATTATACTCCAAATGTTTTACTATTACAATATTCGTTGAGTTACATGAAAACCTTATAAAATAGTCTATATGGGAGATTTTATTAGGAATTAACTTTTATGGTATATTGTTTCTATGAAGTTGATTTAATAGAAGATAGAGGAATTTTTACTAAAAAAGTGACACCAAAGGTGTCACTACGGTATCGATAGATACCGTATATAAGGGAATAGGGCATAACTTATCGTTTCACCTGTGATTTATGGGGTATTTTTAGCCCTGAATTATTTACCTCTATAACCCCCTAAAATACGTGCTTTCATAACATATTAGTATGCTAGCGATCAATACTCTGTGCAGAATCAGGTAAGGCTTAGAATTATATTAAATATAATTCTTATTTATAAGGTTGGATTCTATAAGCTTTGGTTAGTATGTATTCAAAAAAAACAAAGAGTATTGATTATGACAACTTTCCCACTTGAAAACGTAAAACACCTAAGAAAAGAACTTGCAACTCACCCAGTTTATGCAGCAGTTACAAACATGGATGATTTAACAATCTTTATGCAACACCATATTTATTCAGTTTGGGATTTTATGTCCTTGGTGAAATACTTGCAAAATCAAATTGCACCCGCAAGAACACCATGGCTTCCTCATGGTGATGCACAAGTACAGCGTTTTATTAATGACATTGTTCTAGAAGAAGAATCAGATGAAGGTATCCCTCTAGAAGATGGAACTACAACGTACACAAGTCATTTTAATCTTTACCGATCAGCTATGGAAGAAGTAAGAAAAGGGAGCAATGAGCTTATTAACGAGTTTGTAGACAAAGTTACATCAGACTCATTAGAAACTGCTCTAGAAACTATTCAAATACCTTCTGCGGCAAAAGAGTTTATGGAAACGACATTTAACTTTGTTCATAGTGATAAGCCTCATGTTATTGCAGCAGCATTTGCTTTAGGTAGAGAACATATTATTCCAGAAATGTTCCGTGCACTACTTGATAAAATGAACATATCACGAGAACAAGCAGAAGTATTTCATTATTATCTAGATCGTCATATAGAGCTTGATGGAGATCATCATGGACCAATGTCTTTACGTATGCTGGATCTATTATGCGAAGGAAATGAATCAAAGATTGCAGAAGCTGAAGAAGCTGCCCTCAGTGCAATTAAAGCTAGAATAAAGTTTTGGGATGGTGTCTCATTGGCGATTCAAGACAGTAAAAAGAAATCAGCTTAAAAATAATTGACGTATGGTCTAAAATAGAAACCTTTTAATCTAACATATTTTATAATCTTTATCGCTGTAGCGATATGTATAGACCATTAATACCTAACTTCCTATAGAAAAACTTATAAAATGTGCTATATAGTAGATTTTATAAGGAAATATATTAAGTCTTTTTAAATAGATAATTATGTACCCATAAGTGTACAAAGAGTGTACAAAAAACCTCTATAGCTACCGTATATGCTAATTAGTGCATAACTTACCGTTGCTCCTTCCCTTATTATTTTAACTTCCATATCACTCACGATATAACTGAACTACTAAATTTTTATTGTGAGTCATAATGATAGTTGTCATCTTCACCTTCTCTATAACTCTCGCCATAGTGTGATTTTTATATACCTTCTAGTTATCACCTGCATGTTCACAAGGTGATACTACTTTAAATTCTGGTTTCTTTTTCATTAGTGTAATTACAGCTAAATTACTTAAATACTGGAGAGAATTTCATGAAATATGGCTGCTATTTTTTCTGTAAATTTATTTATTTTTCAGAAAAAATAAATTATAATACTCGAATTTTTTCACAAAATCTATATAAAACATGTATTACGAGGAATGCAAATTGAATTATTACTTCACTACAAAACGATTGCTAGTCAAAGAATGGCATTCTTTTGAACCAAAAGAACTTAGTCAGCCTGACCTAGTAGATATTGTCGAAAATATACTAGTACCTGATGTCACAAAGACTTTCCCATTCATGTGGCGAGGTAATTATGATAAGAAAAGAGCTAAGGCCTGGATTCAAGAACGCGATAGTGAAGCCAAAACAATACTTGCTGTAGAGAAAAGCACTAAGAAAGCCATAGGGTTTATAAATTATTTTAAAGTTGGCGATGGAAATGGTGGTACGAACTTACGTTTAGGCTATGTAGTTTCTAAAGTGATGTGGAGTAAAGGATTTGCAACAGAATTTCTTGAAGGCTTTATTCATTGGTGCAAAGAAAACAATATTTCGACTGTTTTAGCTGGAGTTGAACCTGACAATATCGCTTCTATCCGTGTTCTTGAAAAAAATAACTTTTTAGCAGAAACAACTGACTCAAATGGAATATCCCACTTATTTGTATATGACTTTATCAATTAGACAGTTGCTTAGAACGATAAAAAGTACTCAATATGATTATCTGGTAAGAATTGTCTAAACACACTATAGAGTTATGCAGCATGGGTGTTGATATGAGTCATAATGATAGTAGGCATCTGAACATTCTCTATAACTCTCGTCATAGTGTGTATTTTACCACTACCATTAACACATTCTAGTGCTTGGTAACGATTGCCTTTTAGTATAACTCAGTAAGTACTTTAATAGCTTCTAGTACGATTAGCGACTGCTTCATAAGGAATTAATTCTTACAAAAGTTACTATGGCAAATATTTTAATCAGTAATTTTTCCATTTGTCTCATCTATCTATAGCCCGGCACTTGCATCCAATACTCCTGATAGGTGTGTAGTGATCGTAATGTCCTTTTGATTAATCGTAATGTCTTCTACTGTTGCTGTATCTAAACGTCCAGTAACATTTAGATCGCCCTGTGAAACTTCATTTAACGCTTTATTGGCGTTCACAATACCCTCGTCAATTTTTTCCCCATAATCAAATTCTATGAGGCTTTCGAGATAAGACTGTATAGGTGCCAGTTCTGCAGCATCTATCAACCGATCAAAAAGATCACTGTTTGTAGTTGAATCATATACCAGATCATCAAAAATGAGGGTTCTTGTCTCTTTATCGATTCTTGGTAAACCGGTGAAGGTTATCTCTCCCTCAATATCGAACCAATCGTACATATCAAAAGTTTTCAACCATTCATCTCTGTTATCGTAACTTATATGTGCAGATATACTTAATCGTCCATCACTTCCTTTTCCTATCTTTGGGTTGGATATCTTTAACATTCCCGGTATCACACTTTTTACTAGATCAATCGTATAGACATCCGAATATTTTTTGTTTGATCTGGCTAATAATTCTTCATATGTGATAGCGACAGGAAGGTGAAAATTGAATTTCCCTTTTTTGTAACAGATTGTTTCAAGGTCTGTAATCTTTGTCTTATTATAATCTACAGGAGGCTTTCCTAAAAGAATCTGTGTTTGACCTCTTGCACTTATCGTACTTCGTAGAATATGGTCAACGATATCAATTTGAGAACATGAAGCAACATCGGGTTGAAATAAGAGATAAGTATCACTATCATCATCTATTTTTAAAGGCTCTTGGATGTCTTCCCACTGTTCTTCCATTCTTCCTTTAATGTCAAGTTTTCCAAGAAGTTCTGGTACTTTTTTCGAAAATTTATCCAGCCTTTTTCGAAGCTTTGGTTCTATGACTTTTTTAATATCTATGTTGAACAGATCAAACAATTTTAATTTGGGGCTATTTGACCACGCAAAATCATGTGTGATGTCAATGGAAATAGTCCAGTCCTTATTGATGTGTATTTTAGCATTGAGATATAGGATTGCAGAGGCTTTTGCAGTTCCATATATATATCCATCTGCAGATGCCTCTGCCTTAACTGGAAATGCAAATATCAATGTTGGCCCATTACCAGACAGTAAGATACGTCCGTTTCTTTTTACCCAACCCTTTACGTCACATTTTATTTTCGGAACTGTTCTGAAGTCTCTGCTCCAATCTTTACAGGATAATTTAAAGCCTTTTATTTTACATTTTGGAATGAAAGGTACCCTCATGTCTTGTGGTTTCACGCAGACCTTACCACGCTCATCTAAGACAGCTATATCATTTGGAACATATTCATTTAGGTATTTTTCCAGGACACTAAGATCTGCTTGTATAGGTAGTGTAATGACGGACTCTTCTTGTATCAGTTTGTTGGCAATAGCACTACTTGGATAAAGAAAAGCAAGGAACAGTAAAACGTAGATAAAATGATTTGTAGCAATAGAGTGTTGATTTTTATACATAGGGCTCTCTTAGGTTATTATTGGTATCCAAACTGAATAAAAAAGTATACTATTAAGTGTACTATACTTTTATTTCAATTCCTATATAGTCATGTAAATATTACATAGTATCGTACCTCATTTTAGCGTAAATTACTAAGTATTAGTGTTGAAATATACATCCCCTATGACCTTCTATACATTTATTATTTAGCACTTAATTCTATTTTTGATATAATCAATAAAAAAAGAGATTGTTAATGAAATTTTTTCTATTATTGTTTACACCATTATTTATATTTGCAAAAGTACATTATGCAAAAGTTGAACCTTATGAATCCGTGATCTTAAAGTCTGCGGTTAGTGCTTTGGTAATGGATGTAGATCTCGAAGCTGAAGGGAGTGTAGTGGATCAAAAACGTGTTATTTATTTGGATGATCGTTTGGATAAAATTAACTTGAAAACATCAAATGAAAATCTTCTCATTCTTCATGAAACTTTAAAACGACAAGAGTCATATTTTCAACGCATAGATAAGTTGAAAACAGCGTCTACGACCCAAAAAGACAATGCTTTTTATAGTTTTGCTTCTGCAAAAACACAGTATTTGGATATGCAGTATAAGATTGCTCAGCTTGAAGATAGTATTGAAAAAAAATCCATTGTACTTCACCATATGTATCTGTATGAAATCATGGTACGCAAAGGTGATTATGTAGCTCCGGGTTCACCTTTGGCAAGAGTAGTGGATGAGAGCAGAGCAAAGTTGGTACTTTTTGTAGAACCTGCGGAGTTGGAGAAGATAGAGCAAAAATCTGTCTATCTTAATGGTGAGAAAACAGAGTATAAAGTCGACAAAGTATGGAGAGTAGCAGATGAGAAGTTTATCTCTTCTTACCGTGCAGAGATTTATATTACTGCACCTAAAGGATCATTTTCTAAACTCATGAAAATTGAGATAAAGTAATTACTACAGCTTGTGGACTAGACTGTTATGATGCCTGTAAAATAGTGGTGGAGGAAGACACGTTTTTCAAAATGGAAGGTGATGCAGGACATCCTGCGGGTAATGGTGCATTATGTGCATTAATGAACAAAAGTATACATGAAGCACCACGTATAGAGTCTCCACGTATCGATGGTCACGAAATAAGTATGGATGAAGCTATGCAAGCAGTAGCAGATGCTTTCAAAGAAAAGAGTTCTTTACTTTGGAGAGGCTCTGGTAATATGGGTGTAATGCAGGAAGTCACAAATCTATTTATGGCACAAATAGAAGGGACTCTTACTAAAGGAAGCCTTTGTGATGGTGCTGGAAATGCAGGTATCATCAATGGTAGAGGGGTTAATAAAACCTTACCTCTTCGACAGATAGCACAGGCAGACACTGTAGTGGTCTGGGGACGTAATGTAACAGTCACCAATGCGCATATTATGCCTTACATTGAAGGTAAAAAAATTGTCGTGATCGATCCTGTGAAAACTGCCATAGCTAAGAAGGCGGATTTCCATCTTCAGATACAACCTCGTACAGATTATTATATCGCTATGATGTTGGCAAGGTTTATCTCTAGGGAAGATAATCAGGATGATGACCGGATCAAGCCTATCTTAGAGTACTGTGGTACTGATCTAGCTGAGATGGGACGTGTGTTAAATTATCTGCGCAATCAAAAAGTGGTTTTTTTAGTTGGTGCGGGGATACAGAAATATGCTACAGGTGCATCGGTCATGCACGCAATAGATTCACTAGCAGCTACCTTGGGACTTTTTGGTAAAGAGGGATGTGGTGTAAGTTACTTTGGAAACTCGCAAATGGGTTTTGTTAATCCATTTGATACGGAGTGCAACAGGGTATCGAAAGTCGTGACAGATTTCTCAGCCTTTAAGACCGTTTTAGTACAGGGTGGTAATCCGGCAGAGTCTATGCCGGACAGTAACCGTGTACAAGATGAACTGGATGGTGTTGAAAATCTTATCTATTTTGGTCTGTATGAGAATGAAACTTCAAAGAGAGCTAAAATCGTCATACCTGCAAAGAATTTTTTTGAAAAAGAAGATGTACGTTTGAGTTATGGACACCAGTATGTAGAAAAGATGAATAAGGTGATGGATCCGGATATAGGTATCAGTGAATATGATTTTACGAAATATCTCTTTGATACATTTGGGTTCGCTGGATTGAAAAGTGCAGAGTATTATATCAACGCTTGGCTCACACAGTGTAAGAAGCAAGGGGAACACTATATATCTCCAGCATATGAAGAAACGCCTTATGCTGACGGATTTGGTGAAGATGGTGATGATGAATTTGAATTCATTGAAGATTATGATGATGATTTTATCAACACAAAACGTTTTAGAAAGTATCGTAAAACAAGTAAAAACAAGAAAATAGATGAGAGCTATTGGATTCTCTCACCCAAATCAAGCAAAGCACTTAATACTCAGTTTAAGAGAGCAAATGAAGTGCAACTGCATTCAGTTCAAGGCTATGAAGAGGGAGAGACGGTCAGATTGAGTTCAGAGTATGGTGAACATGACTTTATAGTGAAACACAATGATGATATACGTTTAGACTCTGTGGTCATTACAAGCAACAGTCTAGGTTTGAATACTCTTACACCTTCTATCATCAGTGATGAAGGAGAGAATGCGTGTTATCAAGAGGTGAAAGTAACGATTGAAAAATTATAAGAATTTTTCAATCGTGTGAAACGATTATATTAAGCCAGCTTAACCATTTTCCGTCGCATATACGCTATTTTACTCTGAAGAGGTAAGTCTTTAGGGCAGTGGTCCTCACAGGCTAGAAGGCTCATACATCCAAATATCCCCTCATCATCACCAATGAGTTCATAAAAGTCTTCATCAGTACGGTCATCATGCGGGTCAATAGAGAATCGTGCGACTCTGTTGAGCCCCACAGCACCCACAAAATCTTCTCTCATAATAGCTGTAGAGCAGCCTGCTACACATAACCCGCACTCTATACATCTATCAAGCTCAAAGACTTCATCTGCAACCTCCGGCTCTATTCTCTTCTCCAATTTAGATATATCATACTCCTCATTGGATACGATCCAACTATTGACCCTCATACTCATATTTTTCATCCATGAACCAGTGTCAACCGACAGGTCTTTGATAAGTTTAAATGTTGGAAGAGGCAAAAGCTCTATCTTACCATCTTCAAATTCACTGGTAAGTGTCCTACATGCCAATTTTGGCTTTCCATTGATAATCATTCCACAGGCACCACAGATGCCGGCACGGCAGACAAAATCAGAGGTCAAATCATGATCGAGGGTAGCTTTGATCTTACTCAAAGCAATATAGAGTGTCATACCCGGTGTTTCTTCTAGTGTATAGTCAACAAAAGTTGGTTGTGAATTTTCATCAGATGGATTATATTTTAGTGTGGTTATAGTTATCTCTCTACTCATCTTCATCTCCTAATCGCTGATTGATGCTTTTGTACTCTGCTTGTAGTTCGTAAGGCATTAATTTATCTTGAAGTGCATGTCTGTCACCTTGATGTTCTTCTATGATTTTATCTATTTCCTCTTGTCTCTTCTGACTCAGTGGATTTTCCAGAATCAATCCTTTTTTACCATATCCTCTAAATCCAGGAGGCATTTCCATCTTCATAATATCAAGTTCTTCATAAGCTAAAGTCGGTTCCAAATCATCTTCGTTGGCCCAGTAACTCAGTGTTCTGTTAAGCCAGTTTTCATCATCTCTCTTCAGATAATCTTCTCTATAATGTGCACCTCTGCTTTCAGTTCTATCTCTTGCCCCTTTGGCAACACATAGTGCTACTTTGAGCATCATCGGTACTTTGTAAGCCTCTTCAAGTTCTTGATTGAGAAGTCTATGTTTATTGGTAATATTGATATTTTTTGTTTTTTTAAGTAGTACTTTTAGTTCTTCAACGGCTTCTTCCAAATCTTTTCCATTTCTAAAGATACCCACTTTATCTTGCATAATATTTCGCATCTCATCTTTGATATCATAGATACTCTCTGTCCCCTCAAGTGCCAAAAGCTCATCAAGGTAGTTATCTTGCTTGGTTAATGCCTCTTGAACTATTTTTGTATCAATATCAATATCAGTTTCTTTACAATAATCAGCAAAATAGTTACCCACGATCATACCAGAAACAACCGTTTCACTCACAGAGTTACCACCCAGTCTGTTGAAGCCATGCATATCCCAACATGCAGATTCACCACATGAGAAGAGTCCTTTGACGCTAACACTTTGTCCTTTTGGTGTGGTTCTGATACCACCCATTGAGTAGTGTTGCATTGGCTGAACAGGCATCCAACCTTTTTCACCTTCATCCGCAGGGTCAATACCATTAAATGTTTTACTAATATCTTGTACATCTCGTAGATTTTTCTCTATATGCGCACGACCCAAAATAGAAATATCGAGCCATAGGTGGTCTCCATAAGGTGACTTCACACCTTTACCTTTTTTGATATGTTCCAACATTCTTCGGCTCACAACATCCCTGCTTGCCAGATCTTTTTTTTCAGGTTCATAATCAGGCATAAATCTATAACCATCTTTATCTCTTAGTACACCACCATCTCCTCGACATCCTTCGGTCAGTAAAATACCAGAGGGAACGATAGGCGTTGGGTGAAATTGAATCGCTTCCATATTACCCAGATAAGCACCTGCATCTAAAGCAATAGCATGTCCTGTCCCTTTACAGATAGTAGCATTTGTAGACTGTTTATAGATACGACCATATCCACCGGTTGCGATCATGGTTCCTTTTGCCACATAGGCAGTCAGGTCACCTTTTTTAAGATCACGTACAATCGCTCCAAAACATTGACCATTGTGGGTTATAAGAGAGATAGCTTCTTTTTTATCTTCTATGACTACGCCTCGTTTCATGGCTTCATTTGTCACAGCATAGAGCATAGTGTGTCCAGTAGCATCTGCAGTATAACAGGTTCTCCACTTTTTTGTTCCGCCAAAGTCTCTTGCAGTAATGAGACCATGTGCTGCCTCTTTTTCCGTAATGGTTGTCTTTTCAGCATTAATGACAGTCTCTCTGTCACCTTTTTTAACGCGACTCCAAGGCACACCCCATGCAGCCAATTCACGTATTGCTTTGGGAGCAGTATTTACAAACATTCTAGCTACCTCTTGGTCGCAACCCCAGTCACTCCCTTTAACCGTATCTGCAAAGTGAACATCTTCATTGTCACCCTCTCCCATAATACTATTTCCAAGACTCGCTTGCATTCCTCCTTGGGCAGCAGCAGAATGTGAACGCTTCACAGGAACGAGACTAAGAACAATAGTATCTAAACCCTTATCTGTTGTCGAAATTGCCGAACGTAAACCTGCTAATCCTCCACCAATGATCAGAGCGTCAGTATATTTAATTTGCATTTTGTACCTCTATTTGTGGTATATATCTCTCACCATAATTTGCTTGATGTTCAGCTCCTATTTTCATATAGGCAAGAAGTGTAGCGACACCAAGTGTCAACATCACAGCGCTCAATATCCATTTTGCTTTTTTGAGACGTTTCCGGCTCTTTTTCGGATCATCACCTTCAAACCATCCCCACTTAACACTCAATCTGTACAGACCGATCGCACCATGAAACTCAACAGCTGCAAGTAACATGATATAGAGTGGCCACATCATGTCACTGTAGACTCTGTCAGATGAAGCGTATGGGCCTATGTTACCTGGATTGGTTAACATGATATAGAGATGTACTGAACCCAAAAAGAAGAGTGCAAAACCTGTACCGACCTGAATGATCCAGAGCTTTGTATCTCCGTGATTCATAAGATCTGAATGTGTTTTTAGACGTAGAACCTCTCTATAGGATATGGGGAATTTACGCAGAGCTAAAAAAGCATGAAATATAAAAATGATAAATACAACCAAGATAGTAATAAAAACGGGAATACTGCTTCCCCCCTCAAATAGAAAGCTAAGTTCAAAAGCTTTGGTGACAGAGAACATAAAATCTTTACTAATCAGTATGGTGGAGACAAAAAGCATATGAAATATCATAAAAATGGCTAGAAATAAGCCTGTAGCACTTTGTAGAAAATCGAGTCTTGCAGGTATTCGGCTCTTCTTTTTTTGAGTCGTTTGCCCTAAAAGACTTTCTACTATTTTCTCTTTAGACATAGTGTAATCCTTTTTAAATTAATATATATATGTGGGTTTAAAAATATAATGAAATATTGCTAGGAAGCCAAATACTTCCTACGATTATGCAGGAAGAAGGGCTATTTGCTGTTGAAGAAAAGTATCGATCTCTTCTACCACAACATTCATTTCTTGTTCACCATTAATCACTTTGAGCAGGTTATTCTGATTATAGAACTCTTCAATCTCTGCAATTGTCTCTTGGTAGATTTTCATAGTGTTATTGAACAAATCCTCACTTTTAGATTCAGCACCACCTAACACACGTTCTCTGGCTACATCTTCACTTACTCTTATTTCAATCACAGAGCTAAGTTCGATACCATCCACATTATTAAGGCAGTCTGCAAAAAATTTCATTTGTTTCTCTTTTCTTGGAAAACCATCAAGTAATACAATGTCCGTTGGTGCATTTCTGACTGCTCCTACAATAGTATCGATGACGATATCCGTAGGAACAAGTTCGCCACTTTCTATAAAACCTTTGTTAATTTTGCCTAATTTTGTCTCTTTTTCTACTTCACTTTTTAGTAGATCACCTGTAGAGTAATGGGTGATATCTGAGTGATTCTTGGCAATACTGCTGCCATCTGTTGTTTTTCCTGAACCGGGTGCCCCAATAAGAAGGATTAGCTTTTTTAACATTTTTTTCTCCTAAAATATTATATATTGAAATTATAACTAATCCAATGTTCAAATATAATTATATATTTTATATCATGGCTATAATTTGTAACAATGAATATAATGAGGAGAATTGTGTAAGCAATAATCATATTTTATCATCATAAAACAACACTTTGCTATAATACTATTAAAGACTAAAACAGATGGAAAAAAAATGAATTTAGAAGAACAAGATAAACAGTATGTACTGCAGACCTATACCCGTGATTATACAAATTTTGTAAAAGGTGTGGGTTCTACGCTTTATGATGATAAAGGGAAAGACTATATAGACTTTGCCTCTGGTATAGGTGTGAATTCTGTGGGACATGGTAATGAGACGTTAACTGCAGCACTATGTGAGCAGGCTAAAAACATCATCCATATCTCAAACTTGCAGGTCATAGAACCACAAGCAAAGTTGGCGCAGAAGATCGTAGAGTTAAGTGGTTATGACATGGGTGTTTTCTTTGCAAACTCTGGAGCAGAGGCCAATGAGGGTGCGATCAAAATAGCACGTAAATATGGCGAAACCAAGTTTGATTACAAACGTTTTAAAGTGATCACACTAGAACACTCTTTTCATGGACGTACGATCACTACAGTGAAAGCCACGGGCCAAGAGAGCTTTCATACACCAAACTTTTCACCGTATCCGGATGGGTTTTCTTATGAAAAATCTATAGAGGATGTCTATAAGGCCATCGATGATGAAACGGTAGCTGTACTGATAGAACTAGTACAAGGTGAGGGTGGTGTACAGCCTTTTGAAAAAGAAGAGATACAGAAGTTGGCAGCACATCTCAAATCCGAAGCTATTTTGCTTATCGTAGATGAGGTGCAAACAGGTGTTTACCGAACAGGCGAGTTTTTAGCTTCAAATTTATATGAGATAGAACCTGATATCATTACTTTAGCTAAAGGTCTTGGTGGCGGAGTCCCTATAGGTGCAGTGATGACGAAACATAAAGAGATATTGAGCGCTGGAGATCATGGGAGTACATTTGGAGGTAATTACCTCAGTACTACTGCGGGACTTGCAGTTTTAGATGTATTACATCCTTTATATGATAATGGCATAATAGATGAAACATTGGTTTATTTTTCTCAGAAACTACAAGAAATAGTTTCAAAATATAATCACTTATTTGAAAAAGAAGTAGGATTAGGATTGATGCGAGGACTTCGTGCCAAAAGTGCTGATATTCAAGGAAATGTGATTAAAAATTGTATGAGTGAAGGTGTCATTGTACTTAAAGCAGGACGTAATACAGTCCGTTTTCTGCCAAGTATTACAATCAGTAAAAATGAAATTGATGAAGGGTTTAAACGTTTTGAAAAAGCTATTTCTTCTTTGTAGTTTATTGGTCTCATCGCTTATACATGCAGATGAATTGGGAGATATCCTCTCTGACAATAAAGAGTTACTCTTTGATTATCAGTTCCAAAGCAATGAGCTTGAGAGTGATATGCTTTCAAGGAGTTGGTTAAATCCTATAAGAGTGCAGTATAGCAAGGATTACTCTACACAGTTTACAGATGCAACTAGAAAGACAGGAAGGTACTCTGTCATCATAGACCAGCCTATATTTAGATCCGGTGGGATCTATTATGGTATTAAATACTCACAGGCATTTCGTGATGCCAATAACGCAGAATTAACACTGCAAAAGCGTACTATGATAGGTGATGCGATCTCTATACTTTTCAACTTGAAAAAAACAAAGTTTGAACAAGAAAAAATGAAGTATCAAATCAAAAATGATAGGATTGATATACGTCAAAAACGTGACAGTTATGAAGCAGGTTTATTAGACAGCAGTTTTTTGGATCAAGCCATTTTGAAAAAGAGTCAGGATGAAACTACACTTCTGCAGATGGAGTTAACTCTTATGGAGTTAAAACAGAGATTTTCGCTTTTAAGTGAGAAGGATCCAAAAAATTTACGCCTCCCTGCATTAAAGTTGATGAGCAAGTCAAAGTACAGTGAAGAAAACCTTGAACTGAAAAGAGATAGATTGCGTGCTGAAGAATCAGACTATAATGAAAAAGTGACATGGGCAAAGTATCTTCCAACAGTTTCCCTGCAAGGGCAATATACTGATGGAGATCTTAATCCATTCTTTTCAACGTCTGGTTTTGAAGAGAAGTATTACAATTACGGGTTTACTGTTTCTATGCCACTGGATATCAACTCATTTTCTGACATTGAGGCCAGTAAAGTAGAAAAGCTAAGAGCTGCAGTAGAAGTTCTAGATAGAAAAGACAGTGTAGATGAAGAGTATGATTGGATACATAACAGTTTGGATATCTTAGATAAAAAAATAAATTTGGCACAAAAAGATGAGAAAGTGTATAAAAGCCTGTATCGTTTAACCAAAAATCTTGCGGATGCAGGAGAGAAGACTTCTTTTGATGCGGATATTATGCATAACTCTTTACAAATCAGAAAGATAGATCAGAAGATATATCAGATAGATAAGCAGATACAGTTATTAAAACTATATGTACGGGTGGAAAATGCAATTTAGCGCATACATGAATGAGTGGCTTTATGGTGAAGAGGGCTATTATAAACATTTTAAGGCCATAGGTAAATCTGGAGATTTCTATACATCGGTCAGTACAAGCAGCTTTTTTGGTGCGAGTATCGCTAATTATTTTTATTCACTTTTGAAAGAAGAAAAAGCAGATAAAAACGGTTGGCTGATAGAGATAGGTGCACACCAAGGGTATCTACTTTGTGACATGATACAGTGGCTTTATACCTGTGACCCTACTTTGGTACAAACACTTAAGTTTGGGATAGTGGAGCGTCAGCCTGAAGTGCAAAAGGCACAATTGGCTTATATTCAAGAGCGTTTTGGTGATGATATACAGATCACACACTTTAATGATATTGCAGAAGTGAAAGCAACCTATGCTTTTGTGGTAGCCAATGAAATTTTCGATGCTTTCCCTTGTGAACTTTTAAAAGATGAAAAGATAGCTTTGGTTAAAGAGCATAAGATAGAGTGGGAAGAAGCACCTTCTGAGATGTTGACATGGGCGAAGAAACATCATTTAACACAAGGTGAGATAGCCGTAGGCTATGAGGAATTTGCAAAAGAGATGGCAAGAGGTATAGAGAAATGTGATTTTGTCTCTTTTGATTATGGTGAAAAGTATATACGTAATGATTTTTCTATACGTGTCTATAGAGCACATGAGACATTTCCTCTGTTTGATGAAGCATTGACCTTGTCTGATTCCTATAAAAAAGATGATATTACGTATGATGTGAATTTTGGGCATGTGAGTGAAGCATTTGTAGAAGCAGGTTTTGAGGAAATGTGTTATGAGACCCAAGCACGTGCTTTAATACGTTTTGGGATCATTGATATTCTTGAACGCTTTGCCAAGCAGACAAGTCAAGTAAGATATGCGAGTGAAGCAGACAAGATAAAAACACTGATAGCCCCCACGATGATGGGAGATAGGTTTAAGTTAGTACATTTTAGAAAGTAGTTTAGTACTATCTTGTCGCCTTAAGCATCTTACACCGTTTGATAGAAGCAGCTTCACTGCCAAACATCGCAGCATATTTATCGAACTTCTCTTGAGTTATCATGGCTATACACTCTTCTTTGTTCATGATATCAGCAGTGGCTATAGCTGTTTGTTCAACTGTATCTACTGTTTCTTTCTTTTTTGTATCTTCAGGATACATATAGGCTGTATCAAAATTCGTATCATCAACCTCTTTTAGTTTTATTTTTTTCTTTGGCGGAGGTGGGAGATACGTCTGTTCCACTAAATGTGGGGTATTTTTATCTTTATTTTCTACTGTAGGTTGGTCACATCCCCCTAAGAGCACTAGGATAGTAATGGTGACGATGCCATATTTCATATCTTCTCCTTCGTTCACTACTGATATACTTATTGTAATATAATCTACTGAGAATTACAACAATATTCACTAGAAAAATAAAGGATAAATGGATGAGAGTATGTATAAAATTTATTCTAAGGTAGGTGAAGTGGTCATTGGCTAATGACTGCAACGGTGATAGCAAACCCACCATCATGGCTAATGGAGAGTGAACATACTTTGATCTGGTGTATTTTTTGTGCTTTTTGGCTTAGTGTAAATGTAGGTGCTCCACGGGAGTTTTTGGTGATGAGTATGTCATGAAATGAGAGTTCACTGCCAATGCCGCAACCCAATGCTTTTGAAATAGCCTCTTTAGCTGCCCAAAATCCAGCGATGGATGCGGTCTTTTGTACGAGCTCAATCTCTTGGGGGCTCAAAAAACGTTGTTTGAATTTATCACCAAATTGTGTTAATGATTTTTCTATTCTATTGATCTGTACAATATCTGTTCCTATTTTCATAACAGTATTATATCTATAGAACCCTCTAATTAACCCTAGGTACTATTACATCCACTCAACTACTTTAGATACTTCATCTGCGATAAAACATTTAATATTTGTTTTTTCAAGAGGCTTATTGGGTATCACAGCTTTTGTAAACCCTTGTGTTTCTATCTCTTTTAGACGTTGAGTGAGACCTGAGACCTCGCGTATTTCACCAGTCAGGCTTACTTCTCCCAGAAACAGTGTTTCTGCACTCAGTTCTCTGTCTCTGTAGCTGCTTAAAATAGCTGCAATGATTGCAAGGTCAGCAGAAGGTTCATGTATTTTGATTCCTCCGGAAACGTTTATAAAGACATCATAGGTACCAAGAGGCAGATCAAGTTTCTTTTCCAGTAGCGCCAAGAGCATGCCTAGACGATTGTTATCAAAACCGGTAGAACTTCTTTTTGCATTTCCATAAGACTCTGAAACGAGGGCTTGTACTTCTACGATGATAGGACGGCTTCCCTCCATAATGACAGTGAGTGCAGAACCTGACTGAAGTTTTTCTTTGTTGAAAAACTTTCCTGCCATACTTTTTGCATCGTTAAGACCTTCTTTATTCATTTCAAATATACCCACTTCATTGGTCGCACCAAAACGGTTTTTAAAACCGCGTAATAGACGTAGGTCAGAGTTAGTATCACCTTCGAAATATAAAACTGTATCTACCATGTGTTCAAGAACTCTAGGACCGGCGATGGAACCGTCTTTTGTGATATGACCAATGATAAAGATAGGTATATGTAAAGATTTTGCGATACGCATAAGCTCAAAAGTAATGGTGCGTACCTGAGTGACTGAACCAGGTGCAGAAGGCGTTTCATCAGAGTAGAGAGTTTGTATAGAGTCTATGACTATCAGTTCATAATTTTGATTGTTTATCTCTGAGAGGACAGAGCTAAGATTTATCTCTGGCAGAAGATAAAGGTTGTCATGGTTCGCATCCAGTCTGTTCGCGCGTAGTTTTATCTGTCCGGCAGACTCTTCTCCTGAGACGTAAAGGACTTTTCTTGTAGCTCTGGCAAGGTTCCCTGCTATCTTGAGTAAAAGGGTCGATTTTCCCACGCCGGGGCTACCACCTATGAGGGTAAGTGAACCCGGAACAATACCTCCACCCAGTACGAGATCAAGTTCTCCACTTCCGGAAGAAAAACGGACGATATTGTCTTCTTCTATCTGTGTAATAGGTTTTGCTTTGGGTAGGGATGAACCTGAAGCACTGGAGATTGAAGTTTCTTTCAAAAATTTAATTTGATCAGAACTCAGTTCGATCATTGTTTCCCATTGATCACAGGAAGTACATTTTCCCATCCATCTGGGAGATTGAAATCCACATGCCTGACACTCAAATAATGTTTTTTTCTTTGCCATGATTAACCTTCTGTTCTATTATGATGGGTATTATAGGTATAAATGGCGAGAAAAGTAAAAAATATGTCATATTGACATGTTTTCTAAAATATATCAATTTATATTGTGCCCTGACCGAAGGGATGAAATGCCCTTGGGGTGCATGTTTTTATTTTTTAATTGTTTTGGTTATAATTTCGGCATATACGAAGGAATCTTAGTGACATTTAATACAATTAAACAGCTTTTTTATGGTCTTTATCTGACAAACAGTTTTGGTTATAGGCTAAAAAAAATCAAGGATCCTATGGAAATAAAAAGATTAAGACATGGCTATTCAGAAGCACAACTTAATGCTTTGCATGTTTCAGTAAAAATAGATAATCCGGAAAAATTACCTCAAGAAGGTCAATATCTTATAGTCATTAACCATAAAAGTATTATAGACCCGCCTATTGTAGAAGTGGCACTTGAAGAGACAGAAATATTTGGCCCATGGATTTCAAAAAAAGAGCTTTATAATTCTTTTTTCTTTGGGCTGTTTGTACGTAATGCCGGATCGATACTGCTTGACAGAGAAAAAAGCCAAATGAGTGGTTTTTTTGCTGACACAAAAGAAGCAGTAAAACGTGGAGAATCTATTTTTATCTTTCCAGAAGGTACACGAAATAAAACAGACAAACCTTTGACAACATTTAAAGAGGGCTCTCGTATTATTGCATTAAAAAATCGTTTACCTATATTGCCTCTGTATATTAAAACAGATGCAGATAAAGTATTAAAAAATGCATTAAATGACAGTAAACTCGAACAGGAAGTAACGATAGTGGTTGGGGATATTATAGACTATAAAGAGAAAACGAGTCTTGAAACCCTATATCGTCAAATGTTTTCTCTTGATGAAGAAGGTAATCCTTCTTAAATAAAAATCTCGTCTAGGATCGTGTTGATATATTCATTTGCCTTGAATCTGATAAGATCTTTAGGCTGTTCACCTGTACCTATGTAAAAAATAGGCATTTTTAACTCATCTGCGATACTTAGAACAGAACCACCTTTGGCTGTACCATCAAGTTTTGTAATGATGATGCCATCAATTCCAATCATCTCGTTAAATGCTTTTGCCTGGTTGATAGAAGAACTACCTTGTGTACCATCAAGGACAAGCATTTTACGGTGTGGGGCACCCTCAAGCGCTTTCCCTGCAACACGTATCATTTTCTTTAACTCTTCACTCAGGTTTGTTTGCGTATGGAGTCTTCCAGCCGTGTCGATGATGATATTATCAAAACCTTTGGCTTTTGCAGACTCTATGGTATCAAAGACTACAGCGGATGGATCATGTCCCTGTTGTGTAGCAATGATAGGGATATCTAATTTGTCTGCCCATCTTGTAAGTTGTTCTATCGCAGCAGCACGGAAGGTATCTCCCGCACCCAACATCACTTTTTTACCTGCTTGTTGATAGCGATACGCCAGTTTAGAGATGGTCGTAGTTTTTCCTGCACCATTGACACCTATGATCATTTCCACAAAAGGTTTTGCATCACTCTCTTTGAAGTCCGCTTTGTATTGAAAGACAGAGATAAGTGAGTTGAATGCCTGAATTTTATTGATATTGTCCGGTAATCCCATTAAAAGTTTTTCTACAAGTTCATAATGTACATCTGCTTCCAGCAAGATATCTTCAAACTCATCTTTGGGAATATTTTTTCGTTTAGTTGGTGCAACCTCTTTGATCGCATCACTGGTCTTACCCAATACTTTTTTGAATAAATTAAACATACTCTATTACCTTGATTTTAATTGTTTTTTGGCTTGTTGTATATCGTATTCTATCATTTCTACCGGGACTACACCTTCATAATGGGTAAAATACTCACCTTCAACATACATCACTGTGAGAGGAATGGAAAAGTTCTTAGGTAAGTGGAGCGTAGTTGCCAGAAGATTTGAAAATGCATCGTTGTATGTACCATTGGAGATAAAATAGTTGATTTGATTTTTTGCCATAAATGTCTTCAGCTCAGTTTGCACAATACTGTCATGTGTAAGTATACCTACAACAAAAAGCTCTTGTTTGTGTTTTTTCTGAAGATCGTTCAAATAGGGTATCTCTCCAATACAAGGTGTACACCATGTGGCAAAAAGGTTCACAATGACAATGGGTTGTATCGTGTCCTCGAAAATGACTTTGCGATTGTTAACGGTGACTTTATGAGTTTCCGCTTTTGTGTTGATAAGTGTAAATACCTCTGGCTCTTTTTCGGGTGTAGACAGTTCTGTTGTTGGAAGCGTATCAAGTAGCTCATCTTGTTTCTTCCCTATTTTAAATCTTTTATCTTCTTGTTCAACGCTATCTTTTTCCGAAAAAATTTCAGTAGTGTTTTCTGTGAGGATAGAAGCAACTTCGGGTTTTTCATCTTCCCACCCTATAAAGATGAACAAGATAATAAGTAATATAAGTAAAAGAACAGCACCTATTTTATGCACACAGACCCTTTTGGTATAATTAGTTTGGCGATTATAGCCAAAGAGCAATAAATAATAAGACAAGGGCACATCTAACAACACTATACACCCATAATGGGCTTTGTAAATGTAAGATTTTGCAAGAGGCTTTCAAGTCCTAGCCAAAGCTAAGACGAAGTAAGTTTTTTGTGAAAGGTTCCGTTTGCAAAGCCCACCCTGTGGGCATCACTGGCTTTCGCATATGCGTTGTTACTCTTTCTTGACTTAGCTTAAGGCTAGGACTTCGAAAGAGTGTCTAGCCTAGACAAAATCTATTGATGTTATGAGTGTATAGTGTTGTTAGATGTGCCCTAAAACGGATTGGTATGACAAAAGAGAGTAAAAAAAAGAAATTTAGAATGCAGAGCCTAAAACGATTGAAAAAAGCTTCTGGGGTGGGTAATTATCTAAAAGACAAGAAAATAGTGCAAGCACTGTATCAAACTATCGTAGAAAGTCAGGCTAAAAATGTAATGCTTTATGTACCTTTAAAGACAGAGGTGAACATATATCCACTTATCCAGAGATTACGTAAAGAAAAGAAAGTACTCTATGTACCATTTATGGAAGGTGCAAGTTTTAGGTTGGTAAAATATAGACTTCCACTAAAGAAAAAACAGTTTGGGATAAAAGAACCCAATGATTCAAAACAATACAGAATAAAAAATATAGATATCGCTATCGTACCTATCGTAGGAGTAGATGTAACACAAAGACGTGTTGGATTTGGTAAAGGTATGTATGATAGATTTTATGAAAAACAGAATAAAAATATAAAAAAAACAGTTTTTGTAGCGCGTGAATTGTGTTACAGCAAAGAGATCATAACAGACGAATATGATCTAAGAGCAGACATAATTATAACCGCTTAATAGGTTTTGCCAGAAGTGAAGCTTGAATGATCGAGTAGCATAGGAAGATGGTGCGTATGTTATGAGACATGTAATGACCGAAGGATAATTAATGTTAGGGATAATAGGGGTTTCCAGTTTAACTGGGATAACTATTGGAGCAGGTATGTGTTATATCTGGTTAAAAAATAGTACCAAAAAAAGATTTTCATACATAGAACTAGAAGTAAAAGCCAAGGCTAAAGCGATAGAGAGAGAGACGGAACTTTTATTGAAGTCTGCACATGTAAAAATCAAAGAAAAAGAGTTGGAGCATGAGCGTGAATTTCAAAAACGTGTGGCAAAGGTCGATGAACGTAATCGTGCATTGATCTTACAAACGAAAGAGTTTACGTTAAAAGAAGATGGTTTCAAACTTTTGGAACAGAGAGTATTGGACAAAGAGACACAGTTAGAAAAACTTGAAAGAAAAAAGCAAGATGAGATCGCCAATACAGTAGATAAAATGCAAAATATCGCTTCAATGACAAAAGAGGAAGCAAAGAGATACATTTTAGAAAAAGTAGAAGAACAGAGCCGTGCAGATGTAGCTGGTATCGTACGTAAGTATGAGCAAATGGCTAAAGATGAGGGGGAAAGAAAAGCCAATTATATTTTAGCCCAGGCAACGACGCGTTATGCCGGTGAATTTGCAGGTGAACGTCTCATCAATCTTGTGAATTTACCAAGTGATGACCATAAAGGGCGCATCATCGGTAAAGAAGGTAGAAATATTAAGACACTGGAGATGCTCTTAGGTGTGGACATTGTGATAGATGAAACACCAGGCGTGATCCTTGTAAGTAGTTTTAATTTGTACCGAAGGGCTATTGCAACCAGGGTCATAGAGATACTGGTAGAAGATGGACGGATACACCCTGGACGTATAGAAGAAGTACATGCAAAAGTACAAGAAGAGTTTGAGCAAAAAACCTTTGAAGAGGGTGAAAATATATTGATAGAATTAGGCCTTTTCCCTATGCATGAAGAACTTGTAAGACTTTTGGGTCGTATGAAATACAGAGCCAGTTACGGACAGAATGCACTGGCACATACCTTGGAAGTAGCGAAGCTTGCACGTGTAATGGCAGCAGAAATGGGTGGGGATGAAAAACTTGCGCTTCGTGCAGGTCTCTTACATGACATCGGTAAGGCATTGACACAAGACCTAGGTGGTTCACATGTTGATATAGGTGTTGATCTTTGTCGTAGACATGGAGAACACCCCTCAGTCATCAATGCCATTTATGCCCATCATGGGCATGAAGAACCAGACTCTGTAGAGAGTGCTGCCGTATGTGCTGCAGATAAACTCTCTGCCGCAAGACCCGGAGCAAGAAGAGAAGTACTTGAAAGCTTTACCAAGCGCGTGAAGGAAGTAGAAGACATCGCACTAAGTAGAGAATATGTAAACCAAGCGTATGCTATTAATGCAGGTAGAGAGATACGGGTTTTTGTGAATGCAAATAAGATGAGTGACAATGAAGCCGTACTCCTAAGCAAAGAAATAGCCAAAGAGATACAAGAAAAGGTACAGTACCCTGGTGAGATAAAAGTGAATGTGATCAGAGAAACACGTGCGACAAGTTACGCTAAATAAACATATTGAATTATGCAAAGTAAATTTTAAAATTGTTATAATATAAGATATAATTTAAAGGATATATAAATGAAAAAACTTTTAGTCGCGATACTATTTTTAGGATTGGGTTTTCAAGCATATGCAAAAGACACGATCGTTGTGCTTGAAACAAATATAGGGAAGATAGAATTAAAAATGTATCCTGAAGTAGCACCGCTTGCAGTTGAAAACTTTACCACACATGTTAAGAACGGTTACTACAATGGACTTATCTTTCATAGAATAATTAAAGGTTTTATGATCCAAGGTGGTGATCCTACAGGTACCGGTAGAGGTGGTGAGTCTATCTGGGGAAAACCTTTTAAAGATGAGTTTGGAAATAATGTTGTTTTTGATAAGCCATTTTTACTCGCCATGGCAAATAGCGGTCCAAAGACAAACGGGAGTCAGTTTTTTATCACACTTGCACCAACGGGTTGGTTAAATGGTAAACATACTATCTTTGGAGAAGTGGTTAAGGGGCAAGAAGTAGCACGTAAGATGGAAAATGTTTCTGTGTCTAGAGGGAGTAATAAGCCATTGTTTGACCAAGTTATCAAAAAAGCGTACATTAAAAAATAAATGGATTTAAATACATTACGAGATGAGCGTAAGAAATGGCTTACGTGGAAAAATATAGTACCTTATCAGGAAGCCATTAAAACGCTTAAGACGTATGATAATGTTGAGGTGAAGCTTGGGGATAAAGTCGAGGTTCAAATTAAGGATATTAGTACGCAAGATGCTCAGCAGATAAAAGAGACGGCACTTCTGATGAAGCCTTGGCGAAAAGGGCCGTTTCAGCTTAATGATCTTTTTATAGATTCTGAATGGCAAAGTCAGATAAAATATAATCTGCTTGAACCACATTTTAACCTCAAAGACAAGATCGTTGGTGACATAGGATGTAATAATGGGTATTACTTGTTTCGCATGTTATCGCAAGCACCTAAAAAACTTATAGGGTTTGACCCTTCTGCTATCTATTATTCACAGTTTCAGTTTATCAATCATTTTATTCAGTCTGACATCGTGTATGAACTTTTGGGTGTAGAACATGTAGAGTTTTATGAACATAAGTTTGATACACTTTTTTGTTTGGGTGTACTCTATCACAGGTCTGATCCGGTTGCAATGCTTAAATCACTGTTTAAAGGACTTCACAAAGGTGGTGAACTCATTTTAGATACCTTTATGATAGATGGTGAAGGTGAGATGTGTTTGACACCTAGAGACCGTTATTCAAAGATACCAAATATCTACTTCGTGCCTACAGTCAGCGCTCTAAAAAACTGGTGCTTTAGAGCAGGGTTTGAAACAGTTGAAGTATTGGAAACCATGAAAACAGAACCCACTGAACAAAGAAAGACAGAGTGGATAGATACCCAAAGTCTTGAAGACTTCCTTGATCCCAATGATGACACAAAGACGGTGGAGGGTTACCCCGCACCTAAAAGAGTCTACATAAAAGCAATCAAATCATTATAAATAATTAAGCGTAACTAGTTACGTGAGCATGCTGCTGAAGCAAACTTAGCGTTAGCGTAAGTTAGTAGGGCTTTGCCCTAATAACGGTCAATCAATGTTACCCCGCACCTAAAAGAGTCTACATAAAAGCAATTAAATCATTATAATTTACTATAAATAGCCTAATCGTTCAATTTGGTTTTATTTTTAAATAAGGTTGATTTAGCTATAAATACGCTAATAAAAGAGAAAAGTGGACAAAATTTAAGTTTTGACACTTTCTTATTGATTGGAAAAGAATGAGAATACTAACGGTAGGTTTCACTGACGAATACGTTAAGGAACTTGAAAAAGAATTAGATAAATACTTTATTTGTATTGTTGACAATGCAAAAGATATGTATGATGCAACCAATTTTACAGACTTTAGACACTACGAACTTGTTATCATTGTAGATGAAGGTGTAAAGTTTTCACTTGAGCGTTACGTGAATGAAGTAAAAAAGAAAAAGAGTGAAACAAAGATTATTATACTGACAAGTAATGTCAAAGCACAATCTGGTTTCTTCTCTTTGGGTGTAGATGATGTGATCTATCAGCACTGCGAATCCCCTGATCTTATCGCTGCAAGAGTTTTGGCAAATATGAGACATCTTTTTGGTACACAGGTAAACATCGATAAACTTGTGATTGACATCGCAAATAAAAAGATAGAATATGATGAGAAGATCGTTTCTCTGAATGGTAAAACATTTGATATCTTGGCATACCTTGCACTTCGTAAGCAACGGGTTTTCTCAAAAGATGAGATCATCAATGCACTTTGGGAAGAACCTGAGTATGTTAGTGATAACACCGTTGAAGTAGCGATCAATCAGATTAGAAAAAGATTGAAGAGTATCCTTGGATTCCAAGTGATCCATACAGTAAGAAGACGCGGATATAAATTTTCTTATTGATGCTTAGTGCTTACTGCACTGCATCTTTGAGGGAGTTTACTTAGTCACTTACTGACGTAAGCTCTTTCCCAACAATCCACAAACCTACAGTATACTAAGCACAAACAATTCAATTATTTTTTTCCAATATATGGTTATAATTTTAAAAATTATTTAGGATTAATGATGCAACTCAACACCCATCTACATATCAATACCTCACTTTGCGGAAAAGTGACAAAGCTTAAGAAAAATTATGCAGAGGTTCTGCTTTATACTACACAACAAATGGTAGTGGATATGCAGGGCCTAGTCCATGGGGGTTTTATATTTGGTGCAGCAGATTATGCTGCAATGTCTGCAGTGAATGACCCTTATGTGGTACTGGGTGCATCAAGTACAAAATTCATAGCCCCTGTGAAGGTAGGTGATGCAGTACTATGCAAAGCTTCGGTTGTGCGTACAAAAGGTAAGAAAGCTGAGGTAGAATTAGAAGCTTTTGTCAATGAAAAGCTTGTGTTTGAAGGCAATTTTACGACGTTTGTTTTAACGGCACATGTCTTAGGGTAATAAAAGTATATGCTATACTTCATTTTTTAAATACGATTCAAGGTAATATACAATGAAAAATTTTCTACTCTATCTCTTGCTGGCTCTGGCTATATTTACTGCCATTTTAACTTATATCCTTTACAGCGAAGGGGCATTTCAAACACAGGAAGATGTAAAAAAAAGTGATTTAAAACCTTTTATTATGAAGTGTGAAGCAGGAAAATGTGGTGAAGGAAAGTGTGGTGAAAATCAATAAGGCAGAGTAGAGGATTAAATAGTCCTCTTCACTTGGTCTATCCAAAAAGGTATGACTCTTTGTTCTGCTTTTAGTGTAGTGCTCATCCCATGACCGGGATAGATCGTATAATCGCCTTCTAATGCGAGCGCTTTTTCTAAACTTTTAACCATTGCTTCTCCGCTGGATGAAGGGAAATCCCATCTTCCAATACTTTGTTCGAAAAGAAAATCTCCACTGAACCATACATCATCTATCTCTATAATAGAACAACCAGGAGTATGTCCTGGAAAGTGACGGAATTTTATCTTTACCCCTTCAATGTTGAGTTCTTCATCACCTACGATGATATAGTCAGGTTGACTTGGAGGAGTACCTTGTCGCAAAGGGTCATCTGTGAGCATAAAAACATCACCTTCCGGACAATAGATGGGGAGCTTTAGTTTCTCTTGGACTTCTGCATTTGACCAAACATGATCAAAGTGCCCATGCGTGTTGAGTATGGCTACAGGATTTGTGACATTGTCAAGTACCCATTGGGTGGCACCCATACCAGGATCTATGATAAAGTCTTTGCCGTCAACTATAGCAATGTAACAATTGGTTTGGTAAGTTCCCATAGGTTGTATTTTGATTTGCATGATATAATTCTCCTATGAATATATTTAGTCTTTTAGAACGTGCCATTATCAGTGATGATATTCTTATAAAAGAGGGGTTGACCACTCAGTGTTTAGGGTATTGTATCGAAAATGAAATAAGGTGTGATGATGATTTTACGCCTCTATTATTTTCCAAACCATCATATGCTTCCAAATGTCACATTGTAGATCCCAGAGAGTTACCTGCCAGAAAAGACTTCGAGAGTAAAGAGGGGCTAGCTACTTTGGTACATGCTATTGCCCATATAGAATATTCTGCTATAGACTTGGCACTTGATGCTGTGTATCGTTATCCACAGATGTCCAGTGAATATAAAGTAGATTGGCTTGAAGTAGCCAGTGATGAGATCCGTCACTTTAAAATGCTGCAGAGCATACTGACAGAACTTGGATATAAATATGGGGATTTCCCTGTACATTGTGGACTTTTTGATGCGGCAGAACATACTGCAGAGAATATTTTGGATCGTATGGCGATCATCCCGCGTTACTATGAAGCATCAGGTCTTGATGTCAGTCCTCAAATCATTAAAAAATTAGACAACAAACGTAAAAATCCTCAGGTGAAAAAACTCATAGATGCACTACGTATCATATATGATGAAGAGATAGACCATGTGCTCAAGGGTGATAAATGGTTTAAGTATCTTTGTAAAGAAGAAGGAAACCAAGAGGGTACAGAAGAGCAAGTGTATTTTGAAATACTGGAACGGTATCATTTACTTAGTAAACACCGTCCCCATGTAAATGTGGAAGCAAGAAAAGAAGCAGGTTTCTCTTGTTCTGAGATAAAAAAACTGGGTGCAAAGGAGTGTTCATGAGAGCGTATTTTGAGGAAATGTTCTTTGCGCCAAAAGGGTACCATTACCCTTTGATATTACTGCTCTTTCCTCTTTCTATCATTTATGGCATCATAATGTCTTTACGTAGAATGGTCACTTCCCAAAAAAACTTTGGGATTCCTATCATTTCTGTGGGAAATCTTATCGTTGGGGGGAGCGGTAAAACACCTTTTGTCATAGCACTTGCCACGCGACTGGAAGGTGTAGTCATTATCTCTCGTGGGTATGGACGTAAAAGCAAAGGATTGATTGAGGTCAGTTTTGATGGCAAGATCCTTGTCGATGTGACAGAGAGTGGAGATGAACCTATGCTTATGGCACAGTCGCTGCCTGGGGCCAGTGTTATTGTCAGTGAAGATCGAGAACTTGCCATAGCATTAGCCAAAAAAAAAGGTGCAAAGTGTATCATCTTGGATGATGGGTTTAACCGTGTTGATATAGAAAAATTTGAAATCGTGCTTGAACCTGAACAGATTAACAATTATTTGCCTTTCCCTGCAGGCGCATTTAGAGAGTTTTGGTTCAATAAAAAGTATGCAGATATTGTGGCTAAAGAGGGTGAGGTATTTCATCGACAAGTAGATGTTGTAAATCTTAAACCAAAGATGCTACTTGTAACGGCTATTTCAAATCCAGGTAGACTTGACAGTTATCTGCCAGAGGGAGTAGTGCACAAAGTCTATTTGGAAGATCATGCCTATTTTGAGGAAGAAACATTGAAAAAGCTACTATCGGATTATGAGGCTCAGAGTCTTCTTGTGACAGAGAAAGATGCAGTAAAAATGCAGGATTTTAAGTTGCCTATCTCTGAAATGAGGTTAAAATTAGAGATTAAAGAGAGCATCTTCACCCAGGTAGATGAATATATAAAGGGATACCCACAATGAAAAATAATATCGATGTTGTAAAAACGCTACTTGAGGCCTTACCGTATATCAAAAAGTTTGCCAATGAAAAAATAGTGATCAAGTATGGTGGTTCTGCACAAACAAGTGATGCGCTAAAAGAGCAATTTGCACAGGATATTGTACTTTTACATCTTGTAGGGATGAAACCGATCATCGTGCATGGTGGAGGTAAAAGCATTACAGATATGCTCGCTGACTTAGGCGTAGATACGAAGTTTGTAGATGGACAGCGTGTGACGACAAAAGAGGTGATGCGTATTGTAGAGATGGTATTGAGTGGAGAGATCAACAAAGAGATCGTCTCTTTACTTGATAATCACGGGTCTAAAGCCATTGGAATTTCCGGGAAAGACGGTGGTTTTTTAAAGGGTATACCTAAAGATTTTGAAAACTTTGGGTATACGGGTCTCATCGAACATGTTAATCCGGAAATCGTAAACAATATCATAGAAGATGGTGCCATACCTGTCATTGCTCCTATTGCCGGAAGCAGCACTATGGGACATCCTGGGTTTAATATCAATGCGGATCTTGCAGCAAGTAGAATAGCGGTAGCCTTGGAAGCAAGAAAAGTACTTTTCCTGACAGACACTCCTGGTGTGTTAGATAAAGAGATGCAACTCATTCCAACACTAAGTATAGAAAAAACGGAAGCCCTCAAAGCAGACGGAACGATACAGGGGGGCATGGTACCCAAAGTGGATGCCTGTATAGAAGCTTTACGTGGTGGAGTAAAAAAAGCACACATTATAGATGGTCGTGTGGAGCATTCATTACTTCTGGAAATTTTAACAAGTTCTGGTGTAGGAACTTGTATCGAACTATAAGGTAGAAACCATGTTGAAAAAATTATTAACGGTTCTTCTCTCAACAGTATTTCTTTTTTCTGTTGTAGAGGCAAAAGAATCTGCGAAGAAAAAAGCGCCTAAAAAAGAAGTATATCAAGCAGTATGGGAAAAGACATATGGTGGAGATGATGGCGATATTGTAAATGGTATCGTAGCACTTGAAAATGCTGAATACGCTCTGGTTGGTACATGTAAATCGTTTGATGCACAAGGTACAGATATGTGTGTGGTGCGGATGAATGCTAAGGGTGAGATAAAGTGGCATATATTGCTTGGTGGAAAGAAAAAAGATGTTGCTAAAGCCATCATTCGTGCTGAAGACGGTAGCCTTATTGTACTTGGAACTTCTAAGTCCTTTGCTAAACGCTATGACAGAGATATTTATGTAGCAAAAGTATCTTTGGAAGGTAAGCTGATCTGGGAGCAAAATCTTGGTGGTAAACGTGATGAATATGCCGGTGGTATAGCAGCAACAGATGATGGTGGTTTTCTTGTTGTGGGTGACAGTAATTCATATGGCAATGGATATAAAGATGTCTATATCGCCAAACTTGATCAAAATGGAAAAGAGATCTCATCTCATGTGATCGGTGGAGAAAAAGAAGACAGTGCCCAGGCACTGACACGTACATCAGACGGTGCTATGATGCTTGTTGGATACCGTGAGCTTGATCGTTCTGGGAATACAGACTTTTTTGTGATGAAATTGGACCAAAACGGAAATAAAATTTGGGCTAAAACCTACGGAGAAGAACAAGCAGACCGTTTAAATGGTGTGACTGCTAGTGCAGATGGCGGCATTGTGGCAACAGGTTCAACACGCTCTTATAAAAGTGCACAAACAGATATGTCAGTGATGAAGTTAGACACAGAAGGCAATATAGTATGGCATAAAATCTATGGGTTTAAATATTACGAATATGGTAATGCCGTGGCTAGTATAGGTGCTGGAGGGGTGATGGTTGCTGGAGGTACAAGTACTTTAGGAAAGGGTGATCACAGTGCGTATATGATCGCGCTTGATAAATCCGGAAAGCTTATCTGGTCTCATGTCTATGGCGACAGAAATAAAGACAGAATGAATGCAATTGCACGAATGGATGATGGAAGTATGGTTGCAGCTGGTGGTAGTGACAGTTACAGCAGAGCAACAAAATTTTATATGTTAAAACTAGATAAACAATAGGCAAGTGTAAATTTTAAAAATATTTTAGAATTTAAGTGCTTTATCTTAGGTAACTGTGCTATAATTCTTTCATACGGTTATACTGTATTGAAAAAGCCAAGTTCATCGCGAGGTGGGTACGGAAAGTCATGGGTCTCACGTAGATCGCCAGACTACCAATAGAGATATAAACTCATCTATCTTTTTAGAAAGTTTCATTTCTTCTATTACCTGAGTATTTTAGTGTTTGTTTGTCTCTATAATTTTTATTAGTTGACATTCTTTTCCCTAAAAATATTTTCTCCTATTATTGTAGGGCAAATAGATACTAGATACTTACGTTTACTTCACACCTAGATTCCCCCTAATTCTTACAACCCTTAGCTTATTTGGCTATAATAATCGTTAATATTAACAAGTAGGATACTATAGATGCAATTTATTGAGACACGGGGAAATGACGGACAGAAACCTTCATCTGTACCATTTTCAGAAGCGATACTCAGCCCAAGTGCTAGTTTTGGTGGGTTATATGTACCCAAAGAACTCCCAACTTTAGATACAAATTTTTTAGAGAGTCATCTTTCTAGTCATTATAAAACATTGGCATTAGACTTTTTAGAGCAATTTGGTATAGATATTGAAAAAGAAGTACTGCAAGAAGCGCTAAAAAGATATGATGCTTTTGATAATCCTTCCAACCCTGTACCACTTTCGCAAATAGAAGATGATTGTTTTGTCGCTGAACTGTATCACGGACCAACAAGAGCTTTTAAAGATATGGCACTGCAACCTTTTGGGTATGTGTTAAGTAAGCTGGCACAAAAAAGAGGTGAACATTATCTTATAATGGCAGCAACGAGTGGTGATACTGGTCCTGCTACACTGGAGACATTTAAAGATCAAGAGGGTGTCCAAGTAGCTTGTCTTTACCCAGATGGAGGAACTTCGGATGTTCAAAGACTTCAAATGGTTACAGAAGATGCTTCAAACCTTAAAGTCATTGGTGTTGAAGGTAACTTTGATGACACACAAAATACACTCAAAGACTTACTTGCCTCTGAAGACTTTAAAGCAGAGTTAGACGCGAGAGATATCAAACTTTCTGCAGCAAACTCTGTAAACTTTGGACGTATTATCTTTCAGATTATTTACCATATCCATTCATACTTGGAGTTGGTACGTAAAGAGAACATTCAAATGGGTGAGAAAATTTACCTGGTTGTACCTAGCGGTAATTTTGGTAATGCATTGGGTGCCTATTATGCAAAAAAAGCAGGGCTTCCTATAGAAAAGATCCTTATCTCATCCAATATCAATAATATCTTGACAGACTGGATTACCAATGGGGCGTATGATCTTACAACACGTACACTTATACAAACAGAGTCACCTGCAATGGATATCTTGAAAAGTTCAAACGTTGAGCGTATTATGTTTGACAAATTTGGTGCTGTACGTACTAAAGAGCTTATGGAAGCATTGGCAACTGATGGTAAGTATCAATTGACTGCAGATGAACTTGCATTGTTACGTGAAGATTTTGACGCTTCTTTCTCAGATGATGAAGAGTGTGAAGCAGTGGTCGGTGCGTATGCAAAAAAAGGGTATATCATGGACCCTCATACAGCAACATGTATGAGAGCGTATGAGAACTTAAGAGAAAAAAGTCTTAAAACAGTAGTTTATTCTACAGCGGAATGGACGAAATTCAGTCCGTCTGTTTCAAAATCATTGGGGCATGAAGTCAAAGATGATGTAGAAGCATTAAAATGGGTGAGTGAAAATGCAGATGTCACTGTGCCACCTATGATACATGGTTTATTTGACAAACCTATTATCCATACAGTCGTTGTTGCAAAAGAATCCATTAAAGGAGAGATGTTAAACTTTTTATAGTTTGACATAACGTAATGCCTAGAAGATATTTTACATTAATTTTATTATCATGTTTGTCTATAGAAACAGCTACAGCAAAATCGATCATTGATTGTAGAGTTGTCACTGGAGGTATTACAGAGTGTAACCCTTATGGTGCTAAGTTTCTTAGAGCCAAAGAGATCAGTTATGATCTGGATAGACAAAAGTTAATCAGAGAAAAAACGTTACCTGTTCCTGAAAAAAAGGATTTTGTAAAAGTAATCTCAGTAGCGGACATGATAGAAAAATATGTAGATGTTGAAGAGTCTGTACGTTTTAAAGGGAGTGACAAAACATCTACAGGTATCACGATAGTAAAAGAACCGATATCGTTAGAAATACCTGAAAAAGAGATAGAAGTTCCAGAACAAATAAAACCTGAAAAACCTAAAATAACATATGGAAAATATATCGTTGTAAAAGGTGATGCTCTTAGTAAAATAGCAAAGAGATTTGGATTAAAAACAAAAACACTTTCAAAACTTAATGGGCTGAAAACTAAATCTAGACTACGTATAGGCCAAAAATTAAAGCTTCCTTTTGAACAAAAGATGATTGATGCATTGTCTTCTGCCAAGTATATAATTGAGGAGGGAGATACGCTTATCTCTATTGCGAAAAAGTTTAAGCTTGAACCTAAAGCATTAATGAAGTTTAATGGTATTAAACGTAATGCAACTATACGTACAGGTAAAATCATAAAACTTCCACTTCCTTATATCTTAGCACAGATAAAAACAAAGAAAAAACTTCGTGTTACTGCAACAGCTTACAGTTCCCATGTAGGACAAACAGACAGTACCCCTTTCCTGGCAGCATGGAATAATCGTCTGCGTCCAGGTATGAAAATCATTGCAGTCTCTAGAGATATGCTTACCAGATATGGTATGAGGAATGGAACCAAAGTACGTATTGGCGGACTGCCTGGCTACTATAGGGTACGTGATAAAATGAATAAACGTTATAAAAAACGTATCGATATCTATATGGGAGTAGACAGAAGAAAAGCACTACGTTGGGGAAGACGCAGTGTTGTAATATACTGGTAATTAAAGAGACTCAAAGATCTCTAACACTTCCAGATATCTGTCACTTTTCTCTTCATAGATACTTTCAAGTTTTGATAATTCATCACTCAGTGCAGTGAGACCTTTGTCCTGATAACAGTCTGGATTTTGTAAACATGCATTGAGTGCATCTATCTCTTTTTCCAGGGCTTCGATCTCATCAGGTAATGTATCATAATCTTTTTGTTCTTTGTAGCTTAGTTTTGTCTGTTTCTTTTCACTTACTGGAGTCTCTTTTATCACACTCGTTTTGACTTCTTCTTCCAGAGCATCAAGTTCTTTTATCTCTTTTTCTATTTCCAGGTACTCGGTATAGGTCTGATAAGACTCTTCAACCACACCTTCCCCTTTAAAGATAAAGAGCTTAGAAGCTATCTTGTCTATAAAGTAGCGGTCATGTGAGACAAAGAGTATAGCTCCAGGAAAATTTATGAGCTTTTCTTCTAAGATGTTAATGGTTTGGATATCCAGATCATTGGTCGGTTCATCTAGGATGAGACAGTCAACTTTTTTGGCTAAAAGTAATGCAAGTGCGACACGGTTTTTCTCACCACCTGATAGCATACCTACTTTTTTGTCTAAAAACTCTTTGGGGAAAAGAAAAGATTTTAGGTACCCATACACGTGAAGGTTCACACCTTGTACCTCTATGTGGTCTCCACCATCAGGACAAAAGGTCTCAATGAGTGTTTTATTATTGTCAAGCATCTCTCGATGTTGGTCAAAATAACCTATAGAAAAGTCTCCTTGTTTGATGATACCACTCTCTGGTTTTAAGCGTCCAAGCATAAGCTTTAGAAGGGTCGATTTACCTGCACCGTTGATACCTACAATGGCTATTTTGTCTTTTTGCAAGATTCGTGTGGTAAGGTTCTCTATGAGTTTTTTCCCGGGAACTGAGTAAGACATATTTTCAAGCTCAAAAAGCATCTTTTTTCGTGACACACCTTCATCACGGTTAAAATGTTTTTTCTCACGTTCAAGTTCCACCATCATTTTACGAATGAGGGTAGGGTTTTTCTTTGCTTCATCACGAAGTTCAAAGACACGTTTTTTACGTCCCTGGTTACGTTTTTCTCTGGCTTTTACACCTTTTCCTAGCCAGGCTTCCTCTTGCTTAAGAACTCTTAGTAAGTTATCATGCCCTTTTTGGAGTGCATGCATACGTGCTTCTTTTTGTTCGAGGTAGTTCATGTATCCGCCGGTATAACTTACAAGCTCTTGGTTATCCACTTCTACAACACGTGTAGCAATGGTATCGATGAAATGTCTGTCGTGTGAGATAAACAGCAGGGTAAAGTTTTCTTTGAGGAGTATTTCTTCCAAGAACTCTACCATATAAACATCGAGGTGGTTTGTCGGTTCGTCAAGGAGCAGTACATCGGGTTTTTTGAGTATGAGGGATGCCAGTGCAACACGGCGTTGTTCTCCTCCGGAGAGAGAAACTACTGGACGGTGTTCATAGGCTTTGAGCTGAAACTCTTGCATGATACGTTCTATCTTGTCATCAAGGTTCCATGCATTGTGATGGTCCAGGAAAGAGGAGACTTTTTCGAGTTTTTTGAGTAGATCTTCATTTTCAAAGTCTTCAGCAACTTTGAGACTAAGCATATCATACTCATCTTTGGTTTTTTTCAGTTCTGTAAGTTCGTTGAGTATGGCTTCTCTAACTGAAAGTCCTGGGTCAAAGTGGGGCTGTTGTGCAAGCATTTCTATATGTATGGAACTGTTTACTACTCTTTTCCCCTCTGTTGGTTCTTCTTCGCCTATGATGATCTTCATCAGTGTAGATTTCCCACAGCCATTTTGCCCAACAATAGTGACACGTTCACCTTCGTTCAGATGAAAATCAACCCCATCAAGCAGTAATTTAATGTCATATTGTTTTTTGATATCAAAGAGGTCAATGAGTGCCAAAACGGTTCCTTGTTGTATATTGTCGCAATTATATCAAATAGAGTGGGCTTTAAGGCTTGATTTGGTATATTTCACCATTATATAAGCAAGGAAATTCATGCTAGAAACCATTATCATCTTTTACTCTATTTATACATTTATGAAACTCTATATCTCCATCATGCAGATAGGGTATATCAATGAAGAAAAAAGAAAAACACCCGTATTGATGTCAGCAGATAAATACCTGACCGCAGGAAACTATGCTGTGGCTAATGGGAAACTTTCCATAGTAAGCACATTTGTAGATTATCTGGTATTTATATGGTGGGTATTTACAGGTTTCTCCTGGCTCTCAACCATGGTTCAAGTAGAAGGAAGCCTCATGCAGGCAGTCGTGTTCCTTTTTGGTTTCATTATTGTCAATTACATCATAGGACTCCCTTTTGAACTTTATCAAAAGTTTAAGATAGATGAAGCTTTTGGATTTAACAAAATGACTGCAAAAATGTATGTGATTGATACTCTGAAATCAAGTCTGCTATTTTTTATTTTGGGTGGTGCAATTTTCGCTCTTTTATCTTGGATCATACAAAGCTATGAAGCGTGGTGGATTTGGGGGTTTGTGGCAATGTTCACGGTAGCAGTCATGGCAAATGTATTAGCTCCCACATTCATGGCACTGTTTAACAAGTTTTCTCCACTTGATGAGGGTGAACTCAAAGAGAAAATTACCGCAATGATGAACCAGGCAGGGCTCAAAAGTGACGGTATCTTTGTGATGGATGCCAGTAAGCGTGACAGTCGTCTCAATGCCTTTTTTGGTGGCTTGGGTAAGAGTAAACGTGTTGTACTTTTTGATACACTTTTAGAAAAGCTCAACACTAAAGAACTCCTTGCCGTACTGGGACATGAACTGGGGCACTTCTCACATGGTGATATTTGGAAAAACATTGGTCTTATGGGTGTCCTTCTTTTTATCGCCTTTTATCTCTTTGGCCATTTACCAGATGCTTTGTTTATGCAGATGGGTGTGATTCCTGAAGCAGGAGTGCAGATCGCTATGTTGATGTTGTTATTGCCACTTGTGAGTTTTGTCTTTACACCATTTATGTCTTATGTAAGCCGCCATAACGAGTATGCAGCAGATGAGTATGGTTCGCAAATGGGTGGGAAAGAAAACCTGGTATCTGCACTGATGAAACTGGTCACAGAAAACAAAGCATTTCCAAAGTCACATCCATTGGTGATCTTCTTTTACTATACACACCCTCCCGTGCTGGAAAGACTTAAAGAGTTAGGCTTTGATGCATCCAATACTATTGTAGGTGAAGAAGCAACTTTACCAAAAGACGGTATCTTTGGACATATGGACAGAAATGACGATTAAAGAAGGGCTCTCTTGGGCCAGAGAAGTACTCCAAGAGGCTTGTGAACGTCCTGCTTTTGAAGCAGAGTTACTTTTAGCTTATCATCTTGGGAAAGACCGTACTTATTTAATGATACACGATAGTGAGAGTATTGCTGACGTGCAAGGGTTTCAACAGCTCATTGAAAGAAGGGCTGCACATGAACCTTACGAATACATTGTAGGATCAGCCAGTTTTTATGACATTCATTTAGAAGTGGAAGAGGGTGTGCTCATCCCTAGACCTGAGACAGAGATACTTATCGACCTGGTAGCTGAGATCATAGAAAAAGAAAATATCACGCGAATGGCTGAAATAGGTGTGGGGTCTGGTGCTATCTCTGTCGTGTTGGCACGTAAATTTCCTCCGCTATATATTATCGCTACAGATATTTGTGATACGCCACTCAAAGTGGCAGGGAAGAACATCGAAACATTTGGTCTAAATAAACAGATAGAACTTCGTAAGTCTAACCTTATTGATGAAGTACCTGAAGCGTTGGAATTAGTTGTTTCCAATCCTCCTTACATTGCAGAAGATTTTTTACTTGAATCTAACGTCATTGACTATGAACCCAGAGAAGCACTTTTTGGCGGGAGAATAGGGGATGAACTGCTGAAACAGATCATCTTGGACGTGAAGCATAAAGGTGTGAAGTATCTTGCCTGTGAAATGGGTTATGATCAAAAAGAACCACTGCAAGAGTTTGTTAATGAAATCGGTGTAGAATACATCAAGTTTTATAAAGACCTTGCAGGGTTTGACCGCGGGTTTATCATAAAATTTAACGAAGGAAAGTAAGAATGAATAAATATTTTAGAATGGTAACCATGGGATACCTTATACTTTTAGCTGCGATGCTTGGAGCAGGACTTTTCGCAGGCATCGTAGTAGCGCCAGTTACTTTTAATACAGACCAGTGGTTAGGTGCAGATATTTTAACACGCTTCCAAGAGGGTCAGATCATGACAGAGAACTTTTTGAGACTCTCTTATCTGGTCAATGTGGTACTTGTTTTTGTGCTACTGTATGAAGGGTACAAGTTTAAAAAATTCGAGAGAGATACGGTCACACAGGTGGCGACATTTTTTGTGTTGACAACAGGGCTTCTTTTTTCACAGTACTACATCCCAGATATTATCGCGATGCAAGAACAGGGTGTCGAGGCAACAAAATCTCTAGCCTTTATCAATACACATAAAGGCAGTGAGATCAATTTCAAGATCTTCTCTTTATCACTGTTGGTCCTCATCATACAAAATATGCGAAAGGCATGTAAGTAGTTCGTATGAATGATATTTTAGAGCATCCTTTCAAGCCCATTGTATTTAAAGATACGCAAACGCTGATACTAGGTTCTTTCCCCAGTATTCAGTCTTTTGAAAAGAACTTTTACTATGCGCATCCACGCAATCAATTCTGGAAGATACTTGAAAAAATAACGACATATCCTGTCAACAATCGTGATCAGAAGATCTGGTTACTGAAAGAGTGCAAGTTTGGACTTTGGGACATGATAAAAGTTTGTAGTAGAGAGAACTCACTTGACAGTTCTTTAGAAAATGAAGAGGTCAATGATTTGGCTGCTTTTTTAGAAGATTATCCAAGTATTACTAAGTTGGCTTTTACGGGTAAAAAGGCAGAGGCATTGTTCAAAACACATTTCTCACATCTCAATATAGAAACAGTCTATCTACCTTCACCTTCGGCTGCGTATGCAAAGATGACATTTGATGCGAAAGTATTTGAGTATAAAAAACAATTAGGATATGTGTAATGGCAGTTTGGGCTATAGGTGATATACAGGGGTGCTACCAGTCCCTTAGAGCATTACTGGAAAAGATAGAATTTGATGTCACAGAGGATAAACTTTGGATAGCAGGAGACCTGGTAAACAGAGGTGAAGGTTCACTGGAGACATTGGAATACCTTTACAGTATTAAAGAAAATGTTGAGATCGTTCTTGGTAATCATGACATTTCCCTGATAGCAGCATATTATGGTATCAAAAAATCTAATCCGACCATTGACCCTATACTTGAGTCAGCGGAAGCTAAAAAGCTCATAGATTGGCTTAGAGGACAACAGTTCCTACATGTGGATTTTGAACTTGGATTTTGTATGGCACATGCAGGAGTCTCCCCCGAGTTTGATCTGGGTATGGCAATGATGTATGCAAAAAGTGTTGAGGAGAAACTACAAAGTGATCATGCCGACGTCTGGCTGGAGCAAATGTTCACACAAGGTCAGAAGCGTTTTAACAGGGATGCGAGTCTCATAGATATTGACCGCTACATTGTCGGAACATTTACACGCATGCGCTACTGTTATGCTGATCAAAAACTTGACTTTGATCAAAAGGGTGCTCCTACGGATGAGCTGAGAGAAAAAGGATTAAAACCTTGGTTCGAATGTCAAGATCGTAAAGATATTGATCTGCGTATTATTATGGGACACTGGTCTACTTTAGGATTCTATGAAGATGAACATGTGTTGGCTTTAGATACAGGATGTTTATGGGGTGGTAAACTTACTGCTGCACGTATAGACAGTGATGAAGTTCAGATAGTATCTGTAGATTGTGCCAAGAAAGATGAAAATGAAGTAGAAAAACCTATTTCATCAGATGCTCCACAAGTTTAGATATATTGTTACTTTGCTTATAAAATCTTCTATATAGAATATTTTATAAGGTTTTAGATCTTTGGTTACTTGTCTTTAGGTGCTAAAACCCATAATTCAACTTTTTCAGTATCTCTAGAATCTCTACGTTTTGTTCTTCTTGATGAAGCTCTTACATCTCTTTTTAGGTGCAATTCTTTTCTAAAACGGTTATTATTTCTTAGTTCTTCTATTATTGGATGAGTGTTTTCTTCATCAACTACTTCCGCTAGATTTGAGAATATAAGAACAATTTTACCATTAGGTGCAAGGTGTTCTTTTGCTTGTTCAAAGAATCTTGGGAATAGATCTTCTTCGTAATACATGGCTTTATCAATTCCCTCTTCCAATTTATGTTTTGCAGGTAGCCAAGGAGGATTAAAAACAATCAAGTCAGCGTTTACGTCACAATTTTCAAATAAATCTCCCTGATTAAGGGTTATTTTATCTTCAAATCCCAATCTTTTACTTTCTTGTGATAGACCAATAATTGCATTTTTATTTGTATCACTTGCATATATATTTTCAAAACCATTTTGGATTAATTGAAATGATAAAACACCACTTCCTACTCCAATCTCTATGGCATTTTCTTTTGATCCTTCGTATTTTTTTAACCATTTATCAAATAGTTTTAAATGATCAAATCGTGTTGGGAAGTATGTTCCATAATAAGGTTTAAGCGTTAAGTTTAAGGTTTTAACTTCAATTCCTTTTTCATACCACTGCCATGAGCTGTTCATTCCTTGAACTTCAGGAAAAGATACATAAAATTCTGATACATCGGGGTATAACAACTCTAACCAACCAGTATCTGGAGATTTTTTAACAATAAGTTTATTCTCTTTGACTTTCAGTAATAATCTATGTGAAGCTTCTCTAAACGCAGAACGATAATCACGTTGTCCTTGAAAACTTTTGTCCTTATGTTTAAGTAAAAGGTTTCTTTTTAGTTCAGCTAAAACTTGTAAACCATTGCTATAAAATTCTTCAACAAGAACATGCTTGCCTGCAATCATTTCGACAACAGTTGCCTCTGTATCCATTTTACGATAGAAGCTTATAGCTTCAATCTCTGTAGTTATAATATTTGGTCTATCTGGTTGGATAGATTGTAAATCTTTATTCATGGTGTTATGCCTTTTATCTTATGCTGCAGTTTAATATCTACAGGCTTTGTTCTGGTTTGATTTCTATAATATTGATGATTTATACCAGAGAATATTGTTTTTTATAAAATATATCACTAGCATCATTGGCAAGTTCTCCAAATGCAGTATACTTATTATTTGACTTTTGTATTCTCTTCTAGTTTTATGTTCTCAGGGTCAAGGAGACTTTCAAGGTCTGCATTGGTAAGTACTTGCTGCATGACATTGCCTTTGTCAAGATCTAGTGACTCAAAACGGTGATCTTTTAGAAGTTCAACAAATTCAAAAATTTCTTCTGTAATTGCAAATTCACCTTGTGTCACTCTTATCTTCTTAAGATGCTCCAATATGGCTTGTGTTGTTTTACTTTCGCTTTGTTCTATCTCTTGATTACCAAATGCAATAATATAGACACCCGCTTGAGAAGCTGATTCTACAAAATTTTGGATTCTTCTTAAGTCAAATTCCTCTGTTGGAAAGTTTTCTAAATTCATTAGTACCAGATGGTACATCTTTTTAAGTTTAGATTTTTGATTATGTTCACTTATAGTAGGCCTATTACAACATAGCAACTCTTCATGACGAGAGATGACAGTCTCTTCAAGCTCCTCAAAGAGCGCTAACATCATCTCAGAAGTATAAGCAGTTTTATAGAGATGAATATACTGCAAAGGAGAAAGATTATAGAACTTCTTTTTACCAAAATCAAAAAGATCTACTTTTAAACTCTCATGAGGCATGGTAGAGAGCAATTCCAAACAAAGACTCTCCAGTAATTTGTCAGCTTTTGCTTCAGAGGCTTTATCATACAATAGGCAAAAACCACCATCACTACTAACTGTATATAAAGGGATAGTGTCATGGCCTTTGAGTAAGTCCCCTATATGAAATCCCCATGGAAATGCATAATTCTCATCTTTATCTACCATACTGTTGTGCTCACTTATATTTTTACGGCATTATATCACTATATAGATTAGGGGGCTCTCTTCTTTTTATTTCATTCTTAAATAAGAAGCTACTAGAAAATTTCTTGCGAAGAAACTTTATAAAATATATAATTTTATAAGGTTTTCTAGAAGGATGGGGGGAGTATTTTATGAATATACTGAGCCGAACGCAATAGTGAGGAATGGATAGTTACTTATCTCTAACAATATGGCCTACAAATTTAGACATATTATCTAAAATCTTCCCGCCTTTTCTAAAACCAAGTCCACAGGCTTCATAGGCATAAAATACACCGGCTTGGTAGCATTGACCTTCTGAATCAGTTACTAGCTCAGTATAGGCTTGGTAGATCATTTTATGACTCTCATAGTCACCTTCCACATGCGCTATGTCATTTGCTTTTTCATCTAAAATACTCACACTACCGCCTTCTCTCCCAAACACAGGCTTTTTCACTTGTTTTTTCCCTTCCAGTGGCTCAAAAGAACTTTCAAGTAGAAGAGGGTGGTTTGGATAGAGATCCCATAAGATCTTGAGCAAACCTTTACTTTGGAAAAGTAGAGTATATGCCGGGTTAAAGATGATGGCTTTTTGGTTTTTGATGATATTGGTCAAAAGCATCGCCAGATCTGACTCTTCCAGTGCGATATCTTCCCAAGGAATGAGCTTAAACCAAAGTTCATAGTTCTTATCTTCATAAAAGATGCCATCTTCTACTGAGAATTCTATGTCATCTATGTAGGCAAATTCTGTGCTGAACCCTGCTTCTGTAGCAATGTGCTTAAGCAGTCTTACGGTATTTTCTTCTTCAGAGTTTCCTTTGACAGAAGTAAACAGAAAATTCCACCCGTCATAACGTTCTTCAAAAGTAGAAACATCTTCTTCCAGAGTCACCAGACGCTTAAAGTTATTTACAAGTGATTCATACAGTGCATTAAATTGACTCTCTTCTTCAAGACCATTTTTCTTGAGCATAGCCCACTGAATAATGGCAGTTTCAAAAAGTGCAGTAGGGGTGTCTGCATTAAATTCTAAAAGTTTTATGGGTTTCCCATCGACACCGCCTGCTAGATCAAAACGTCCATAAAGATGCCAGTGTACATCGTTTTCCCATGACTCTTTGATGACGTCCACAAGGTTAAAGGGTATACCTATTTCATGGAAGAGGTTATTTTCTACTACATATTCAGCTGCTTCTACATACATGTCATAAAGCGTATTGGATGCTTCATAGTATGCCTCAGCTTCATCTTCAGAGATGACAACTAATTCATCAGAGATATAACTGCTTTCATCACTGTCAGTATGCCAGACAAAGCCCAGAGATTCTAAATAGTCTGTGTCCAATGGTGTGGTTTTTTGTAAATTTAACATCATTTACCCACCAAAGAAACCACCAGTACGGCTTGAAGAGCTTTTCTTTCCAAAAAATCCACTTCTTTTACTGCTGCTTTTTTTAGGCTTGTTAAAACTTTTTTGACTTTTTGCATAAGTAGAAGGTGATTTATATCCTGCTTTTCTGTTGTTTTGGAAGTTTTGGTTACCGAAAAGTTTAGATCCGATCCAAGATCCGATCATCGCTCCTGCGATACTTGATAGTAATACTTCTCCTAAACCCATACCACCCTGTTGTGACACTTGAGGATTTTGTTCTTTGGTAAGGTTAGATGTACCATTGTCAATTTTAGCTGATTCTTCGGCAACCAGTGCATCCATCTCAGGCTTAGTCAATACGCGTTCTGTTCCATTAAGCTGCTTAAGTACGATACGTGTTTCATCTGCAGGAAACTCATCTTTAATCTGGTATCTGCCTGGAGCAGTTTCTTCTATAATGATAAATGCATTTTGCGCTTTGTTTTCTTCTTGCTGTTGCTGATTATTACTAAAGCAACCTGTCATACCAGTGGCCAAAAGAGCACCAAGACCTGTAGCAGTTGCCATCGTTGAAAGTTTTTTTAAATGTTTCATGTTGTATCCATCATTAATGTTATTGGGGTAATCATAGCAAAATATGATTAATAGGAAGGAAAAAAAGTTGTAGAGAAGGGGAAAACAGAGAAGGAAGAGCTTCTCTGTTTTAAATCATAAAAGGGTTATTTAATCCATCTGCTTTCTAAGGAATGTAGGGACATCCAAAATATCTTCATTCTCACCATTGTATCCACCTACAACCATCTTACTTCTTACTGTATTGATGTCACAAGTGTTAGCACTTAAAAGTGTTTTTTGTTTTGTTACTGTTGGTTCAGCAACAGCATTTTTATCTTCAAATCCAGTAGCAACGATAGTGATCTTCACTTCATCAATTGCCATGTTCTCATTCGTTGTTGTTCCAAAGATAACAGATGCATCTTCATCTGCACTCTCTTCTACAATACTCATCGCTTCACCGATCTCCATGATAGGATAATCAGGGTGGATGTCAAAGTGTACAAGTACACCCATCGCACCATCGATAGAGATATTGTCAAGTAATGGAGACTCGATAGCCGCTTTAGCTGCATCATAGGCTGCATTGGTTCCCGAACTGTATCCTGCACCCATAAGAGCAAGACCTCTGTGGCTCATAACCGTTTTAACATCTGCAAAGTCAAGGTTGATATCATTTTCTCCATGTGAAAGAATCACTTTAGAGATACCGCCTACTGCTTGAGCAAGAATGTCATCTACCATTCTAAAACTCTCTTTAATACCAAGATTTTTTTCAACGATAGAAAGAAGTTTTTCGTTAGGTACAACAATGATAGAATCACTCTCTCTTTTGAGTTCTTCTAAACCTTCTTTTGCAAGTTTTGTTCTTTTTCTACCTTCGAATTTAAAAGGACTTGTTACGATAGATACAGTAAGTGCTCCCACTTCTTTTGCTGCTTGTGCGATGATAGGTGCAGCACCTGTTCCTGTACCACCACCAAGACCGGCAGAGATAAATACAATATCAGAACCCTCAAGCATTTCTTTGATGTCTTCAAAGCTTTCAAGTGCAGCTTCTCTACCTTTGTCTGGAAGCATACCTGCACCCAGTCCTCTGGTTGCATTGATACCTAATTGCATTTTGTATGGTGCCAAAGAACTCTCTAGCGCTTGTGCATCCGTATTGGCAACAATCAGATCAATACTGTTGATTCCTTCACTTATCATGTGATTGATCATGTTTCCACCACCGCCGCCGACGCCGATAGCTTTAATTTTTGCCCCATTTGTGTGACACTTTGTTTCGATAATGTCTATTTCAAACTCTTCCATGTTTTCCCCCTTTATTTGATGTGCTTAAAAAATACTTTTAAAAAAGCTGCCTTGCCCAACTGGCCAGTTTTTTAAATGGATTTTTATTTTCATGACCTAGATCCGGTAGATCGTCAAATGATATAGTTGACTCTTCCTGATCTTCTTTCTTGTGTTCTTTCTCTTCTTTGTGACCTTTTGTCACTTGTACCTCTTCAGTATTATTTGGCGAATGACCTATTCGGATATCATTTAGGTTATCTTCGAACATTGCCTTTGAATGTAATAACACTTGTTGGAAATCTATCTCATATTGTGTATGACCACCTGCTTTATAGTGTAGTAAACCCACTACCGTTGAGTATGCCGGATCTTTTAGTTCATCAAAAAGGCCATTGACATTATCTGGGTAACCAACTCTTACAGGCATACCACTGAAGATAGCCTGTGCCAATTCTCTGATACCTTTAAGCTTTGTCATACCTCCAGTCAAGATGATACCTGCACCTATTTGCTCTCTTAATGCAGATTTTTCTAATGACTTCGCCAAGATCATAAGCGCTTCTTCTACACGTGAGAAAATGACAGAGTGAACAACTTCTAAAGAGACACCATTACGACTCTCTTCATCACCTATGATCGGGAGTTCTATAATTTCATTTGAACTCTCTATAAGACTCCCGTGACGTACTTTGACATTTTCTGCTATTTGTAAAGGCGTATGTAATGCCATTGAAAGGTCATTGGTGATGTGATTTGAACCTACACCTAAGAAATCGTTGTATCTGATAGAATTACCCGTATGGATGACAAGATTACTTGTTTGACCACCCAGGTCAATCACCGCAACACCCAGTTCTTTTTCATCTTCATCCATTGTAGCAATGGCAGAAGCATAACCACTTAGGACAATACCGTCTATATCTACACCTGCAGAGCGAACTGCTTTTTTAAGATTTGAAAGATTTGACTTTTGTGTCATGATGATGTTGACATCTACTTCCATACGACTTGCATTCATACCAAACGGATCTTCAATGAAGTCTTGGTCGTCTACTCTGAAGTTGTAAGGCAATACATGGATAACATCATATTCAGTAGGCACGTTTGCATTGTAAAGTGCTGTTTGCATTACACGATTGATCTCTTTAATGGAAATGTCTTTATGAGGGATGTTGACAATACCAGTAGAGTTAAGACTCTTTGCATACGCATTGGAGATAGAAACCGTTGCAGAAGTAATATTACTTCCTGCAATACGTTTTGCATCGTTAATGGCTTTTTTGATAGATTTAGAAGCAAGTTCTATGTTGGTGATAGCACCTTTCTTAACCCCTTGGGATTTAGAGATTCCATGTCCTTGAATGGTGACTTCGGAGTCTTTAATTTCAGCGATGATAGCGCATATTTTAGTGGAACCGATATCAATAGCTAAAATTGTGTCGCTCAATTGGTTAGCCCTCCCATATAGACTTCTGTAGGATATTGTTTATCTAGCATTTTAATCAGGTTCGATTCAAATATACTTTGTTTTAGTTTAGTAGCAGTTTGTTTTACAAAATCTGACTGATTTACATCCATCGGCTGAAGTTTTTGGTCTAAGATATTATAAACTATAACTTTATCGAATACGCTAATGATACCTTTTTCTTTTGATGATGTAAAGAGTTTTTGTAAAAATTGTAAACTTTCTTGCGTATTGAGTGGATTTAGGTTGACATTTTCCTCTAATTTGACAAAATCAGAGACGATTGCATCGTTCTGATCAAAGTTTTTGAGTGTTGACTCCGCCAATGTCAAGAGTGCTTCTTTTTTTGCCTGATTAGTATAAAGTACTGTAACCTCTTCTTGTGCTTCTTCATAGGTTTTTATCTTTGGTAACACAACGTTTTCTATTTTTACAGTGGCATACGTATCTGCAACTACTTTAGGTTTGAGTATATCACCTACAGACTTCTCTTTCAATGCATTCCAGACTTCTTCAGTAAGTTTAAGATCACCCATTGGCAGTGTGATTTTTTCACTGTTGTCAAGATTACCTTTTTTAAATGCAATATATGCTTTTTGTGCAGCTTTTTTTGTCTTCTTAAGTTTCAAGTCGTTTGTTGCCAAGACTTTAGCTTCTTCAAAAGGAAGTTGCTTCCCTGTTCCGTCTGTATAGTTGAAACTGTTTGCGTCATAGTGTGCTTTTACTTCATCTTTATTGACAGCTGTCTCTTTACTTTGTGTCCATACGATAGAAAGGTCATACATTTTTGATGTCAAAAAGTTCTCTTTTTGCATCTCCCAGTAGGCTTTTACTTTTGCCCCATCTGTAACAAAGTTCAGATCATTGTTTGTCAATACTTTATATGCCAATTTGTCACTCACATTCATACCTGCAGAAATAGCTTCCTCTTCAAGTGGTAAAGTACCCACTGTAAGTAATGAAAATGTTTTTTCCAGGATAAGCTCTTCTCTCAGTGTCTCTTCAAATGCATTGGCTCTAAGTCTTTGACTTTTAAGGTAACCGTCATAGATCTCTTTAGTGAAAACACCATCTTTTTGGAATGATCGAAGTGTTTGTAATTTTTGTGCTATTTCAGCATCTGAAACTATGATACCCAGGTCTTTTGCAAAGTTCAAGATTTTAGCCTGTGTCGCCAATCTGGCAAATGCCTGTTTGATCAGTCCCATCTCTTGGGCTTTTTTGTCATCAAGTGTACCCTGCATTGCTTGATTGTATTGGCTGTATATATTGCTGTAAACCATGTTGAGTTTTGTTTGTTTGATCTCAATATTACCTACTTTAGCAACATTTCCGGCTTTTGAACCAAAACTGTAACTTCCCCAACCTACAAAACCTGCACCAATAAATGCGATTGTTGCTATCCATATTGTCCATACAAGATACTTATTGTGTTTTTGCATCCAACTAATCATATTTCATCTACCTTCAATCAAAAAATTTGTACAATATTCTATCTAAAATAAGCTTATCGCTAATGAATTGGAGTGTGAAAAGAATATGTCGAATAAAAATACAAAAATGATGCAGCGTGACTTGGAAGTCATATGGCATCCATGTACACAAATGAAGGACCATGAAACCTTACCGCTTGTGCCCATTAAGTCAGGTAAAGGTGTTTATCTTTATGATTTTGACGGTAATGCGTATATCGATGCAGTCAGCTCCTGGTGGGTGAATATTTTTGGCCATGCAAATGAAAGTATCAACAACAAAGTGAAAGCCCAAATTGACACACTTGAACATGTGCTCTTAGCAGGGTTCACACATGAACCTGCTATAGAGCTTGCCCATAAACTTGTCAACATTACACCTAAAGATCTGGCAAAAGTTTTTTATGTTGACAACGGTTCTTCTGCAATAGAAGCAGCATTAAAAATGAGTTATCATTATCATCTCAACAGAGGAAAGCGTAAAGCACTGTTTCTCTCATTGACAAATTCGTATCATGGAGAGACGATCGGTGCATTGAGTGTAGGGGATGTTCAACTTTATAAAGAAACGTATGAACCGCTGCTTATCGCTAATATACAAGTACCTGTACCAAAAGATCAAAGTATTGATGCAGCCAATGAAGCATTGGCTGCTTTAGAAGAAACGTTGAAAGAGAGATCCGATGAGATAGCAGCCTTCATCATTGAACCTCTTATACAGGGAGCAGGGGGAATGCATATGTATCACCCCACTTATCTGGTAGGAGCAAGAGTCTTGACTCAGAAGTATGATGTGCATCTGATCGCAGATGAGATCATGACAGGGTTCGGACGTACAGGAAAGATGTTTGCCTGTGATCATGCAGATATATCTCCTGATTTTATGACACTTTCCAAAGGTTTGACTGGTGGTTATTTACCTCTTTCTGTGGTAATGACAAGCAATGATGTGTATCAGGCTTTTTATTGTGACTATAATGAGCATAAAGCTTTTTTGCATTCTCACAGTTACACAGGAAACCCTTTGGCATGTGCTGCAGCATTGGCAACCATGGAGATATTTGAACAAAATGATATTTTGGGTGAGAATGAAAAGAAAAGTTCTTACATCAAAGAGAAACTGGAAAAGTTTTCTAGTTTATCCAATGTCAAAGAGATACGACAACAGGGTATGGTCACTGCTGTAGAACTAGAGGGGTATCAGTCAACTGAGCGTATAGGATTAAAGGTTTATGAGTATGCTTTATCGCAAGGTGTTTTACTTAGACCATTGGGACATGTGATCTATTTCATGCCTCCGTATGTTATCTCTTATGAAGAGATAGACAAGATGATAGAGGTTGCCTATGAAGGTATCAAAAGAATTTTGAAATAAGATTACTTTTTAAAGAATCCACGGTCTTCTTTTTTTAAACGCATATAATGTTTTTGAGCTCTCTTGATGCCAAAGTCCATGGCTTCTTTATAAAATTGTTCTGCCTTGTGTTTGTCTTTGTTTGTACCTATGCCATGTTCATGAAATTGTGCTAGATCACAGAGTGCTTCAGGGTAGTCTTCCAGAGCTAAACCGTGCATCTGTGTAAAGGCTTCAGGTATATTTTTTGTGAGTAAAACACCTTTAAAGAGTTCTCTTGCTAACATAAAATGTGCAAATTTTGATTCTGTTGCAGCACAGACAATTAAGAGTTGTGCGGCTTCAGTCTCTTTGTTCCCCTCAGCCAGTTTTGTGATATAGGTGAGTGTTTCTTCTATCTCTTCTTCACTATAGTCTTCTTGAGAGATCTTTTTTAACAGGTTTTCCACTGAATCAAATTTTTCATAGCTTCTGTCTATAGATAGATATTGTTTTTTCATACTGATAAGTTTTTGTGCAATGTAAGGAATGGCTTTATAGTTGAAAGACTGTGTTGTTTCTTCTGTTTTTATAGCAGGTTTAAGCTCTTTGAGGAGCTCCTCTTTGGAAGGCAACTCTTTTTGTATGATAGTTTCAGGTTCTTCCGTAATGGTTTCTTCTTTTGGAAGTTCATCTGTAATGGGTTTATCTTTATCAAAAAAAGTATCTCTAGGTATAGTATGGGTATCGATAGCTTGTTCGTTTTTTTCTTTTGAAGACTCAAAGAATGTATCTTTTGAGGTCTGTGCAACATCCAATTTAATGTTGTCAGTCAGTACATTATCAATGTCAATATTGAGAAGAGCATCAAAATCACTATGGTCTATTTCTTTTGTTTCAACTTTTGCTCTGACTGGAAGTTCATCAAGAAGAAAATCGTTAATATCGATCTCTTGGGGTTTTTCATGTGTGTTTGATGTGATAAAGAGATCGAACTCATCTATAATAGCTTGATCTTCTGCTGCCATAGTAACTTGCGCTTTTTGTGAAGTTCTTTGAAGGATGTTGTCAGTAGGCGTTTCAATATATTGGCTAATAAGCCCTTGTGCCTGTGCATAGTTTTCTGCCTGAATCGTAGTAACGATCTCTTGGATTTTCAGATCTGTTTTAAGCAGTGCCAACTTTAAAACCTGAAGCTGTATGGTCTCAACATCAGTAATTGAAATGGCATGGTTAATGATACTTAATCTTTTCTCCGTCTGATTCATATCAGGTATCCTATGTTAGATTATATTTGAAGGAGTATAACAAAAGTATGCTTTACAGAAGTGTTGACATATGTGTAACAGTTATTTTTGATTATAATATAAATATATATACGTTAAAGATTTGCAGATAACGCCAACAGTCTACAAGAGTTTTCTAAAATGGAAATCTTTTTTGCCATTTCTGTGATGTCCCTGTCATAAGAGATGAGCCCAAAACCTTTGATAAGAAGCAGGTGAGTGTCATGTTTTTGAAAAAACTGTGGAATCTCATATGGTGCACGTTCCAGCCAATCGTCTATATTTTTGGGATCGTATACGATGACTTCACCGAGGATTTGTTTTCCATAGTAATCTTGTGGAGAGACTTTGCCATGTTTAAGTGAGTATGCTGTCGCGTATGGAGGCATGGTATAGCAGACATATTTTGCATTTGGGATGGTCTCATAGATATGTTCATGTATGTGCACATCTGAATTTGCCATACTCCAACGGTAGTCCCTCTTTTTACAATCAAGTTTTACAAGTGACTCTTCTGTGATTTCATCTAAGATCGTATCTTTAGAGTTGATGATAAATCCACTGCTGCTTACTCTTGCAGAGATGGAGCCATGATAGACAGAAAAGAAGTTTTTGTTAAACAAAGAGAGTGAAACATGTTTAATGTCTTCGATGAGATGATTATCTACCATTTGTGTAACCTTTAGTTAGGAATATTTTGGTATTATATCATTAAAATAATTCATATATTATGCAACGAAGGAAACATGTGGAAACACCTCATATACCTGTACTTTTAGACGAAGTACTGGAAAGCTTTAAAGATGTTGGTGAAGGGTACTTTGTTGACTGTACGCTTGGATATGCAGGGCATAGTTCTGAAATGTTGGCCAAATATGAGGATTTGAAACATATAGGCATTGACAGGGATGATGAAGCACTGGACTTTTCTAAAAAACGTTTAGAGCCTTTTGAGGGACGCAGTACACTTTACAAGGGTACTTTTGCAACAGTGTTCCCTACATTAAAAGAAAGTCCGATTGTAGCCGTGTTGGCAGATTTTGGTGTCTCTTCTTTACAGCTGGACAAACAGGACAGAGGTTTTTCTTTTACATCCGAAACGCTTGATATGCGTATGGATGCATCCTCATCACTTTCTGCTTATGAAGTGGTGAATGAATACCCTAAGGAAAAACTGGAATATATTTTTGATACTTATGGTGAAGTACGTTCCTTTAAAAAATTGGCATCTGCTGTGGTGGAAGCAAGAGCACAGGCACCTATCAACTCTGCTAAAGAGTTAAGCGAGATCGCCAAAATGGTTATCCCTGCAGGAGGAAAGATACATCCTGCAACTTTGATGTTTCAAGCTATTCGTATAGAAGTAAACAATGAACTGGGTGAAATAGAAGGCTTACTTGATGCTTTAGAGCAAAAGCATGTGAAGGGGGAAGTCGTTTCTCTCATTTCTTTTCATTCACTCGAAGACCGTTTGGTAAAGAACCGTTTTAAAAAATGGGGACAAGCTTGTATTTGTGACCCTCAGGCAATGCGTTGTACCTGTGGTAAAAACAATGCTTTAGGGAAAGCATTCTCTTCTAAGCCTCTAACAGCAACCAAAGCAGAACTCAAAGTAAATCCTCGAAGCAGATCAGCGAAACTTAGAAGTTTCAGGTTTAAAAAAGACAGTGACAATGGCATCTAAAAAGAAAAAGTTTACTCCCAATGGCATTACTTTTGGTATGACAATGGTCATACTTATGTCTATATCCATTGTATTGATCTTGACAACCATTAAAATATATTTGAGTAATCAAATTTATTATGAAAGTAAAGTGGTAAACAAAATGAAAAGAGAAGTTTCGGCACTGAAAACAGAAAAGATCATGCTCGAACAAAGTGTAGAGGCATTGAAATTTAAGAATAGGGTAACAGATACTATTTTTGCGATACAGGAAAACTAATGATACGCAGTTTTATCAGTTTTGCAGTAGATAAACCTATTATAAACCATATTTTGATGGTATTTATGATTCTACTTTCTATTTTTGCTTATCAAAATATACCTAAAGAAATTTTTCCTCCCTCTGCACTTGACAAGATCACTGTTCAGGGTGGGTATGCTGGAAGTAGTGCGGATGTATTAGATAAAATGGTTGTAAAGACCATTGAGGATGATCTGAAGAATATATCTGAGATAGAATCTTTAGAAACAGTGATCCAAAATGGCTCCTTCATAATAAAGGCTGATATAAAAGAGGGAAGTGATAAAAGTAGAACGCTTGATGATGTAAAAGATGTTATTTCCAATGTGAGACGTGACCTGCCAACCGATATGAATGAACCTACTGCAAAGCTAGTACAAAAAGATTTTCCTCTGCTTATTGTTGCCATCTCTGGAGATGTAACAACGAGAACTCTGCTTGATATAGGTAATGATCTCAAAAGTGATTTAAGTCGCTACCAGGAGCTTAGTGGACTTACTGTGTATGGTGATGTCGATGATGAGGTCCTGGTACAGATCAATGACGAAAAGATCAATGCGTATGGATTGGCTAAAGACAGTGTTTATCAGGCAATTTCTAATTTAAGTTCCATTTTCCCCATTGGTACATTGAAACAACAGGGAAGTCATCTTTATATCTCTACGATCAATGGTGAGAAAAGTGCAAAAAAAGTAGAAAGTACACTCATTACTGTGGGTAATCAACGTATACGACTAGGTGATATAGCTACAGTTAAGTTTGGATTAGGTGATCGTGGTGAAATCTCACATTTTAACAGTATAAGAAATGTTTCACTTAATATTAATAAGACTGAAGATGGTAATGCTATTGCACTGAGTAAAAAAATTAGAGAAGATTTAAAAGTGTTTTCAAAGGAGTACCCTAATATCACATTTGAAGCCTATACTGATACGTCAGTCTGGATTAAAAACAGGTTGAATTTAGTTTCTTCAAATATTTTATTTGGACTCATACTTGTATTTTTGGCACTTCTTTTGAGTGTGAATTATCGTATTGCTTTTGTTGTTGCTATTGGTATTCCAGCCAGCTTTATGATTACACTTATTGGTGCTGACCTGATGGGATACAGTCTAAATATGCTAACACTTTTAGGTGCATTGATCGCTCTGGGTATGATAGTGGATGAGGCAATCGTTGTTGGGGAGAATATCTATAGACATATTGAATTGGGGAAAACCCCCAGGGATGCTGCTATTGAGGGTGCCATAGAAATGTTCCCTGCTGTACTTACGGCAACATTGACGACTGTATTTGCTTTTTTACCTCTACTGATCATGAGTGGAGAAATGGGTGTCTTTATGAAAGTACTGCCTGTGATGATAAGTATCTTACTGGTCAGTTCATTTTTTGAAGCATTTTATTTCTTGCCATTACACGCGAAAGAGTTTTTCAGTATAGGTAAAATAGAAAAAGAATATGGTGAAAATAATTTTTGGGTAATGATCAATAGATGGTATAGACGTATTTTAGGCACACTTTTAAAGCATAAAAAACGAAGCCTTTTGCTTTTGGTCACTTTTATCACTTTGGCTACTGTCGGGATGTTTAAGATTACAAAATTTAAGCTTTTCCCTGAATTTGATACCACACAGATCTACATAAATGGGAAAATAGATGTCAATAATGAACTGGAAGATACAGAGGTCTATGTCACGGCCATAGAAAAAGAGATATTGAAAAAAATTGACGACAGTGATCTCTCTTCGGTAACCTCAGTTATAGGTATCAATCTTAACGCAAAACAAGAATTTGAAACGGGGGATAATCTTTTCCAAATCTTTGTCAACCTACATGAAAAAGCACCTGAAAACTTTTTTGATAAGTATATCAGCCCAGTCTTTTCATTGGAGTATGATGGAAGTGATATGATACGTCAGCAAAAAGCACAGGATATAGTAGAAACTATTCAAAAAGAAATATTCACGCATTATAAAACTTTGAAAAACAGTGTAGGAGAGAGTCTCTTTACAGAGCTAAATGTCTATGCCCCTCAAGCGGGTATTGTGGGTAACGATATAGAGATCGGATTTGCAACGACATCCAATGAAAAAATGTTGAGTGTACTGAAGCGTTTTAAAGAAAAACTTTCAACTATTGATGGTGTAAAAAATATTACGGATAATGCAAAAGAGGGGGTGAAAGAACTTAAGCTCCGTGTGAATGAATATGGACAACAACTTGGCTTTAATGAAGTCTATGTTACCTCTGTGCTTAAAGGTTCACTGCTTAAAGCAGAGTACGGGAAAATGTTTAATGACACAGGACTTATCAGGGTGCGTATAGAGAATCCAGATAAAGATGCAGGACTTCAATTGCATAATGTCACATTGACAACGCCAGATAAAACACAAATTGTAAATTTAAGAGATATTTGTGATTTTAATTACCAGCGTAGTTATATTAAGATCTTTAAAGAAGATTCTCAAAGAGTACGTACCGTTACTGCAAGGGTTGATAGTAAGAAAGTACTGGCAACTGATGTCATGAAAGAGCTAAAACCGCTTCTTGAAGAGATAGAAAAAGAGGATGTCACAGTTATTATTAAAGGAGAAGAGAAAGAGAATAAAAAGATGCAAAAAGAGATGTCTCAAGCAGCGATGATAGCACTCTTTTTAATTTTTATTACTCTGGTATGGATGTTTAACTCTTTGGTCATGCCTTTGATCATTGTCTCTACTATTCCACTCTCGATTGTGGGGGCATTGTTTGGACAGTATGTAGTGGGATTGAATCTAACTATGCCGGGTGTTATGGGTATTATTGGTTTGGCTGGTGTTGTGGTAAATGATGGTCTGATCATGCTTAGTGTGATTAGAAAAGGTAAGAATCAAGCAGAGCTATTAGCTGGAGCAATACAGAGGCTTCGTCCAATTCTATTAACATCTATAACAACGATATTGGGGTTATTTACATTGATGTTCTTTGCGTCAGGACAAGCACTCATCCTTCAACCAATGGCGATCTCATTAGGTTTTGGTATCGCTTGGGCGACTGTGTTAAATCTCTACTATGTCCCTTTGATGTATGCAGTGATATATCGGGTAAAATTGGCAGCTTAAAAAAGATTAACATTATTTGGCTATAATTATTGACTTTTATAAAAATAAATAATCAGGATACAACATTGAGTAGCATCCATAGTTACTCTCTGTGAATAAGGACCATTATACGTGCTAAGTGCTGTTGAGAGAAAGATAGAACAATTTATAGCTGATCTAAATGATAAAGAGGTAAGTGGACTTTATACTAGGCTTCCTCATGGTAAAAGACTGCGTGCAAAACTCATTTTGAAAATAGCAGGGAACAGTCTTTCTGTAGTAAAGACTGCTGCTATTGTAGAGATGATACATGCAGCAAGTCTTTTACACGACGATGTCATAGACGATGCCTATACCAGACGTTCAAAACCTTCTCTTAATGCACTCTATGGCAATAAAACAGCCATTATGTTTGGTGATATACTTTACTCAAAAGGTTTTTTAGAGTTAAATAATATTGGTCCGGATGTGGCTAAAGTGATCTCAAATGCTGTTGTACAACTCAGTCTTGGAGAACTTAAAGATGTTTCACTCTCAAAAGCATTTAACTTGGACAAAGAGGTCTATCTTGAGATGATCTACCAAAAAACAGCTTCTCTTATGGAAGCAAGTGCCGGTGCTGCAGCATTATTAGCCGGTAAGCCTAAAGATGCCTATATGACATACGGTAGAAACCTTGGTATTGCATTTCAAATGATAGATGACCTGCTTGATATAACGGCGGATGCAGAGACATTGGGTAAACCCGCTTTACATGATTTTGAGGAAGGTAAAACCACATTGCCATATATTTACCTCTATGAAATATTGAGTAGTGAGGAAAAAGAGAAATTAAAATCACTGCATGCAAAGAAGCTCTCTACAGAAGAACAACTTTGGATCAAACTGAAAATGCAGGAACATCAAGTGATACAAAAAAGTTATCAGGAAGCTAAATTACTGATAGAAGAAGCGATAATTCTGATGAATGAAAAAGGCGAAGACGCACTCTCAAATATCGCTATGCAGATGATAGAAAGGGATTTTTAATGTATTATCAAGTGATGAGTTTTTCCCATAAGAACTGTGATCAGGGTATGAGAGAGAAGTTGGCATTTGCCAATAATGAAGAAAAAGTTGAAATGCTGAATCAATTGGTTGAATTTGATTTTATTCATGAAGCATTTATCGTCTCTACCTGTAACCGTGTTGAAGTCGTATTGGCTACAGGAGACAACTTTTCGAGTTATCATACGATCCTGGGACTTATGAGTCAAAAAAGTGCTTTGAATTTTTATGAGGTCAAAAGTGCAGGAGTGAGGTATGATGATGAAGAGGCCGTACAACATATTTTTTCTGTGGTTTCTTCTTTGGACTCTTTGGTTGTAGGTGAATCTCAGATCACTGGGCAGGTGAAAGAGGCGTTTATGCTTTCTCATAAGAATGGGACTGCTGGACGCAAACTTAATCGTATCATCTCTTATGCCGTGAAGTGTGCAGCAGAAGTACGTAATGCCACAAATATTTCTCAAAACCCTATTTCCATAGCTTCAGTAGCGGTGGCACAGGCACATAATCTTTTGGGTGATAGTATGGCTGGTACGACAGCAGTTGTGGTAGGTGCAGGTGAAATGGGTGTTTTGGCTGTCAAGCATTTGCTTAGAGCAGGGTGTGATGTAGTGATGCTGGGAAGAGACCAGGCGAAGGTAGAAATGATA
>JAGSGJ010000068.1 GCA_023955225.1 Sulfurovum sp.
TATTTGATGTTCAAGTTCATAGGAAGTATCAAAATGGTCCTCTATGGCTCTCTTCCCTCTACCTGTGACTATAGCCATTGTATGTATGCCTGCGTCAACTGCTTCTTCGACACCATACTGGATAAGAGGCTTTGTAAGAATGGGAAGCATCTCCTTAGGTGTTGCTTTTGTAGCAGGTAAGAAACGTGTACCGTATCCTGCAGCTGGAAATAGACATTTTTTGATCATATTTTTTTCTCCCATGTGAGTGTTGTTTGACAGATGACTTCAAGGTCATCATATTTTGGTTGCCAGTGCATGGCGTTTTTGATCTTTGTATTATCGGAGATGAGAATGGCAGGGTCTCCTGCACGTCGTTCTTTGATCTCAACAGTAAAATCAACACCAGATACTTTTTTCATGGTATCAATGACCTCTTTGACTGAAAAGCCTCGACTATACCCTACATTGAACACATCACTTTCATGATTTGCAAGATACTCCAAAGCTTCTATATGTGCCTGAGCTAGATCTACTACATGTATATAGTCACGGATACCCGTACCATCATGGGTAGGATAATCGTCTCCAAAGATATACATTTTATCACGTTTGCCTGTGGCAGCTTCTGCAGCTACTTTTATGAGCAGTGTTGCATTTTCAGTGGACTGACCAATGCGACCATCAGGGTCAGACCCCGCTACGTTAAAGTAACGCAGTGCTGCGTATTTGAAATCATCATAGGCAAAGGCTGTATCTTTAAGCACTCTTTCACTCATGAGTTTACTCATCCCGTAAGGGTTGATAGGGTCTGTAGGGTCACTCTCTTTAAGCCCTGTCTCCAAATTCACAACCGTTGGATCAGGCTCTCCATACGTTGCTGCAGTGGAAGAAAAGATAAATTTCTTTACCCCATTTTCTGTAGCACACTTGATGAGATTAGCCGTATTGGCAGTGTTATTGAGATAATACTTTAAAGGGTTTTCCACACTTTCAGGTACCACAAGGGAAGCAGCAAAATGGATAATGGCATCAAAATGATTTTCACTCATGATCATTTCGATCTTCTTAAAATCAGAAAGATCTTCTTCTATAAAATTCAAGCTTACACTGTTTTCTTTTGCGATGATACTTAAAGTGTCGACGGTCTCTTGAAATCCTGTTACAAGATTATCAAGAATAGTGATCTCATGATCATTGTTTTCAAGTAATAATTTAACCACATGAGACCCTATGTAGCCTGCTCCACCTGTAATAAGAATATGCATTAATTATTTTCCTTTTTGTGTGTCATACATTAGAGCAATGGAATATTGTTGAAATTATACCGAAAAGATGTCACATTTATGTCATATTGGACCTTACGGAATACAACATATTCACTGATCTGACTAGATAGCTTTTAAGATAAATCAAATCAATCTCTTTTATACGATTAAATCCCAATATACCATTTGTACATTTTTTCAATTCCATGTTTTAGATCAACACTGTGCTTCCATCCAAGTCCATGAAGTTTAGAGACATCCGCCAGTTTCTTCATCGTACCATCTGGTTTGTCTGTATTAAAATAAAGTTCACCCTTAAACCCAATGATCTCTTTTATCGTCTCGGCAAGTTCTTTAAGGAATTCTGGGGAGAAGATGATATTATCTGTATTAAATTTCTCTTTTACTGATTTTGTATATCCTACTGGGACAGTTTATTTAATGACCATCACTGTATTTGGATTGATACTAAGAACATCTTTAATGACTGCTTCAACTGAATTTGTATTGAAATAATTTGTTTCAGGATCATAATCTGTAGGAGTAGGGATTATGACAAAGTCAGCATCTTTATATGCTTCTACTTTGTCTAGCATTGCTCTAAAATTCAGTTCTTTAGTTGCAAGATATGCTTCGATCTCTGCATCTTCGATAGGGGAGATCTTATTTTACAGCATCTCTACTTTCTCAGGAATGATATCTAGAGCAACAACTTCATTGTGTTGCGCCAACAATACACTATTGGATAATCCGACGTATCCTGTTCCTGCTATGGCTATTTTACGACTAGTCATTTACTGTCTCGCTTGCACTGAATTTTAATTCTTGTCATTTTTAATTTCCTTTAACTATAAACCAAGGGTTTAATAAATTTTCTTTGTTATAAACAACAGGGGCTTGAAATGTTGAATTTTTAGTGTTGAATGTTGGATTGTATTGGTAAGTCATCTTTCCACTTTCTCTAACAATTGCATCAGCAGCAGCTGTATCCCATTCCATTGTAGGTGCAAGTCTTGGATAAATATCTGCCTCACCTTCAGCAACCATGACTAATTTCAAAGAAGAACCCTTTGAAATAAATGTTGAATGTTGAATGTTAGATGTTAAATTGTTTATAAAAGACTTCGTCTCTTCTGTTAAGTGCGACTTACTTGCAACGATAGTGATATTATCTTCCGGTGCATCGTTAGTTTTTAATGGTAGCTTTTGGCCATTTTTAAAAGCACCTTCACCTTTTTTTGCAGAATACATTTCA
>JAGSGJ010000013.1 GCA_023955225.1 Sulfurovum sp.
AGATGGTTCATCTTGGACTAAATCTGAAGCTAAAGGTTTTGAAACATTGACTGTGGCAGATGCATCTGCAAAAGCTGACGTGATCATGATCCTTCTTCCAGATGAAAATCAAAAAGAGATCTATGAATCTGAAATTGAGCCAAATCTTAAAGAGGGTGCTACAATTGCATTTGGACATGGTTTTAACATCCACTACGGAAGAGTAAATCCAAGAAAAGACATCAATGTTACAATGATCGCACCTAAAGCACCAGGACATACTGTACGTTCTGAGTTTGTAAGAGGTGGTGGTATCCCAGATCTTATCGCTGTTGGTCAAAACCCATCTGGTACAACTAAAGAGCTTGCTCTTTCTTATGCATCAGCTATCGGTGGTGGTAGAACTGCAATTATCGAAACAACTTTCAAAGACGAAACAGAAACAGATCTTTTCGGAGAACAAGCAGTACTATGTGGTGGAGCTGCTTCACTTGTACAAGCTGGTTTCGAAACTTTAACTGAAGCTGGTTATGCTCCAGAACTTGCATACTTCGAATGTCTTCACGAGCTTAAGCTTATCGTTGACCTTATGTTCGAAGGTGGAATCGCTGACATGAGATACTCTATCTCAAACACAGCTGAGTATGGTGATTATGTTTCTGGTAAGAGAGTTATCAACGCTGAGTCAAAACAAGCGATGAAAGATATCTTAACTGAAATTCAAGATGGTAGATTTGCTAAAGACTTCATCCTTGAAGGTCAAGCAGGTTACCCTCGTATGAATGCTGAGCGTACAAATGACAAAGAAAAACTTATCACTAAAACTGGTAATAAACTTCGTGAAATGATGCCATGGATCTCTGCAGGTAAAATCGTAGACCAAGATACTAACTAATCTTTTTAGTTCTTTGCACTCATCTTTGAATGATGGGTGCGGTCAGCTACTACTCGTAGCCTCTCTTTCCCAAACATTCAAATCTAAGCACAAATCACTAAAAATCTTTCGTTAGTCTCATTTCCTTTTATCTTTTATACTCATTCTTAATGCTTCTTTGTTACAATAGTTGAAATTTAAAACTAGTGGACTTTATGGCAACACAACCCAAAAAAACTAATACGCAATCTTCTAGCAAAAAAACACCGGGAAAAAAAAGAAGACGTAAAAAGAGCAGAAAAAGTTCTAATTTCAAAAAAAGTCTTTTTATTGTTTTAGGTGTATTTTTGATGATATCTATGGTCGCTTTTGGATATTTTTTGGGACAGAATGATATGCTTAATGGTCAAACGCCAATAGCACAGACCTATAAGACGTATAAACCAGAGAGTAAAAAGAAACTTTTAGAGGATCTGTCAAAAATACAAACAGAAAAACTCCAAGAAAAAAAAGAGTCTGTTAAAAAGAAAGTACCAAGGGTAGAAAAACAAACGTCCACCAAGCCTTTACCTCAAGAAGAAGCAGAAGAAGAGAAGATAGTCAAAAAAGAAGAGGTAGCAAAGGTCACGATAGCCAAACATATTGCATTGGCAGACAAGATGCAGAAGCCAAAGCTTGCGATCATCATCGATGATGTGTCAACGAGACGTCAGCTCAATAGCATACAGGCTACGGGCATCAAAATGACACCATCCATATTTCCTCCGTCAGAGCGTTCCATGACTTCACATACATTAGCTACTGGACTGGAACATTATATGATTCACTTGCCGATGGAGTCTGGTAGTGCGCAGTTTAACAAACAGTACAAAACACTCATTACTACATTTAGTAAAGTACAGATCGAGGCTAGAGCAAAAGAACTGAGAGTACTTTTCCCTACTGCACGTTATATTAACAACCATACAGGTTCTGTATTTACAGACGATTATAATGCGATGCAGACACTCTATACGGCACTTCGTAAAGAAGGTTTTGTCTTTCTCGATAGTCGAACGATCGGTTCGACCAAAGTACCTAAGATAACAGAAGATTTTGGGGATGCCTATGTAGCAAGAGATGTTTTTATAGACAATGAACATAATGTGCCTTATATTCATAGACAGCTTCAAAAAGCAGTCAAGGTGGCGAAGAAAAGAGGCTATGCTATCGCTATAGGACATCCACACAAAATGACCATGAAAGCACTCTCAAGTGCAGGAAGTATCTTCAACGATGTTGAACTGGTTTATATCGATGAACTCTATCAATAATATGCACCCCAAGGGCATTTCCTCCTTTCAGTCAGGGCACAATATGAATTGCCATACTCTTTTCAAAAGTATGACAATATGAAACATTTTTAATACTGGATATACCTCTATGATATCATAGGCCTAAAAAGGCATCGTATGAGTCAACTACTCACTCAGTATATACCCACTTTGGAGGGGATGAAAAAGTATCCTTCTACACTCTTTTATAAGGGTAACCTGGATCTACTGAAACGTCCTAAAGTCTCTATCGTGGGTACAAGACGACCTTCAAACTACACACGACAGTGTACCTACACTCTTGCCAAGACTTTAGCCAAACGAGGCGTATGTGTGGTAAGCGGTGCAGCTATGGGAGTAGATACCATAGCACACGCTGGAGCAGGAGAAGAGAATACTATTGCAGTGGTGGCTAACGGACTGGATATACGCTATCCAGCAGTCAATAAAAGTCTCATAGAAGGTATAGAGAACAAAGGACTTTTACTGAGCCAATTTAATGATGGTTTCAGGGCAACAGGATGGAGTTTTGTGGTACGAAATGAACTTGTCGTTGCGCTTGGAGATATATTGATTGTCACAGAAGCAGACCTCAATAGTGGTTCCATGCGTTCAGTGGAGTATGCTTTGAAGATGGGTAAAGAGATATTTGTACTTCCTCAAAGACTCGATGAGAGTTCGGGCACGAACCAGTTGTTACATAACAAGCAGGCTACAGCCATACACGATATAGAAGCGTTTGCTTCTACTTTTGGACAGGTAGCACAAGAGGAGTTAGAAAAAGATGATTTCTTTTATTTTTGTCAAAAGACACCTACTTTTGATGAGAGTCTTAAAAAGTTTGGTGACAGGGTGTATGAAGCGGAACTTGAAGGGATCATCACGATACAAAATGGTATCGTGAGATTATCTTAGTGACACATATCTCCCTGCATGAAGAGGGAGATGGGATGAAAGAGATTATTTTGTTGTTTTTGAAAGTTGTGTGATAAGTTCTTCGAGTGATGCTTCCGGAAGCATACCTGCTTGTACAAATTGTACATCACCTTTAGTGTCCAGGGCTACCAAGAAAGGAATACTCCCTCTCCATTGTGCTCTTTGCTGGATATAATTGACCAATTCAGAAGCTTTTTCTTCAGCTACTACAATGTAGTTCATCCCTTTCTCTTTTGCAAACTTTTTGGTCTGCTCGTGATTGTAACCTTGTACTTCAATAGAGACGATAGCTAACTTATTTTTATGTTTCTTTTGTAGCTTGATCAAGTGTGGGATTGACTCCAGGCAAGGAGGACATTTATGTCCAAAAAATTCTAAAAATATTACTTTTCCCTCGAGACCTTTTATGTTAAGTCCCTGTTCAGTACCTTTAACATCATAAGTCTTCCCCTTAATGTCTGTGATAGTCATTTCTGCTAGTGGTGTTTCATTTACTGCTGCTTGTGTATAGGTTAAGAGTGACAAGAGTAAAAGAGATGTTGACAAAAGTTTTTTCATAAAATAAGCCTTTATATATGGTTTTGTAAATTATACACTATGAAGATGTAAAAATTGTGTAATTGGTCTAAATTATGTAAAAGATTTTTTCAAAGAGCATCATTAGGAAGTAAAAGGGAGGGAAAAATGATGTTAAAAATAGACCCAAATTAAAATAAAAGGGAGACTCAGATCTATTTTTTGATGCTCTTATGAAATGATTATAATAGTATAAGGTTAACTGAACACTAATAGAAGATAAAGTTATAAATAAAAGAGGTAAAAAGTGGTTGAAAAGTTTTCAAAGAGCATCTTTGGGACAAAAGAAGGAAAATGTTTTTAAAAGGAGTCCTAAAATATTTTATAAAAGGGAGGGGGATATTTTAGGTGCCCCAGATGCTCTTGTAAGTGTAGTCTAATACACTAAGGTTAACCGTATACAAATAAAGAGTAGTTACACTATAATATTGAGATTAGATAAAGGATATTTTTATGGTAAAAAAAGTTTTATTAGTGGGCCTGTTTTTATTTACGCAAGTATGTGCACAAGAGTTAACACTTGAGAAAAGAATAGGTCAAATGCTTATGGTAGGTTTTCATGGTACTCAGGCAACTAAAGAGAGCCAAATATGTAAAGACATACAACACTATAATCTTGGAGCGGTGATTTTATTTGACTATAATCCGGTGGATAAAAATAAACCAAAGAATATTGCTACGAAAAAACAATTAGCCAGCTTGACCAAAGAATTACAGGTATGCAACGGGGATGGGAAATTACTCATTGCTGTAGATCAAGAGGGAGGGAAGGTTCAAAGACTTAAAAGTAAATACGGTTTTTATGGGAAGTTCCCTAAAGCCTCTGACGTGATCAAAATGGATCAAAGTAAAATAAAAGAAACCTATACAAAAATGAGTCAAGAACTTAAGAGTGTAGGGATCAATTACGATCTTGCACCTGTAGTGGATCTGGATATCAATATGAAAAACCATGTCATTCACGGCTTAGGTCGCTCATTTGGTAAAGATCCTAAAGTGGTAGCAGAGTATGCCTCAACCTTCATCGATGCGATGCATAGCAATGGCGTCCTTACTTCTATTAAACATTTTCCTGGGCACGGTTCTTCGGTAGGAGACACACATAAAGGCTTTGTTGATGTTACGAACCTTTGGCAAAAAGTAGAGTTAGAACCCTATAGACTTCTGAAAGACAAGGCAGACACTGTCATGGTCGCCCATGTTTTTAACAAAAAAATAGATGATAAACACCCCGCAAGTCTTTCTTACGAGACGATTACAAAGATGTTACGCGGGAAACTAGGCTACCATGGTGTGGTCATAACAGATGACCTTCAGATGGGTGCGATCAGTAAAAAGTATGGGTTGAAAAATACACTTAAACTGGCGATTAATGCAGGAGATGACATCTTGCTGATAGGTAACCAGCTTGATCCTAAAAAATCTGTCAGTACAAAAAAATTGGTCGACACCATAGTGACATTGGTCAAAAGTGGAGAGGTGACAGAGGAGAGTATCAATAAGGCATATAAAAGAATTCAGGGATTAAAGAAAAAACTCTAATTGTTTATTGCCCCAGCCATCGTTCCAAGATGATCTTTGCAGCGATGGAATCGATCTTCCCATCTTTTTTGTGTTTAAAGACACCCATCGTTAGTTCTTTGGCTTCAATGCTTGAACTCTGTTCATCTTGATAGGCTACTTCTATCTTCAGGTCAAGCAGTGAAACAAAATGTTTGATACGTCTTTCCATCTCTTCGGAACTCTCAGCATCTTTTGGCAGACCTACAATGAGTTTTTCTATCTCCCACTCTTCTAAAAAAGTCTTGACATCTCTTGCAGCTTGATTACGGTTTTTTCGCAGGATGGCATTTTGAGGCATAACGATATTACCATCAAGGCAAATCGCTACGCCTATACGTTTAAGTCCTACATCTATACTGGCTAATTTCATAGTGAAATTGTACCTAAACTTTTATCATCTTCTCTAATCTCTTAAGATATTATATATGTATAAAAACTATCATGTCCAGCCTTAGTTGGAACAACTATAAAATATTATACTTTTAAATAAGTAAAAAAATAAAATCCTTCGATAGAATTGTACTAGGGAAATGTCAGCATGGAGAATCTTCAATTATGACAATAAGGTAGTATCGTATGTATTTTAATAAAATAAGTATGGCCGTTATAGGCTTAAGTAGTATGGGTTATGCAGAAGCAAGTGCCGCTACAAGTGTAGAAACTTTCTGGATATGGGTTGCTCTTTTCGCCTTGGGAATAGTGGGGATAGCCATCTTATTTATCACATCTCATCAAACACAGAAGATGCAACAGTTACACCAGTCCATGTTTGACAAACAGTTGGAGATGGAAAAAAATCAAAATCTCTTACTTACCAACATGAGCGAAAATATACATGATATTGCGAAACAGGCACTTGAAAAAAGTCATCAACTCTCCAAACCATTTAAAAATAAAGATGAAATTTTAACAAACGTTGAAAATAGACTTTTAGATGTAACCAATGATCTCATAGATTTTCTCAGATTAAAATCAAAAAAGGTTGAGATAGTCAATGAAACGTTTAATATTAATAACGTATTGAATGAATTGTCAGGCTCTATCTGTTCCCAATTTTCGGGAAGTCAGATTGAACTTATTTTTGATATAGACAAAAATGTACCACGGCGTTTAGTAGGAGATTCTCTGCATTTAGGGCAAACACTCAAAAGTATACTTGAGCATATTATGGGACAAGTAGATCTGGATGAGGTCAAATTAGAGATATCCATGTTTGATACTTTTGAAGAACAAGTGGAACTACAATTTCAGTTTTCTGATACGGGTAGAGGGCTTACCTCTGAAGAATTAGAGGATCTGTTTGTACCGTATTATGATGAAGAGACAGGCACATATGTGGGGCTTGGTCTTTTTGTTGCACATGAGTTAGTTAATATGATGGAGGGTAAACTTTCTGTACAAAGTATCGAAGGAAAAGGGAGCACCTTCACACTTTCCTTACCTTTTAATGTAGTGGAAAAAGAAAATCAGAGAAAGTATAGGTTACCGGAAAAAGTACTGATAGAGAAAAAAGTTTTTATTGTGGATACGAATTATAATTCAGCATTGGCTGTCAAAAAAATGTTCGCATATTTCAGACATGAAGTAACGGTGCTCTCGCAAGAGGCCTTTATGAATAATATTCCTAATTTAACACCTTTTGATATCGTTGTTTTACATGAAAGTCTCTTTAATGTCAGATTAGTTGAATATCTCAATAAAATTAAGATGGGCAAAGAACTTAAAGTGGTAGCACTCAATTCATTACTTTACTCCAATGAAAATAGTTCTGTGAATGAAATCATAGATGCCCACCTCTTTAAACCATTAAATCAAGAACGTGTTTTTGAAATGATCGTGAATATGTATGATATCAAGGTACCTTCATATAAGGAAGAAGAGTCAAAGGATGAAGCGAAACATGTACAAACACACAGAAGAAATATTATTGAAACAAAAGGTGTCACGAGAAATTCTTTTAAAGATTTTTCTGGAAAAAACATCCTTATCGTAGAAGACAACATTATTAACCAGAAAGTACTTATGAGCTTATTGCAGCCTTCAGGTATAGGTATTAGTATTGCAAATAATGGACAAGAAGCCGTTAATCTTGTTAAGGAGAGTAAGGTTCAATTTGATTTAGTGCTTATGGATATCAATATGCCTATTATGGATGGATATACGGCTACACAGATGATACGGCTTGACAGTAAGTTTGATGCCTTGCCTATAGTTGCATTTACTGCATTGGTCTTGGACAGTGAAATACAAAAGATGTTCAACTGTGGTATTAATGCATTTTTAGCCAAACCACTCAATATAGGTAAGCTATACACAGCACTTGATATATATCTCGATGATACATCCACAGTTGCATCTGAGAAAAAAGAAGTCGAATCTAAAGAGGTAATTGGCTATCAGGGGATCAATATCGACAATGGTATCAAGCATGCCAATAACAGTGAAGCACTCTATCTTCAAGTACTGAAAGAATTTAGTACAGCGTATGGTACAAGTGATGAAATTTTTGCCAAATTGATAAAGGAACATCGATATGAACAGGTAAAGATGTTATGTGTAGATATGAGAGGTTTAACTGGAACAATCGGTGCAGAGGATATGCATATTTTGATAAATGAGATACTTCAGCAGATCCTTTACAAGAAATATGAATTACTCATCAATTATAATGAAAAGTATAAATTTGAGATACAAATATTAAATCGTTCTATCGGGAAGTATATTGCTGCAGCTTGATAGCTTTTGCTCGATTAACGAATCTCTGCTATAAAGGCATCTTTTTGTATCTGTTTTTTAATACTTGATAAAAGTTCGACGGCATCAGATCTTTTTCTGTAGGGTCCTATGAGAAGTTTTGAGATCTTTTTTCCGTTGATAGGAAATTCAATGAGTTTATAGTGATACCCAGCTCTTTTTATTTTGTTCAGCAAGGCATCTTGTGGTTTTCCGGAAAAAGAACCTACTTGCACATAAAAATTACCTAAGCCATGTTTTTGCGTTATTTTAGGCACAGTAGTGGCCGGAGAAACTTTGGCTTTCACAGCCTCTTTTGTTTTCCAAGGTCTTGCATCTCCCCTTGCGATTTTTTCTTTTGACTCAGGTAAATATCTTCGACAAATACGTAATCTTTTTTTGTAATAGGGAGAAGTATTGAGGTTGGAATAGACGATCTCATATTCGGTAGTACTTGCATGTGTAAACCAACCGTTACCCAGATACATACCTACATGGGTGATCTTTCCTTTACGTGCTTTTTCTGTGTCAAAGAAGATGAGGTCACCATAGACCAACTCATGCATCTTGATCTCATCTCCCTTTTTTGCCTGTTCTCTGGCAACACGAGGTATCTCTATCCCCATACTTCCGTACATATAGTAGGTAAATCCAGAGCAATCAAACTGATTTGGTCCTTCTTCTGCCCAAACATAAGGACGTCCCTGGAGTTCTTTTACCATCTTGTCAAGGTTTTGCTTGTTTGGTTCGTACTTTACCATAGGTTTTTTAATCCCATAATCAGGATTTTTAGGATGAGGATCAGGTTTACATGCGCTAAGAAGAAGTAAGAGAGGGAAGGTTAGGGAGAGATAAGTGATTTTTCTCATAGTATTATTGGTCGATGCATTTAAATCCGCTTTCATCAAATGTTTAGCTCGGTACAGCTTTTTTTGGAAGTTGCATACCTGGCTGCCATGGTGTAGTATAGTGTGAACTTGTAATTTCCATCTTCTTCAGTGGTACATCACAATTCATGTATTTTGCACGTTCATCTTCACTCAAATAGCGTTTACACACTTTCATCCGTTTGACATAAACAGGTTCTTTTTCAAAGTGGCTAACCGTGACTTTTCTGTCTTTGCTACTAGCATGTGCAAACCATCCATCTCCAAGATAGATTCCGACATGATTGATATACTTACTTCTTTTGTTGGTTGAGCCAAAGAATATAAGATCACCATAATGTAAGTTCTTGAAAGTGACTTTTTTACCCATCTTTGCCTGTTCTCTTGCTACACGGGGAATCTCTATACCCATAGAACCATAGATGTTATAGGTGAGCCCGGAACAGTCAAATGCGTGAGGGCCTTCTTCTGCCCAGACATAAGGTTTTCCAAGGTAAGAGTCTAAGAGTTCTTGAATGTTGTTTCTGTTGGGCTTACAGGTTTCTTCAGGTTTGATGATTTCATAATTTGGGTAGTTGTATGGTTTTTTTTGTGCACATCCACTAAAAATAAACAGGGTTAATATAAGTATTAAAATATATTTCCACATAGATGTCATGGATACACCTTTCTACAGTATTAACATCGCATCCCCATATGAGAAAAATCTATATTTTTTCTCTATGGCCTCTTTATATAAGTCTAACGTTTTTTTTCTTCCAATGAAAGAAGAGACAAGCATGATAAGGGTGCTTTTGGGTAAATGGAAATTGGTGAGTAGATAGGTGACTCTTTGAGGGGGGTTGGAAGGGTTTAAAAAGAGATCACACTCTCCTTGGGTTTTTTTTGTTCGTACATAATACTCAATCGTTCTTGTCACCGTTGTCCCTATGGCTAAAAGAGGTGTATTGCTGTCTAATACCTGGGCAGATGCTTCAGGTATATCAAAATACTCAGAATGCATAGGGTGATCCAGTATCTCTTCCGCTTCTACAGGCTTAAAGGTACCAGCACCCACATGGAGTGTGACTTTATGAGTCTTATGTCTCTCTTCCAATGCAGAAAAAAGCTCAGGAGTAAAATGCAGTGAGGCAGTCGGCGCTGCAACAGCACCGGCATTTTTGGCAAAGAGTGTTTGATAGTCTGTTTCATCTTCTTCGTTGTCTTCTCTTTGCATATACGGAGGTAAAGGGATATGCCCTATGTCATCGAGAACAAGGACTAACTCTTCAAATCGTATCTCTTTGCCATGATGAGAAAAAGTGACGATACGGGAACCGTCATCGTTAAATCCCGTCACGGTAGCCACTAGTTCATCATCAAATAAAAGTTCTGTACCCATCTTGACCTTACCTCGGATAAGTACAAGATAATGGTGTGCATCCAGGGGTTTGTTAAAAAGAAGTTCTACTTTACCTCCTCCCTGATTGTTCACAGACTTTTTATGACCAAAGATACGTGCTTTGATGACTCGTGTATCATTGAGAAATACATCACACTCTTTAGGTAAAAAGTCCAGAAGGTACTGAAAAGTGGTATGGGTTACAGTGTCTGTTTTTCTGTCATAAACCAGAAGTTTTGCATGGTCCCTTGGATGGACAGGCGTAGTCGCTATGAACCCTTCGGGGAGCTCATAGTCATAATTCTTTGTAAGCAGTTCTTCATTCATGTGGACAATTATGTATTACTTTGAGCAGTTTCTTCATCTTCATCTGCTTCTTCTGTCTCTTCATCCTCATTTTCTATGTGTGGATTCACCGCACGTACGATGAGAATAGACACACCATATAAGATGATAAGTGGTGCAGCCATAAGAAGTTGAGTCAGTACATCCGGTGGTGTAAGGAGTGCAGCTGCTACAAAGATTATCAGTACAGCGTACTTGAAAAAGTCTTTAAGTGATTTGTCAGTTACAAGGCCAAGAAGGGCTAAAAAGTATGCAAAGACCGGAAGTTCAAATGCGATACCAAAGCCCATCATGATCTTTGTAAAAAAGCCAACATAGTCCTCGATGTTGATCAGCGGTGTATAGAGGAATGAACCAAAGGTAATGAGGAACTGAAATCCAAATGGAGTCACAACATAGTAAGCAAACATGACACCTACAAGGAACATTACCGAGCCACCTATAACAAATGGAAGGATCATCTTTTTTTCATTACTGTACAAGCCAGGTGCAACAAAAAGCCAGAGTTGATAGAGTATGAACGGTAGTGCACCTAGCAGAGCTGCAAAAAATGAAACTTTCAGTGCTACAAAAAATGCACCACCAACCTGGTGTGTTGTTACCATACCGTCAGCAGCCTTTTTTGAGAGGTGGGCAACCTCTGCTAAGGCTTCATTGAGAGGTGCAGTTACCCACTCTAGTAAGGCCTCATGAAATACAAACGCAACGATAAACGCAATAAATACTGAGAGAACTGAAAGTCCAAGTCTTTTTCGTAGTTCAACGAGGTGTGGTTTAAGTTCACTAAACATTACGCTTCACCTTTAGGTCTGTCGGTCGTTTCATCTGCCGCTTCTTTTTTCTTTTTCTTTTTTTCTTTTTTGAATGTCACAGTGTCATTTTTTGCCTCAACTGGTGTGGCAACGACTTCATTTTCTGATGTATCTTCTGCTGTCACAGTGTCATCTATTTTAGCACTTTTTGCGATCTCTTTAGGAGATTTTGTTGAGATCTCATCATCATAGCTAAGATCATCAAAATCATCAAAGTCTATGTTTTTAAAATTTTTAAGTTCGCTTGTCGCATCATCAAGTTGTTTTTTGTAACTCAGTGCTTCCTCTTTGAGGTCTGCGATCTTCATCTCTTCTTCAAGAGAACTTTTTGCTTCACCTACAGTCTTTTTGACACTTTTGATAAATTTTGCCATCTCTATCATCGCTTGGGGTAGCTTATCTGGACCTAAAAAGAGTATAGCAACAATAGAAATAAGAAGTAACTCGGTAAAGCCGATGCCAAACATAGTGTGCCTTGTAGTTTAATTACTGTATTTTATCAAATTATTCTAAAGGGAACCCCAATAATAGCTAATACCCACAACATCATTAGCTATTGTTAGGAGTTTCCTATAATATAGAGCGCGAGTTCATCACTCAAGAAGAAATTGTCATTATAGTAATGTGTATTATCGCAAAGAAGTTTCTTTTTTTCACAAAGGATATTTGCTTTTTCTATCATCTTTTCTGAGAGAAGAGATTTTTGTATACCCACAGAACTGCGTAAGCCTAAAAAGATCCTTTCTGTCAGTAATTCATCCGAGGTCAATGCCTCTTCTGCGATGTTAAGCGGATTTGCGACATAGGCTTCGATATCTGTTTGAGGATAATATCGTCTGTCTTTCAAAAATCCCACTGCGCCAGCTCCGGCACCTATGTAGTTTTTAATCTCCCAGTATCCTTTGTTATGTGTACTTTGGTAGGTACCGAAGTTTGAAATTTCATACGCTTTAAACCCTCGTTTTTCTATCGCTTCGGTGACAAAAAAAGCAAGATTCTCATCTTCTTGTCTTACCTCTGGTGTACTTGAAAACTTTGTACCGTCTTCTATGGTGAGTTCATAGGCAGATATATGGTCAATGGGTAGAGAAAAAGCCTTTTTAATGTCAGATAAAAGCAGTTCTTTTGTGTCACCTTGGTAGTTGTAGATCAAATCTAGAGAGAGATGGTCAAATCCAAGTTTTTTAGCATAGAGTATGGCTTCTTTAGCCTGTTGTGGATTATGTGCCCGGTTCAGTGCTTTTAACTTTTGTGCATTAAAACTTTGTACGCCAAAACTGATACGGTTCACGCCAAGATTTTTCATACCTTCTAACCACTCTTTGGTTGCAGAATTAGGGTTTGCTTCTGTCGTGATCTCAGCATTTTTTTTCAGGTAGGGATGAAGCAGTTCAAAAATGGGAGCATAGAGTTCAGGACTTACGGTTGAAGGTGTACCCCCTCCTATAAAAAGTGTTTCTATACTTTGCTGTTTGGCATCAAAACGTTGCAGCTCAAAAGAGAGTTGCTGATAGAGGGCTTTCATATACTTGGACTGGGTTTCAAATTTATCTACATAGGTGTTAAAGCTACAGTAGTGACACTTGGAATCACAGTAGGGGATATGAAGATAAATTAGCAAATAGTTTTCTCACTTTTTGAATGTTTTCAAATGTTTGTAACCGCATTTTAGATAGAATAATATCAGAAAATTGGGAATGTATCGATAAACTTTAGTAGATTTAGAGTGAAAATACAATTTAGTGCTGATTACCAAAAGAGACTCGTCTCTTTTGTTTCCTGTTGAAGGCAACACAGTACTAACGTAATAGAAGAATTTTAGCTTTGTTCCGTCCTATTTAATTACATAAGTGAAATGAGTAAAAGTATGCAAAAGAAAAAGAGCTATAGGCCAAATGTTGCAGCTGTGATACTCTCTTCCAAATATCCGGACAAGTGTGAATTTTTTGTAGCACATCGGAGTGATATTAGGAATGCGTGGCAATTCCCTCAAGGGGGCATCGATGAAGGTGAAACACCTCGAGAGGCTTTGAAACGAGAATTGTTGGAAGAGATAGGCTGTGACCATGTAGAAGTACTAGGAGAATTTCCTGAATGGATCTCTTATGACTTTCCCAAAACATCACGAGGTAAAACATACCCTTTTGACGGGCAAACCCAAAAATATTTTTTGGTACGCCTTAAAGAGAGTGCAACCATCAATTTACAAGCATATGATATTCCTGAGTTTGAAGAGTATGAGTTTGTAGAGTATGAGCAGTTATTCAAAAAAGTGACCTACTTTAAACGTAAAGTGTATCGTAGAGTGATTGATTATTTTATAGAAGAGGGTTTGATATAGATGTTAGTTGTACATAAATATGGTGGTACAAGCGTTGGAGATTTAGATCGTATCGAAAATGTGGCCAACCGTGTAGTAAAAGCAAGAGAAGCTGGTGATGATATTGTAGTGGTTGTCTCTGCAATGAGCGGTGAAACCAATAAACTCATAGGCTATGCAGAACACTTTGCAGAGAATCCTGCAAAAAAAGAGATGGATATGCTGCTGAGCTCGGGTGAACGTGTTACTGCAGCACTGCTTTCTATAGCATTGCAGTCAAAAGGGTATGCCGCAGTAGCAATGACCGGACGTCAAGCGGGTATCGTGACAGATAATGCACATACGTATGCACGTATAGAGACTATAGACCCCACTTCGATGCAGAATGCTATAGGTGAGGGTAACATCGTTGTAGTAGCAGGTTTTCAAGGTATCAACAAAGATGGCTCAGTTACGACACTTGGGCGTGGCGGCTCGGATCTTTCTGCTGTTGCTTTGGCAGGTGCACTTAAAGCAGACCAGTGTGAGATCTATTCGGATGTAGATGGAATTTATACGACAGATCCACGAATAGAACCCAATGCAAAGAAGCTTGACACCATCTCTTATGATGAGATGTTAGAGCTTTCGTCACTGGGTGCGAAGGTGTTACAAAACCGTTCAGTAGAATTGGCAAAAAAACTTAATGTAAAACTATATGCTAAAAGTAGTTTTAGCGACAATGAAGGTACGCTTATCACAAAGGAGAGCAACAGTATGGAAGAAGTATTAGTAAGTGGTGTTGTCCTTGACAAAAACCAAGCAAGAGTTACACTTAGAGGTGTTTCAGACAGACCAGGGATCGCGGCAGAGATATTTACAATGTTGGCAGAAGAAAACATTAATGTAGATATGATCATTCAGAATATGGGTACTGACGGTTCAACAAATCTTGGATTTACTGTACCGCAAAGTGAACATGAAAATGCCAAAAAACTGATGGCAAGTTTTGATCATGATATCGAAGGTATGGATTTTGATGAGCATGTATGTAAAGTCTCTGTTGTGGGTGTAGGTATGAAATCTCACTCTGGTGTGGCTGCTACAGCATTTACTGTACTTGCTGAAAGTAACATCAATATACAGATGATATCTACTTCTGAGATCAAGGTCTCTATGGTGATAGATGAGAAGTATGGTGAGCTTGCGATCCGTGCACTTCATGAAGCTTACCAGCTAGATAAGTAGCGTAATGCAGCAGCTTTTAAAGTGGACACTGGAGACCATACGTGAAGAAGAGTCCTCTTTTTCATGGATGGAAGAGTACCGTTATGAGTGGGCACCTTTAGCCAAAAGTGCTGTTTCCCAAAGTATTGAAGGGAAAACAGCTCTTATCATTACGGATGAATCTCACGAATGGTTTGCTAAATATATTTTAAACAATATCAATGATCTGAAGAAAAACAGGCCACTTCTTCCTTTCTATGCTTTATCAAGCTGTTTCCCTCATCTTCACTCTATGAAATCAACACAGGATCTACAACTTCTTGAAGATATGTTGGATATCTCTTATCCTAATGGCTATTATATTTGGTATATCGGTAAAGGTGACCATCCTTATACGAAACTCGCTTACAGAAATAATGACAGTTTTTTATGGGCGATGGATGAAGAGGTGCAAGACAGTTTTGCTTTCCGTAGTTCGGATACTTTACTGGATATTAAACTCTTACAGCTTTTCAAGCTTTTTGACAACACACTTTCAGCAGCACTTTTCGGGGACTTAGACTTAGAATCATGAGACTAGTTAGCCAAGTGATCATCAGCAGCGATATAGATGACACGGTGATACAGCTCGAAGGACTGCAACAAAATGAACGTTTTGTAAAAATTATCAAAGAAGATACTTTTTTAGTTGAAGATGCGAAACTGGCGATAGAAAAGGCTTATATGGCCAGTGAAGAGACCACCGTCATCATCCTAGCAGCTAAAACATTCTCTCCTGTGGTACAAAACAAACTTTTAAAAGTGATAGAAGAACCTCCACCTAAAAAAGAGTTTATTCTGATCACACCCAGTAAAGCCACGATCTTGGATACGATTCGTTCACGTTTACCTATTACGGTACTCTCCCAGGATAAAGAAGAAGAAAAACTGGACCTGGACTTAGGTCAACTCTCTTTGGCCACAGTGTATGACTTTGTACAAACCCATAAACGTACCGATGCGAAAGCAATGAAAATCCTTGTGGAACGCATCAGTAAAGAGGCTATACACTCACAAGCCTATAACTTAGATGAAAAGACCTTAACCCTCTGTTCAAATACGTTTATCGCGTTGGATATAGGGTCACCACCTCAGTTTGTACTTAATACACTACTTTTGAAACTTCTGGCTCGAAAAAAACGGTAGAATATACTAGTCATCTATAGGGGAGCTCTATGAAACTATATCAACTTGGACATATAACAGATAAAAAAGCAGCCCTTAAAGCACTTCATGTGGAGAGTGGCGGTGTGGGTATCATGGCAAAGAAGATGGAACTTCTCTACTTCTTTATCAAAGACCTTAAAACACCCGCAGCAAATATACTCAAACAAGATGCCCTCAGTATAGGTGCTGATCTTGCTGTACCCGGGGGAGTGATACTCTGTGAAAAACCTACCTATGACTGCATACTTATAGGGACTAGAAAACATATGGAACTCCTCTCCAAAAAAGAGTTGGCACAACCTTTTGGACTCAAAACAGTCGCTATAGAATTGAAGAAATTTCTTTTTACAAAAACCTATTCTACTCAGATCATGGGTGTGATCAATGCGAACGATGACAGTTTTTTTGCTGGAAGCAGATTTAAGGCTGAAGATGCCATCATCCAGATCAACACCATGATAGACAATGGTGCAGGTATCATCGATATAGGTGCTGTGTCATCTCGCCCGGGGGCAGATGAGGTGAGTACAGAAGAAGAGTTAGCACGTATCAAACCTATTTGTGACATCATTAAATCTGAAAAATTGTATGAAAAAGCGACTTTTTCTGTAGACAGCACTACGCCAGAGGTCATAGAGTATGCACTCAACAGCGGATTCAGTCTCATCAATGATATTAGCGGAGCTAGTAATGAAAGTATCATAAGTCTTGCAGTGACGTATGATGCCAAGCTCTGTATCATGCACATGCAAGGTACCCCAAAAACAATGCAACATAATCCGGAGTATGAGGATGTAATGGTTGAGGTCAGTGCCTTCTTTGAAGAACGTATTGCCAAATGTGAAGCCTTGGGACTTGGTAGAGAAAACATTATTTTAGATGTGGGGATTGGCTTTGGTAAAACCCTGGAACATAATCTCACACTGATTAAGAACATGATACATTTTAAAGTATTTGGTTGTGAACTTCTGGTGGGTGCAAGCAGAAAATCGATGATAGATAAATTGATTGCTTCTAGAGCCGATGAGCGTTTACCTGGAACCTTGGCAATTCACTTGAAAGCTGTTGAAAATGGGGCTTCGATCGTACGTTGTCATGATGTAGCTGAGCATCAACAGGCTTTAACTGTTTTGAGAGCGATACTGTAAGATTTTGATACGCATACTAAAATGGATGATTTTGCTTGTACTGATCACAGTGATGGGCCTTGTTGTCATAGATATGTCTATCTCAAAACAGGCAGAGCCAAACCTCTATAATACTATCAACAAAGTTCCAGCAAAAAAAGCTGCTTTGGTACTAGGTACAGCCAAATATATGGTAGGTGGAGGGAAGAACTACTTTTACACGTATCGTATACGTTCTGCAGCCAATCTCTTTAAAGCAGGGAAAGTAAAAGCCATAGTGGTTTCTGGGGACAACAGTACAAAGTATTATAATGAGACAAGCAAGATGCAAAAAGATCTTATAAAAGCAGGGATCCCAAGTCGGTATATTACCCTTGACCCTTTGGGAGTGAGAACACTTGACTCTGTGGTGAGAGCTGAAGCGATTTTTGACCTAAAAGACTATATAATCGTCTCTCAGAAATTTCATCTTGAAAGAGCGTTGTTCATAGCCAAAACCAAAGGACAAAAAGTCATAGGATTTATGGCAAAAGATATCCCTGGTACAAAGGCTGCCTATAGGATGAAAGCCAGAGAATATTTAGCTAGAGCGAAAGCTTTTTTAGATGTATATATCTTGCAGACGACTCCAAGGTTTGATGGAAAAAAAGAGAAAGTAAACTATAAAAAATGACAAACGAACACTACCAAGACAAAATTAACATCCTCAAAAAATGGGCACACGCTTACTATGTGGAAGACAATCCTATAGCTACGGATGAAGAGTATGACAAGCTTTACCATGAAGTGTTTGACTACGAAACATCCAATCCTACTGAAGTGGCAGAAGATTCTCCTACAAAACGAGTGGGGGGTGTAGTGCGTGATGAGTTTTCCAAGGCGAAGCATATTAAACGTATGTGGAGTATGGAAGATGTGTTCAATACAGATGAAGTACAAGAGTGGCTGAACAGAACGGTCAAAAATGTAGGCGAATGTGTGTACTTCTGTGAACCTAAGTTTGATGGTGCGAGTATGAACTTACTGTATGAAAATGGTAAGTTGATCCGTGCGATCACTCGTGGTGATGGTGTTGTGGGTGAAGAGGTGACAGACAATGTACGTACCATCCGTTCCGTACCTTTAAGTATCGATTATGAGGGCCAGATAGAGATACGTGGTGAAGTGGTCATACGTAAAGATGATTTTGAGATTATCAATAAAGATAGACTTGAAAAAGGCGAACAGGTATTTGCAAATCCCCGTAACGCTGCAGCAGGAAGTCTTAGACAGTTAGACTCTTCAGTCACAGCAAAACGCAGACTAGTATTTTACCCTTGGGGTTTAGGTGAAAACGCATTAACACAGTCAAAACTCTCACAAAAGATGGACTTTGTGTATGACTTAGGGTTTTTAGAACCCCCTCATGCACAAGAGTGTCACAGTATCGAAGAGATAGAAGCTTTTTATCAAGACCTTATCTCTCTACGTGATGAGATACCTATGATGATGGATGGTATGGTCATAAAAGTGGATGATGTATCTAAGCAAGAAGACCTGGGGTATACTGTAAAAGTCCCTAAATGGATGTGCGCGTACAAATTCCCTGCTGTAGAGAAAGTGACCAAGGTCAATGACATTACCCTACAGGTAGGAAGAACAGGTGTTATTACCCCTGTAGCAGAGGTAGAACCTGTAGAAGTAGATGGAGCTATCATCGCACGTGCGACACTTCATAATTTTGATGAGATAGAACGTAAAGGTTTGATGATAGGTGATAGCGTCATACTCATACGTTCTGGAGATGTCATCCCTAAGATAACCAAGGTCTTAGATGACAGAAGAGATGGCTCAGAATTGGCTATTGAAAGACCGACAGAGTGTCCTACCTGCCAGAGTGAAGTACTTGATGAAGGTACACTCATTAAGTGCCAAAATTTGGATTGTCCCGACAGAGTAGTAAACTCCATCATTCACTTTGCTAAAAAAGGGTGTATGAACATAGATGGACTTGGATCTAAGATTGTTGAGATACTGGTTAAAGAGCATAAAATAAAAGATATTTTAGGACTTTATTATTTGAAGTTTGAAGATTTAGAAGGGATGGAAGGGTTCAAAGAGAAGCGTATACAAAACCTTCTTGCTGCCATCGCTGATACAAAAGGTGTACCTCTTTACAGACTATTCTCTGCGATGGGTATAGAACATATTGGAGAAGTTGCCAGCAAGTCATTGGCTTTAGAGTTTGGTTTAGGTGTGGTAGATACTACATTTGAAGAAGTGGTAGCATTAGACGGTATAGGCGAAGAGATGGCCAACTCCTTGTTGGAATTCATGCGTGTCAATTACGATTTTGTTTTAAAACTTTTTGAAGAGATTCAACCTACAGTAGAAGAGAAAGTGGAAGCAGAAGAAAATCCATTTAAAGACAAAACAGTGGTACTTACCGGGTCTATGTCTGTAAGTCGTGGTATCGTCAAAGAGATGCTTGAAAAACTAGGAGCCAAAGTAAGTGGTTCTGTGAGTAAGAAGACAGACTATGTTGTGTATGGTGAAGATGCCGGATCTAAACTGACCAAGGCTGAGAGTTTAGGTGTGAGTACACTGACTGAAGATGAGATGAGGGAGATGTTATGAGACTAGATAAATACTTGGTTGATGAGGCTTACTTTGAAAGCCGTAATCGTGCGAATGATGCGATAAAGGCTGGGCAGGTTATGGTAGATGGTAAGAAGGCTAAAGCCTCAACGAAAGTAGATGAAAATACGCTTGTTGAAGTAGAAGATACGAAGTTTTATGTGAGTCGTGCAGCCCGTAAGTTAGAGAACTTCTTGGTTGAGCACTCTATGGACCTTCAAGGTAAAAAAGCGTTGGACATCGGTTCGAGTACAGGTGGTTTTGCTCAGATTGTACTTGAAAATGCAGTGGCAACACTCTCTTGTGTAGATGTGGGTAAAGACCAACTGCATGTGTCACTGCGCACCAATGAAAAACTCTCTTTACATGAAGAGACAGATATACGTGAATTTCAAAGTGATGATGCTTTTGAATTGATCACCTGTGATGTCTCTTTCATCTCTATTTTGCAGATCACAGACGATATAGACAGACTTAGTCAAAACGGTACAGATATTGTGATACTCTACAAGCCACAGTTTGAAGTAGGTAAAGATGTGAAACGTGACAGTAAAGGTGTGGTGCAAGATCTTGATAGGATAGCCAGACGAAAAGAGGAGTTTGAAGTAGAAGCTGCAAAGTTAGGATGGGAGCTTAGCTATCAGGCGCTCTCACAAGTTCAGGGCAAAGAGGGCAACCAAGAGTATCTTTATCATTTTGTAAAGATGGAGAAGTAGATTTGCAGTTAAGGAATGAGATCAAGGGTATTGCCATAGGATCATTTGACGGCATACATCTTGGGCATAAAACCCTCATAGACAAAGTAGATGCATTGGTGATCATAGAAAGAAATAGTGGCTACCTTACCCCTGGGTATAAACGTTCACTCTTTACTTCTAAAGTATGTTGTTTTTACCATTTTGATAAGATAAAATCGTTGACAGCTGAAGCATTTGTTCATAAACTCGAAGTTGATTTTCCTGCACTTGAAACGATCGTTGTGGGATATGATTTTCATTTTGGTAAAAATAAAGCAGGAAATGCCCAGTCACTTAAAACCTTATGTGATAAAGAAATAGTCATTATTGATCAGGTAAGTCTTGAGGAGATACCTGTTCATTCTCGTACCATCAAAGTGTATTTACGTGAGGGTAAAATAGCAGAGGCAAATAAATTGCTGGGTAGAACCTACTATATACAAGGCCAAGTGATACAAGGACAAGGCTTAGGTAAAAAAGAGTTGGTTCCTACAATCAATTTAAATGTCAAAGAGTATCAACTCCCATTAGAAGGTGTCTATGCTACACGTACACTCATTGATGGTCAATGGTTAGATTCTGTGAGCTTTTTAGGACACCGTGTTACAACGGATGACTCTTTTGCAGTAGAGACACATATCCTAGATAAAGAGATTGGTGAAGTAAGTGGAGAAATAGCGTTAGAATTTGTAGACTTCATACGTATCAATCAAAAGTTTGACACTCTAGATGCCCTAAAAAAACAAATTCAAGATGATATAGGTTTGGCAAAAAAGCTATTAGCATGAACAAGGTACTAAAAAAGATAAGTATTCTCTTGCTTATAGGCTATGTAGGAACAGGGGTGTTTCTATATCTGAATCAGAGGTCTTTTCTTTATTTCCCTACACCAAATATCTCCACACCCTATACGCAGATGACACTTCAAAATGAGAGAGAATCTATTCATATTATTGTCTTAAATAAGGGGCATAAAAATGCCATACTTTATTTTGGAGGCAATGCTGAGTCAATGGCACAAAGTAGTGCGGAGATCGCTAGACAATTCCCTGCATTTACGGTCTACCTAATGGATTATAGAGGGTATGGTAGCAGTACAGGAGAGGCAAGTGAAGAGGGACTCTATAGTGATGCATTAAAACTTTATGATACCATCAAGCCTAAACATGATCGTATTGCTATAGGAGGACGTAGTTTAGGTTCTGGCATAGCTACCTATGTCGCAGCGCACAGAGAAGTTTCTAAACTTGCACTCATCACTCCGTTTGACAGTATCATCAATGTTGCGCAAGCGATGTACCCCATTTTCCCTATATCATTTCTTCTTCATGATGCGTATGATTCTCTTAGTAGAATCAAAGATATCAAAGCAAAAACGCTTATCGTCATTGCCCAAAATGATAATGTTATCACAAGAGAACGAACACAAGAACTTATAGATGCTTTTGATACTGGTAAACTGCAGGTAATGACGATTAAAAATCGAGGGCATAATGATATCTCTTCAGACGCTAGATATTATAAGATCATGCAAGATTTTATAGGGGATGGTTGAGAGAACGGTATTGACTCTGAGTTAAATGGTATAGTTCCTAGTGTCTGACTCCATATTTTGATGCCGTAGACAATACTGGTTGGGGTCTGATTTAGAATACTCTACGCGACTTTTACCACTCTTTTTTGCTCTGTACATTGCACTGTCAGCAGATTTTATCAGTGTTTGGGGGTCTCTACCGTCATCTGGATAAATTGAAGCACCGATACTCATACCGATAGAGATTGTATTTCCTTCTATCAGACAAGGTGTATTACTGATATTGTTAATTCTTTGTAAAATATTGTCAAGGTATTCAAAACTTTCTAACTCTTCAACCAAAATAACAAACTCATCTCCACCAAAACGACAGATGGTATCTTCTTTACGTAAAATGTCTTTAAGGGAGAGAGCCACTTTTTTCAATATTTCATCTCCAGCAGAGTGTCCAAAGGTATCGTTAACGGGTTTGAAGTTGTCGAGGTCACAAAAGATAAGAGAGATACATTTTTTGAATCTTGCAGCATGATCAATCGCATGTTCCAATCTGTCATTGAATAAAAGTCTATTGGATAGACCTGTAAGCGGATCATGTGTTGCAAGATAGGCTTGTTCGTGTGCATCTTTGCGCTGGTGCGTGACATCTGAGAAAACACCAATGAAGTTTTCTGTCTGACCCTGAGCATCCTTAATAGCGTTAATACTTAACCACTCAATGTATATTTCACCATTTTTCTTACGGTTTGTTATCTCTCCCTGCCAATAGCCATTGATTGACAATTGATCCCATATCTTTTGATAAAAGTGCTTATCATCTTGACCTGATTTTAGGATCTTGGGATCTTTACCAATGACTGAAGATGCCGGGTATCCTGTAATACTGGTAAAGGCATCATTTACATGTACAATTTGATTATTTTTATCGGTGATCAATACACCATCCATCGTATGCTCAGAGACGGCTGAAGACATTTCAAGTGACTTCAGGATATTCCTGTTATTAATAGCCGCACCGATAATAGATGCTGCCGTACCGAGCATTTCAACATTTGTAGCTTCAAGTATCTGCTTGTGCTCATCTCCAATGCCAAGAAATCCCCACCATTTATTTTGTACAAATATTGGTAATATAAGTAAGGAGTTGATCTTAAACAGATCTAAAAGTTTCTTTTTGGATTTGTCATAATCTTCTCTGCTTCCATTGACAGGCAAGTTTTTTTCTAACTGGCTTTTCCATCGCATAAAATAATTTTTACGATAATGAATGTGCTTTTTACTTTTTGCATTGGGATTATCATTGATATATAAAAGTTTGTGAGCCATGAGAGTGTTTTTGTCTGGCGCATTTTGGTATATGAAAATAGATGACATGTTAGAAGCTTGCTTAAGATTTTTCATCTCTTGATGTAGCGCTTCCATCCAGTCAGACTGTTGTAAGAAATTATGAGACATTTCATTGATAGCATGAAGTATATTTTGTTGTCTTTGAATCTCTCGATTGCTACGTCTTTTCTCAATGACTTCATTATAAAGGTGTTGTATGGTTTTTGAAAAGCTTTTAGATGCAAAAGGTTTTGAAAGGAATTGGTTAACTCCAAGCTCAATGGATTTGATGAGAATATCACGTTTCTCAAAGTCTGTAAAGATAGCGATCTTCACATTTTCATCGATCTTTCGTATCTCTTCAACCATTTCCAAACCATTCATACGTGGCATATTGATGTCTGAAAGGATGATATCAGGAGTATGCTCTTTGAAACGGGCAAGTCCTTCAATGCCGTCAGGTGCAGTGATAATAATATCTGCATACGGATTTAGCATATGATAGAGTATTGATGTAGTGGTCCTGTCATCATCCACAATAAGTATACTTAATTGTTCCATCTTTTCCATTTTTATATTGTAATATAAAAATCTTTTATAAAGATAAAAAATAATATATAAATACTAATCGCTTCAACTGATTACAATACTCTTGGTATATAATGATGAAAAGAAAAGTGAAAGAAAGCATTATGAAAGATAAAGTTTTTGAAAAACCTATAGAAAAAAAATTCGAATTTGATGAAGCAGTCGCTTCTGTTTTTGATGATATGTTAAGTCGTTCAGTACCTTTTTATGATGAGGTCAGAAAGCTCGTCATCTCTTTGATCCTCTCAGAACAGGAAGAGGGGTTAAAAGTACTTGACCTTGGTTCTTCTACCGCAAAGTTTTTACTCGATCTGCATAGTAAAATGGATGTCAAAATGCAACTCAAAGGTCTTGATAATTCTCAAGCGATGTTAGACAGAGCTGAACAAAAATGTCAGGCTTTTGGTGCAAATATAGAATTGGAGTTGGCAGATATGTTGGCGTATGATTATGACAAAGAAGATATCATTGTGGCAAATTATACCTTACAGTTTATCCGTCCTATGCAACGTGTTGAGCTTGTGAAGAGGCTCTATGACGGCCTAAATGATGATGGTGTTTTCATTTTCTCTGAGAAAGTGGTCTTTGAAGATAAGAAGCTTGATAAAGAGCTCATAGATATCTATTATGAGTATAAAAAAGAGCAGGGGTATAGCGAGTATGAGATCGCACAGAAGCGGGAAGCGCTGGAAAATGTACTCATTCCTTTTACGATAAAAGAAAATATACAGATGTGTAAAGATGCTGGATTTAGACATATAGAAACGGTTTTTCAGTGGGCAAATTTTGTGACTTTCGTTGTGAAAAAGTAAAGCTTATTTTAGTTATTAAGACAAGTTATTCACCCCTCTTTCACACTGTGAATAACTTAAATACCTTTTTTTCATCTTTTTTAGCTATAATCATCCAATTTATTTTTAAGGACATACCATGAGTTGGACACCTAGTAGCTGGAGAAATTTCCCCATAAAGCAACAACCAACATACGAAGATCAAGAACTTCTTAAAAAAGTAGAAGAAGAATTGAGTTCATACCCGCCACTTATATTTGCAGGTGAAGCAAGATTATTAAAAGAGAAACTTGCACGTGCCGGACGTGGGGAAGCATTTTTACTTCAAGGTGGAGATTGTGCAGAGAGCTTCTCTGACTTTAATGCGCAAAATATAAAAAATCTTTTTAAACTAATGCTTCAGATGAATATGGTTTTAATGTACAGTACAGGTAAACCAGTGGTAAAAGTAGGTCGAATTGCCGGACAATTTGCAAAACCGAGATCTTCTGACTTTGAAGTGATCGATGGTGTAAGTTTCCCAAGTTACCGTGGTGATATTATCAATGGTATCGAGTTTGATGAAGCGGCAAGAGTACCTAACCCTAAAAATATGCTCAAAGCCTATAATCAGTCTGCAGCTACACTCAATCTTTTACGTGCATTTTCAAGAGGTGGTTTGGCGGATCTTAACAAGGTGCACCAGTGGAACCTTGACTTTATCAAAGACAATCCCCTTGGAAAACGTTATGATGAACTTAGTACTAAAATTGACCATTCTATGAAGTTTATGGCAGCATGTGGACTAAACAGTGACACGATGCCACAACTACACCAGACAACACTCTATACGTCACATGAGGCATTACTTCTAAACTACGAAGAGGCATTGACCAGACAAGACACTGAGACAGGTGAATGGTATGATTGTTCAGCACACATGTTATGGGTAGGTGACAGAACAAGAGATCTTACTGAAGCGCATATCGAATACTTTAGAGGGATTCAAAACCCTATTGGCTGTAAAGTTGGACCAAGTATGGAAGAGGATGAACTCATCGAGCTTATCGATGCATTGAATCCAGATAACGAAGAGGGAAGATTAAACCTGATTGTTCGTATGGGTGCAAGTAAGATCAGAGAGTATTTCCCTAAACTTCTTAAACGTGTAAGAGATGAAGGAAGAAATGTTGTATGGTCATGTGACCCTATGCATGGGAATGTTGAAAAAAGTTCTAGTGGATTTAAAACGAGAGATTTTGACAACATACTCTCTGAAGTAGAACAGTTTTTTGCTATCCATAAAGAAATGGGCACTGTTGCTGCGGGTATCCACTTAGAGATGACAGGAAATGATGTGACTGAATGTACAGGTAGTACATCTTGTGCCATTACTGCAGAAGGACTTGCAAGTAGGTACCATACACAATGTGATCCAAGACTTAATGCTTCTCAAGCATTAGAACTTGCATTTATGCTTTCTGATACAAGTGAAGAAGCTAAATAATCTATACTACCGTGAAGATGTTTTGTCCATCTTCATGCGTGTACTCTAACTCCATTTGATGAATATCTAAAATACTTTTTACAATATAAAGTCCTAAGCCCAACCCTTTTTTTGAGGTATGGAAAGGTTTAAAATAATTCTCTAACGGCTCTTTTAACGCTTCCCCCTTATTTATGATCTTCAGTGTGTTGTCATCTATGATTACGGTAATTTGTTTATCAGTACTGTACTTTATACCATTGTCAAGTAGATTTTTAACCACTAGGGTGAAGAGCTCAAAATCTACATCCAAATTATAGTCTTGTTCAATTCTTGTTGTGATGAGACGCTTTGGATTATCTATCATGAGCATATCTTCACTGGCTTCAAGCAGGTCACTCATCTTGTAAGGTTTGATCGTCAGATCAAAGTTTTTAGAAGTGATCTTCTCTATCTTCGCAAACTCATCTATGAGAAGATTAAGTCTTTCAAAGATACTGTGCATACGTGCTTTGTTTTTCTCGTCTTCAAGCATTTCACTTACAAGACGTCCTTTAGCTATGGGTGTTTTAAGTTCATGCATGATGGCACGTAAAAAGAGTTGACGAGAGTGTAGAAGTTCGCGTATCATCGTCACTGCATGATCAAACTCATTTGCTACTTCTGCTATCTCATCTTCTTTATCACTTTTACACTCTATATCCAAATTACCTTTTGAGAAAGTCTGTATCTGGCTTTTGAGTGTAGAGAGCGGCTGGAAACTTTTCATGATCCATAAATATAAAAGGACAATGAGAAGAAATACTGTAGAGAAAATAAGCGCACGCTTAAGTGGGAACTGAGCTTTATTTTTGTTTTCAAGTATGAGTTTAAATCTATCATTGTTTATAATAATAATACGCTTTAAATGAATGGTATCCACGGCATAACGTTTAAGCTTACCTTTTTCTTTAAAGAAACGTTCTATCTGAACGACACGTCCTTTATCGGTGACAAGAGATACATTTTGGGCAGCAAGGTACGATTCATCTATCTTTCCGTGTTTTAAATAATAGGTATAGAGATAGTGAGAAATAGCTTGCTCTTGTGCGATGTTTCTCTCTTCAACCATTGCATGATCATATTTGATGGAAAAGACAAATAATGCACCCAGTAAAAGCAGTGTGATAGAAAAGACGACCCTGATCTTACTTCGTAATGACGTGATGATCATACGAGTTTATATCCTACGCCACGTACAGCCTGTATGCGTTTGTTGTCACCCAGCTTTGTACGTATTTTTGAGATGATGACATCTAGGCTTTTCCCTTGAGAGTCTATACTCATAGCACCTGAAGTATTGATGATCTGTTCACGTGATTGGGTCATACCCTGATGTTTGACCAGCAAGGAGAGCACCTCAAACTCAGCAGGGGTTAAAGAGAGTGCTTCACCTTTAAAATAAATGGTGTCCCCTTTAAGTTCAAAATCACTTTGTGGTGCTGATATCTCACTATGGTTTGATTTAGAATAACGTCTAAGGAGTGAAGTAATACGCGCATACATCTCTTTTGGGTCATAAGGCTTAGGTAGGTAGTCATCTGCACCGAGTGCAAACCCTTCCACTTTATCATTTATATCTGAGCGTGCTGAAGAGATAATGATAGGGATATCGTATTTTTCTACTACTTCTTTGCATACCTCAAGACCATCCATACCAGGAAGCGTAAGATCCAGTATGAGAAGGTCATACTTTTTAACCCCTGCACTGAGTCCAAGATAGGGGTCTTCAAAGTTAGTCACTTTGATATCATATTGTGCAAGATATTCAGTGAGAAGTTCTGCAAATTCAGCATCATCTTCAATCATTAAAATATTTATCATAGTTCACCTCATATATTCTCTGTATATTCTCATTTTAATGACTAAAGGTTAATTGAAGTCAAATGGAGTGTTAAAGTATAAATGCTTTCTTCATGTACTTTTTTATTTCGTCAAAAGGATAAGCATGTTCGGTGAAGTACTCAAAAGCGATGATACCTTGATAGAGCAGCATATCAGATCCATCTTTTGTCGGCTTCTTATACGTTTTAGCAAGTTTTAAAAAAGGTGTCTCTTTCCCATAGATGACATCTACACAGGCTTTTGCTTTAGGTATGACTTGTTCTAGTATCTCTAAAGGACAAGGGAGTGAATCATCTTCAAGTCCTGCTGAAGTCATGTTGATGATCAAGTCATAGGGTTGTGAGGTGAAATCATCAAAGGTATATGTCTGGAATCCATTCTCTTTAAAGTATGTGAGCCTTCCTTCACTCCGATTTAGGATAGTCACATCATAGCCTGCTTCTTTGAGAATAACGGATGTAGATTTCGCTGTACCCCCAGCACCCAAAAAAAGTACGGTTTTGACATTTTCAAATTCTGATATGGCTTTTAAAAACCCTGGTGCATCTGTATTGTATCCATAGAGTTTTCCTTCTTTTTCAACGATAGTATTCACGGCACCCACTTTTTGGGCAAAGGGATCTAGCACATCACAGGCACCATGAGCATACTCTTTATGCGGTACGGTAATGTTGATACCTTTGAGGCCAAGGGCAAAGAATGTTTCTTTGAGCTTTTCTCCATCTTCAAGCAGATAACGTGCATAGCATCCGTCAAAATCCAATCCTTGAAAAGAGAGGTTATGCATCAATGGAGATTTGGAGTGAGAGACAGGATTTCCAAAGATGGCAAAGAGTGCTTTGCTCATCTTTAAAGTGCTTCCATTTCTTTCAGTGTAGAGAGTAGTGCGCCCAGTTTGTTTTTTACTTCCAGGTATTCTAACTCTGGCTGTGAGTCTGCAACAACACCGGCACCAGCTTGCAGTGTAATGCTGTCTGGTTTGATGAGTGAAGTACGTATAGCGATGGCTGAGTCCATGTTTCCATCAAAAGAGAAATAGCCCACAGAACCGGAGTAGAAACCACGTTTAAGACCTTCATACTGTGCTATAAGCTTCATCGCTTCTATTTTAGGAGCACCCGTCATGGTTCCTGCCGTAAAGGTAGCAGCAAAGAGGTCAAACATATCTTTATCTTCTTGGAGCATTGCCTCAACATCCGAAACCATATGCATGACGTGAGAGTATTTTTCCACACGCATCATATCAGTCACTTTTACTGTACCTGTCTGTGCTACACGACCGACATCATTACGACCTAAGTCAATGAGCATAAGGTGCTCAGCACACTCTTTAGGATCGTTTAACATCTCAAGTTCCAACTCTCTGTCTCTAAGATGATTTTTACCCCGTTTACGTGTACCTGCGATAGGACGTAGAAGTATTTCACCTTCTGTCAAACGTACCATGACTTCGGGTGAAGAACCACAGATAGAAAAATCTTCATAGTCAAGTAAGAAAAGATAAGGTGAAGGATTTTTAGAACGTAGGATTCTATAGAAACTCAATGGGTCTATCTTCCCTTTTTGCGTGTATCTGTTGGCTAAAAGTATTTGGAAAATATCTCCGGAACGTATATTCTCTTTGGATTCGACAACCAGTGCTTTGAAACGCTCTTCATCTATACTGAAAGTACCTTCCCCCTCAAGCACTACGGCTTTAAGTGGCATAGGGGTACAAGTGTTCTTCAAGATGTCTTCAATAGCAGTAATTCCCTCTTCCATAGAGTCATCATTTAGGATAAGTGTAAGTTTTGCACTTTTGTGTGAGTATGCGATGATGATCTTAGGGCGCACCAGGTCAAGGTCTGGCGTGTTTAGCGGATCAAGCAGATCATCCATACTCTCTTCAAGTACAGGTTCAAATACTTTTACCATATCATAAGCAATAAAACCAATAAACCCATCGACAAAAGAGAAGCCGACTTCTAAAGCCTTTTCTTTGTAAGCAGCTTTATCAACAGTATTATAATACGTTTTTAAAAAACTGAATGGGTCTTCTTCTAACGTTTTTTTATTACCCGTGTTATCGGTATAGGTGGTTGTTTTATTTTTATAGCTGAGGCGTTCTTGTGCACCTATAGTAATGAAAGAAAAGTTACCATCACTGGTATTGACGACACTCTCAAAAAGCATGGTGACTTCATTTGGAAAAATTTCTTTTATTTTTCCATAGAGTGCAACAGGTGTAAGTTGATCAAAAAGTATTGTTTTATGCATTGTTCTCTACCTTTTTACTACAAAAGCACTTTTATTTATACGGTCTCTTACTTGGCCAAGCGCACGATTGACGGAAGCTCTGTCTTTGTAAGGCCCGATAAGTAATTTTTTCGTGCCATCTGTAGCGCGTTTTGTGATTCTATACCTAAAGCCATTGTTTTTAATAACAGATACAAAACGAGCACTAGGCTGTTTCTTGAAAGACCCTACTTGGACATAGTATCTTGTTGTAGATACAGATTTAGGCAGAGGTTTGGTAGTTACAGGTTTTTTTACCGCTTTTGTTACAGGGGTTACCACTGGTTTAGGTATATTTACTACAGGTGCTTTTACTTTCTTAGGTTTGACAGGTTTTGCAATTTGAACAGCTTCTTTAACGACTTCTTCTGTTTTCTCTTTTTTGACTACTTGTTCAGCCTTTCTCTTCTCTTGCACTTCTTTCCAGTATGCTATATCAGCTGCATCTTTTGCTTCTTTTTCTTTTGTGGTTGGCAATGGGTCTTGAACTATAACTGTTTTTTTTGTTTCAGGAATAGGCGCTTTAATCTCTTGATCGAGTATGTTTGAAAGTACCGGTTCTTTCTTTGTCTCTACTGTTTTAGGTATTTCTGGCAGTTTTGGTTCTTCTTTTTTGATCAATACTACCGGTTCTTCAATGGTCACCGGTTTTTTTGTTTCAACTACCGGTGCTTTGAGCTTACTCTCGATAATGCTTGAAAGAGATGGCTCTTCTTTTACTTTTTGTGGTTGAGGGGCCTTTTTTAGCTGTAGCTCTGGGGCTATCATCTCTGTTGTGTTTTCTTCAAAAGCAAGTCCATTGCCATTTGGGGTTTTGAGTAAAATTTTAGTGAGTATAATAGCCACGATCAATACAACAATCAATAATGCGATAATGGTTAAAAAGCTTTTGGTTTTACTATTTTTAGGTTCGATATTATCGATAATCAGGTCATCAAGATTGTGATCATGCATAAGGGGAAAGTCTCCAGATATAATTTTGAGTTGATTATATCATATTTATATATATTATTTAAATTTTAGAGTCTATTGTAGGGCAGAGTAACGATATTATATGCGTCTGGCAGTGCTATTGAAGGCAAACATTTCCATTTTTTTATCATTTTTTCTTTGAGTGTGTTTGAAAGTATTTGAAGTTGGGCATCTGCTTCTTCCAAGGTAAGTTGTTTCACTCTGATAAATACCTGTAAGCGTTCAATATCTTTACCTTGATAGATATGATAGTCAGTTATATGTAGCGTTTTAAACAGGTGCTTGATAAGATGATGAAACCTTTTGTGTTCTTCACCTTTATATTCAATCAGCAGATAGTTGGTATGGTTGTCTTTCATTAAGGGTGCTGCGATGCTAAATTGTCTATTTTGATGTTGCTCAAACAGCAGAGGAGTAAGCGGTTCATTTATGTGTTCAAATTTGGCATAAAAGGTACGATTGTCAAACTGTATTTGTTCAACAATCGTATTTCTTTTGATGTAATAATGGCCATCAAAAAGGTCTAAATCTAAAACTTGCAACTATACGACTCTTTCAATACAATTAGTTGTATGGCCTTTGCTCAAAAAGTATTCTTTAATAGATAGCTTTGTCATAGATAACAAAATCTTGTGCCAGTACTTTCATCTCTTCTTTGATCGTTGCATGAAGTGCAGCATCATTAACATTATCAAGTACATCAGCGATCTTATTTGCGATGATGTCAAATTCTTTTTCTTTCATCCCTCGGCTTGTAAGTGCAGGAGAACCGATACGTACACCTGAAGTGACAAAAGGACTTCTTGTCTCTCCCGGTACTGTGTTCATGTTGACTGTGATACCAGCATTACCAAGTGCTGCATCTGCATCTTTACCTGAGAAGTCTCTGTTTAAAAATGATACAAGTACAAGGTGGTTGTCTGTTCCGTCAGAGACCACATCATATCCACGCTTCATAAGTACATCTGCAAGTACATTTGCATTTGCTTTGACTTGTTTAGCATATACTTTCCACTCATCACTTAGGTTGTGTTTGAAGCCTACTGCTTTAGCAGCGATGACGTGTACCAGTGGGCCACCTTGGAGTCCAGGGAAGATAGCTGAATTGATCTTTTTCGCGATACCTTCATCATTTGTCATGATCATACCACCACGAGGTCCAGCAAGTGTTTTATGCGTTGTAGTAGTTACTACATCTGCATAGGGGAATGGACTAGGGTGTTCACCTGCACATACCAAACCTGCAATGTGAGCGATATCTGCAAAAAGTATAGCGCCAACTTCATCAGCGATATCTCTAAACTTTTTAAAGTCTATCTCTCTTGCATAAGCAGAAGCACCACATACGATGATCTTAGGTTGTACGATCTTAGCGATCTCAAGTACTCTATCATAGTTGATACGACCATCAAGCTCCACACCGTAAGTGAAAGATGAGTAATTTTTACCAGAAAAACTTGGCTTAGAACCATGTGTCAAGTGACCACCATGACTTAAGTCCATCCCGAGTATCTTCTCTCCGGCTTTAAGAAGTGCTGCATACACAGCTCCATTTGCCTGAGATCCTGAATGCGGTTGAACATTGGCATAGTTACAGTCAAAAAGCTCACACGCTCTATCGATAGCAAGTTGTTCAACTACGTCAGCAAATTCACATCCACCATAATATCTTTTATATGGGTACCCTTCAGCATACTTGTTTGTAAAAACAGAACCCATTGCTTCCATAACAGCAGGAATCGTGAAGTTTTCACTGGCGATCATTTCTAAGTGATCCGTTTGTCTTTCTCTCTCATTTTCAATCGCTTCAAAAATCTCTGGGTCAAATGTTTCTATTGCATAACTCATAAGGTATCCTTTGTTAGGTTTATTATTGGATTTATATCCAAATTTTACTTTTGCTTCTCTTGCACTCTTTGTTTACAAGCAGCAACATCCATACAGAACATACCTTTGCCTTTTTTAGCAGGTTTAAGTTCTTCTATGTTTTCGTTACCACATTTTTTACATTTATTCTCATCTGAAACGACAACAGTTTCGGGTTTAGGTGCTTCTGGTTTCATAGCCGGGAAGAGAAGTACGTCACGGATGCTGTGCTGGTTTGTCAGCATCATCACAAGTCTGTCTATGCCTATACCTTCACCAGCTGTGGGTGTCATACCGTAGCTGAGTGCTTTGACATAGTCTGTATCCATGTGCATTGCTTCATCATCACCAGTGGCTTCTTTGGTATCTACTTGTCCTTTAAATCTCTCATATTGATCGATAGGATCGTTGAGCTCAGAGAAACCGTTGGCTATCTCTTTCCCTGCCATGAAAAGTTCAAAACGCTCTGCAATATCCGGATTGTCATCACTTCTTCTTGCAAGTGGTGAAATATCTATTGGGAAATCTGTGATATAGGTAGGATTGATGAGTTTTCCCTCAACAAATTCATCAAAGAGTTCAGCTTGTAAATACCCTAACGTAAGATTAGGAGCCACTTTGACATTATGCTCTCTAAGGTAAGCCAATGCTTTTTCTTTATCTGTAGCAACATCTGCAGGCACAGCACCTATACTTGTAAGTGACTCGATGTATGGTATTTTTGCAAATGGTGTTGCAAAGTCTATTTCAAGATCACCGTAGGGCAGTTTTCTTTCAAGACCAAGGTTATCAAAGAGGTAGTCAAATAACTCTTCGGTGATCTCCATGAGTTCGATGTATGTTTTGTATGCCCAGTAAAACTCTATCATAGTAAATTCAGGATTATGCGTATGGTCCATCCCTTCATTTCTAAAGTTTCTGTTTATCTCAAATACAGCTTCCATTCCACCAACGATAAGACGCTTGAGGTAAAGCTCTGGTGCAATACGCAAATAACGCTCAACATCCAAAGCATTATGATGTGTTACAAATGGTCGTGCATTTGCTCCACCAGGGATAGGGTGCATCATAGGCGTTTCAACTTCTAAAAATGTTTTGTCTTCAAAAAATCTTCTTACGAGTGAAACGATCTTACTACGCATCACAAAATTTTGTTTTACCTCAGGGTTCATGATCATATCAAGGTAACGTTGTCTGTATCTAAGTTCATGGTCCTGAAGTCCGTGGAACTTTTCAGGCAATGGAGAGATAGATTTGGAAACGATTTTCATCTCTTTACAGTGAAGCGTAAGTTCTCCTGTCTGTGTGACAAAAGGGTATCCTGTTGCTTCAATGATATCACCGACTTCAAAGAGTTTTTTTGCCACATTGTTATAGAAACCTTCTGGAAGGTCATCTCTATTGTAATAGATCTGAACCAAACCTGCTGCATCTTCTATTTTTGCAAAAGCAGCTTTCCCCATGATACGAACAAACTTGAGTCTACCTGTAAGTGAGTATATTTTACTCTCATCTTTTTTCTCATCAGTATCTTGCTCTTTGATATAAGCACATTCTTCTAAAAACTCTGTAGAAGGGGTTCCCTTTTGTATTTGGTTAGGGTAAGGATTGATACCTTCTTCTCTTAGTTTCTCTGTTTTTTTGATTCGTTCTTGAATATATTGATTTTCAAATATCAAGCTGTCTCCTGTTGTTAGTCTAATTATTGAATGTCTATAGAAAAACTCTATAGACTTTTTTTAACGTTGTGTTTTATGAACGTGTTAAGTCTTTTTATTGACAATTTTCACATATACCTAGGATCTTCATCGTATGGCCTGTCATTTGAAAATTGAATCTTTTGGCTATCTCTTCTTGTCTGCTTTCAATGATCTCATCGAAAAATTCTATAATGTCACCACAGTGAGTACAGATGAGATGATCATGGTGCTTTTTGAGCCCAAGTTCATATTTTTTCCCTTGTACACCAAAAGAGATAGAACTGGCGATCTGTGAGGTTTCAAGTAACGTAAGCGTACGATATACAGTAGCAATGCCGATATTCACTTCAGGGTACTGCTCTTTAAGTAACGTATAAATATCCTCAGGTGTAAAGTGCCCATCATTTTCATAAAGGAACTTTAATACAAGTTCTCGTTGTTTTGTGAACTTCAGTGAGTTTTCTTTTAGAAGTGTTTGGAACTTTTCTAAAAGTAGAGGATATGCAATCATAGTGAACCTTATTTCTCTGTAGTAATATCGGTTACACCTATCGAAGCATTTGTCTCAACTGAAACATTCGACTCAACTGAAGTATTCATATCGACAGGAGCAACGACTTCTGTTACATCAGAAACAGTCAGACCCAAATCAGATGTATCAAGATTGATAAGGTATGAACCTGCTTCTTGAAGGTATGGATACAGTACAGAATCATTCACATATTTTTCTAGGTTATCTTTCACAAGTGTTACATTTGATAAAGCAGTTACAATCAACGCAAAAATTAGGAAATACTTTCCTCCCCCTGCGATAAAACCAAAAAGACGATTGAGAAAACCCAAGCCACTTTCACTGGTAAGTTTAGAAAAGATAGAACCAAGAACGGTAGCACTCAACCAAATAACGATTAAAATTGCAAGGAAACCAACGAGTTTCAGTAATGATGCATTTTCTAAGTGTAAAAAGTTTGTATCAATAAATGTTGCAGCTTTATCAGAGAGTCTAGAAGCAAAGTACACCCCTCCTACAAGACCTAGAAGACCAAATACCTCTTTTATAAACCCTTGCATAAAACCTTTGATCCCCAGTATTAGTACTATGGCTGCAATCGTGACATCAAAGTAGTTAAAGTCCATCATCGCAAAACTTTCCATTGAAAAATCCATATCATTATCCCCTATTCTTTACTATAATTTTGCGTATTGTATCTATATATCTCTAAAAATGCTTTTAGAGACATTTTTACTTACATCTATATTTTTCCAGAAAGCTCATCCGGTCTGTTCGCATACTGTAAAGCGATGTCGCGAGTTATCTTTCCGTCTTTTAGGAATTTAAGCAGTGCCTGTGTTTGCGTTTGCATACCGGTATTACCCTGACCTAGTTGCATTTGTGAATATAATTGGTGTACTTTATCTTCACGAATAAGGTTTGAGATCGCGTGATTGGTAACCAGGATCTCTGAAGCAGCCACACGACCTCCACCTAACTTAGGTAGAAGTGCCTGTGCGACAATAGCAACCAGTGAAGAGGCGATCATTGCTCTGATCTGTGGTTGTTCATCACCTGTAAATACATCGATAATACGGTTAATGGTTCCCGGTGCAGAAGAGGTATGCAGTGTGCCAAATACAAGGTGACCTGTTTCAGCCGCGGTAAGTCCAGCTTCAATGGTTTCTTTATCTCTCATTTCCCCGATAAGTATGATGTCTGGATCCTGACGCATAGCATATTTGAGTGCTTTTGAAAAAGAAGCGGTATCTTCACCTACACCTCTATGTGAGAAAACACATTTTTTGTTTTGGTGGATAAATTCCACAGGATCTTCAACGGTGATGATGTGTTTTTGTTCATGAAGGTTTATCTCATTAAGCATCGCAGCCAGAGTTGTTGATTTACCAGAACCTGTTGGCCCGGTTACCAAAATAAGTCCTTTTTCTCTTTTAATGAGAGTTTTATAGACTTCAGGAGCACCCAGATCATCCAATGAAGGCACATCAATAGGAATAATCCTAAAAGCTGCAGCAGTATCACCCAATGTTCGATAATAGTTCGCTCTGAATCGTCCTATACCAGGAAGTAAAAGTGCGAAGTCAAGTTCATCATACTCTTCAAATTGTTGTTTTTGCTTTTCTGTGATAAGAGAATAACACATTTCCTCAATATCATCTCCTGTAAGGGTAGGAAGATTTACAGGTTTAAGCACACCGTCAAGTCTTATTTGTGGTTCTGTACGACTTACGAGGTGAAGGTCTGATGCCCCATGTGTAACAACACTCTGAAGCAGTTTTTTGATATCAAAAGCAGCCATGATTATCCTTTTTTTAATGTATGGTTTCTAGATATTGAGACTCATTATACCCAACTATCACCTTGTTATCAAGCTCAATAACCGGTCGTTTAATGAGCATGTTCTCTTTTGCAAGCCATAGTTGTTTATCTTTGTCAGAAAGAGCAAGTTCTTTTAGTTTTAAGGTTCGGTAGGTCGTGCCTCTGGTATTGAAGAGAGTTTGTATATCGGTATGTTTTAACCATGAGGTTATGGTATTTTGATCTACTGGAGTTTCACGAAAATCTATAAATTCGTGATCAATTTCATGGGATTTAAGATATTTTATTGCTTTTCTGACACTGTCACAGTTTTTAATACCATAAATTTTTAACATGTATTTAATTTACTCGATGATCGCTGGTACGATAAAGAAATCATCTTTACCTTGTGGCGCATGAGACAAGATGTCTTTTGCAATGGTATTTGCTTCCCTAGGTGTATCTTCTCTTAAAGGTGTACCACCATCAAGTGTTGAAAATGAAGGGTCCAGTGCATCGGTATCAAGTTCATTAAGATTGTCAATGTAATTGAGGATACCTGAAAGTTGCTCTATGACCTCTTCTTTTTTAGAGTCATCGATCTTCAGGTGTGAGAGTTTTTCGAGTTTAGCTAAAACGGTGTTATCTATATGCATACTGTGCCTTATTCTTATTATAGTTTATTTTATGATTTCTCTTATTATATATTAATTTAGTTTAAGATATAACTACAAACTAAAATGACCATTAAGGCTAAAAGTATGCAACAATTAGATATGAATTCAGAAGAGTTTAAAACAGAACTGGAAAAAACACAGAAATTTACAGACAAAGTATGTGAAAGTCAGGGATGGGTTTATAATAGTAATGAAGATGTCAATGAAGGTGTGACCATGGGACTGGCACGTCATAAATTACTTTTTGGTAAAAGATTTTGTCCTTGTTTTATGGTTGAACCTGATGAATCAAAACCAGGTAAATTTAAAAGTACAGATGACAGAATCTGTCCATGTAAGCCGGCGATAGAAAATGAGATCCCTGAAAATGGTGTGTGTCATTGTCAGATTTTTTGTACACCTGAGTACAGAGCAGAACATAATTAAGTAAAAGATATTTTTAAATTAACAGCAGGTTATAATATTGATTGACTATAATACGCGATTATTTTAATGCTAGGAGGCAATAACATGCAAACACTACTCGAACAAAATGATGTTAGTTCAGAAGAGTTACATACGCTACTGCAAGCAAGAGACGAAGGGAAAGCAGATTTTATCTTGGTTGATGTAAGAGAAGATATGGAGTTTAACATGGGACACATTAAAGGTGTAGATATGCTTAAACCCACTACTGATTTTCAACACTGGGCACAAGATTTTTTGAATGAAACGAAAGATAAGACTGTCATCTTTACCTGCCGTACAGGTAGTAGAAGTGGACAGGTACAAAATGTGTTTAAGCAAAATGGTCATACAGGAGTATTAAACCATTTTGGCGGTATTGTGACCTATTATGGAGAAATAGAAAAATAATATGTCTAAGATCCTCTATCTTCATGGTTTTGCATCTTGCGGAGAGGGGAATAAATCTTTACTCCTTAAATCCTATTTTGGTGCAGACAATGTCATTGCACCGGATCTTCCTCCTTCCCCTATAGATGCTATGGATACGATTGAAGAAATTCTAGGATCTTCAAAAGTTGATATCCTGATAGGTTCATCGTTAGGCGGGTATTATGCGACTGTACTAGCTGAAAAATACCGTATGAAAGCCATACTTCTTAACCCATCAACCCAACCATGGGAAACGTTGGCTGCATACACAGGGTGGCAAAAACGTTTTTGTGATGAAGAAGTATTTGAATTTAAACCTGTCTATTTAGAACAACTTAAAATGTTACAAACAGCTCCAGATAAAGGTAAATATCTACTCCTTTTGCAAAGCGGGGACGAAGTGTTAGATTATACTAAAGCACAATCTCTCTATAATAAACACAAAATTATCGTTGAGTATGGTGGAAATCACCGTTTTGAAAATTTAGATGAGTATCTCTCAATGGTAGAAAAATTTATAAATAAATGAGTCTGAATGAATGTAGTTGACCTATTGCTCAAACTGTTGAGTTTTGAATCTTTGACACCAGATGATGCAGGATCGTTAAAGTTTATAGAAGAGTATCTTGATGATTATCAAGCTGTATATGTAAACAAAGAGGGTGTTAAAAACCTCATGTTAAGTAAAAAGTTCGCAGATGGACCGCATCTTTGTTTTGCCGGTCATGTAGATATAGTTCCTGCCGGAGATGGCTGGGATACAAATCCTTTTGTCCCAGTGATCAAAGAGGGTAATATTTATGCTCGCGGTGCACAAGACATGAAGAGCGGTGTGGCTGCTTTTGTACAAACATGTAAAGAAATTGAACATTTTGAAGGTACACTCTCAGTACTGCTTACCTCCGATGAAGAAGGAGAGGCTACGTATGGTACGATTGTGATGCTTGAACACCTTAAAGAGATAGGGTTTTTGCCAGATTACTGTATTGTTGCAGAGCCAACGTGTGAGACTGTATTTGGTGATGCTATTAAGATAGGAAGACGAGGTTCTATTAACGGATATTTAACGTTAAAGGGGAAGCAGGGACATGCAGCCTATCCGGAAAAAGCAATTAACCCGGTACATCAGATCTCCACTGTTTTAGAGAAAATTGCAGGGATTGACTTGGACAATGGTGATGATGATTTTGCTCCTAGTCAAATGGTGATTACTGATATCCGTGCAGGTATGGAAGTGACAAATGTTACACCGGGTGCATTAAAAATGATGTTTAATGTACGTAACTCCACTAAAACTACACAAGAAGAGGTTAAACTCCACATAGCCAAATGTTTTGACGGCTTAGATTATAGTTTGGAATTAACACAAGGCTCATACCCGTTTGTCACCAAAAGAGATTCAAAGATAGTCAAGAAGCTCGCTTCAAGCATCAAAAGTATTACGGGACTCGAAACAAAACTTTCCACTGCAGGTGGTACCAGTGACGCTAGATATATGGGGGCATTTGGTATCGATGTTGTAGAGTTCGGTGTTATAAATGATACCATTCATGCACCAAATGAAAGAACATCCATCAAAGAAGTGGAAGCTCTTTGTAGCGTGTTTAAAGATACAGTGAAACATTTTAATTAAGGATCAATATGAACAAAATAGTATTAGGACTCTTACTTCTTTCAAGTACGCTCTTTTCAGTAGAGTGGGTCAAAGATATAGATACAGCATTTGCATTAGCAAAAAAAGAGCATAAAAATATAATAGTTTTGGTAGAGGGTGAAAACTGCAGATGGTGTAAAAAATTGAAACACCGTACTTTGTCAGATGAGGCCGTAGAGAAGAGACTTGAAAAATTTGTTACAGTAAAAGTGATGAGAGAAGACTCCTCTGCGATGTCTGTATTGCCTAAGGTAAAGGGTGTACCTAGCATTTTCTTTATGAAAGAAAACAAAGCAGTTGTCGTAGAAATTCTAGGTTATGTGAATGTAGAAGATTTTATCTCTTATATCAATGATGTAGAAAAAAAGTAGAGATCAGTATTAAACATGAAAGTGATCATACCAGGTATTGCATTTATCGGGTTGCTATTTTTTCCTGGATATGGTGAAGAAACAACAAAACCAGTGAAGGTCAGTACTTTAAAAAGTAAAAAACATGAAACAATTCAAACCTTGCAAGAAAAAGAAGAAGGACTTGGAGCATTTGATAAACTGACCTGGGAAACAGATATGGATCATGCCTTTAAACGTGCAAAAAAAGAGCATAAAAATGTGATGGTTATGGTAGAAGATGCGCGGTGTAAATGGTGTAAAAACATGAAAGTAGGTGCATTATCTGACCCCAATGTACAGGATATACTACAATCTTATATCTTGTTAAAAGTGCAAAGATCAGATAAGACAACCGCTGATCGTATTAAAGATTTCACTGGTGCTATTCCAAGTTTTTATTTCATGCAGCCAGATCAAGAGCTGTTTGAATCTGTGGTTGGTTATTTTGTTACAGAAGATTTTTTAGGTTATCTGAATGACCTTGAAGAAGAGAACTAGGTATTAACTGTGTATAGACGCCCACATTTTACTGAATATATCATGGCAAGGCTCGTGACACTGGCTGTGTTTACAAGTGTTGTTTTTAGCATTCTGTTTCTGATCTTGATTCCTGACGATAATACGGCTTTTATTGCGATGGGAATATTGATATTAGGCTTTTCCGTATTCATCTATGCCATATACCGTGGAGCTGGGCGTATGCAGAAAGAATTATATATTATTAACACCTATTTGGATAACCTTGATAAAACAGATAAAATAGATTACAAAGCACATTTTTTTACCCAAGAGTTTGGAGATATTCATCAGAGCCTTATTAAGGTACTTAACAGTGCCAAGAAACGTGAAGAGGTCAAGCAACGTTATAATGCAAAACTTAAACTTAAAAATCGTCAGCGCGCAGATATGATCTCAGCTATTGCGCATGAATTTCGTAATCCAATAGCTTCTATTATGGGGTATGCGCAGACGTTGGAAGAGGATAAAGAGATTCCTCAGGCACTGCAGGAAAAATTTCTAAGCAAGATCTATAACAACGGAATAAAAATAGAAGCACTACTTAGCAGACTTGTTTTATGGAATAAATTTGAGAGTGGTGAAGCAACACTGCATCCCAGTAACTTTGATCTTTATGCTTTGGTGCAAGAAGTAAAAACTGCTTTAGAAGATAAATACCCGCAAAGAGAAATCGTGATAGAAGGAAGTACGTATATGGTCGATGCTGATCGTACACTTTTAGAAGTTGTACTCAAAAATCTGATGGAAAATGCATTAAAATATTCCAAAGATGAAGTATTAGTAAAGATAGATTCAGATCAAATATCTGTGATAGATCAAGGTGCAGGTATCTCCTCTTCGGATATCACCAAGGTCACTAAAAAGTTTTATCGCTCAGGTACACATAGCTGGGATAACTCTATGGGATTAGGACTCTCTATTGTCAAGAGTATTCTCTCGTTGCACGGTACTGAATTAGAGATAGAGAGTGAAGAAGAGAAAGGTTCTAAATTTTCTTTTCATATTTAATTGATAATAATCTTCAACTATTTTGATGCATTAAATTTCTTTTTGATACATCAAAGTAAAAACTTAACGTTTCTTTGAACAAATAACCACTTTTTAATCCAAACTTTTATACTATTAAATTATGCACTACCCTATATCTGAACGGATTAATGGGTTCTTATAATTATTATAAGACTAGCTAAATTTAAGGAGGAAGCATGAAATTAGGTTTCTTAGTTGACCTTAACCTATGTATGGGTTGTAAAGGTTGTGAGATTGCTTGTAAAGTGGAAAATGAAGTTCCATTGAGTACTTGGCGTTTACGTGTTAAATATATAGATTTGGGGACATTCCCGGATACTAGAAGATCATTTACACCATTGCGTTGTAATCACTGTGAGAACGCACCGTGTGAGCGTATTTGTCCTGTATCTGCATTACATTATCTAGAGAATGGTATTGTAAATATCGACAGTGATAGATGTATTGGTTGTGCTGGTTGTATGATGGCGTGTCCTTATGGAGCGATCTATATGGATCCTGAAACGAACACAGCAGATAAGTGTACATACTGTGCGCACCGTATTGAGAGTGGTATGATGCCGGCATGTGTGGTAGCTTGTCCTGTTGAAGCAAATATCTTTGGTGATATTGAAGATGACCACAGTCATATTTCACTTTATATCATGGAACACAAAGGTGCTGTTCAAGTACGTAAGCCTGAAAAGCACACTAGCCCGACACACTTTTATGTAGGTGGTGGTAATCAAACACTTAACCCACTTGCACACCAGAGAATCGAAGGCTATAACCTCTTCAATGATATTACAAAACTTCATCATGTAGGTGATAAAAATCATGGTATTCTTGATAGATTTTTAGCACCATTTGTTGGACATGAGACAGCAGATAATGCAAGTTTTATTGAATCAGCAACAAGTGCTGAATCACATGAGCAAGAGGGAGGTCACTAAGATGGTAGAAAGTACAATTCATGCAACACAAGCAGTTGTAACACTAGACGTGCCAATCCAAGGAATTATTTGGGGTAGTATTATTACTGTAAACATGTGGGCAAAAAGTATCGGTACAGGTGTTGTATTTTTAGCAGCATTCCTATGGTTTAGACACAGTAAAGATGATATGCCTAACTTAAGATGGCTTATGCCGGTGATTGCATTCTTGTCATTAAATGTATTCTTATTGTTTACATTGATCGATTTGCACCAACCGTACAGGATGATTCATATCTTTACGCATCCGCATTGGACTTCGTCTATTACTGTTGGTGCATGGTTGGCATCACTTTTCTTAGGTCTCATTACGATACTTATGGTGATTGGTGTTGCAGATGCATTTCCATCACTAGGTGGTAAGAAATGTAAGATCACAGCAATAGCTAGAAATAATTCGGCAGTGTATGAGCGAATTATGCCGTTCCTAGTATTCTTAGCGATACCTGTAACAACGTATACAGCTATTATCATGGCACAATCAAGTGCAAGAGAGTTATGGCAAGCACCAACTGAAGTTATGCAAATGATGTGGGCAGCACTTATGGCTGGTTCTGCAGCACTTATCTTCGTGTCAGGTTCATGGAGTAAAGAAGCTAGAAAAGATTTGGCACTTGTACTTACTATGGCTGTATTCTTTAGTTTTATGATGTATATGGGTGAGTATTTCTTCTCATTCAAATCTTCAGAAGCAGAAGCAGTTTTAGCATTTGTACATTCAGGTGGAGAGTATAGTGTTGAATTCTGGTTTGGTATGACGCTTGGGTTTATTATCCCATTCTTCTTAGGAATGAGTTACATGAAATCAGAAAACACAACGCTGCTTAGATTTGCAGCTATTTTAGCATTAGTAGGGTTATTCTTGGTAAAAGATGTATGGCTTAAGATCCCACAAATGTTACCATTAAGTTAAGGAGAAGATATCTATGACAAAATCAATGAATACAGAAGATAAAAATTTTATCGAAGGTAGAAGAAGTTTCCTTAAAGGTACAGCTTACTCTGTCGCAGGTGCAACACTTGCTGCAGGTGTATTTAAAACTGTAGCTGATACGCCGGCAATGGCAGAAACAAAGTTCACACCAACACCGAAGACACTTTCATTCTATCCGCCACTTGAAGAGTGGGATAGCTTTACTGAGTTGAGTGGAGATGATTGGAAAAGAGGCGGTACGAGTAGAAATGGTGTTCAGAGCGAAGATAATCCTGATGGGATTAAAGCAACTGAATACATGCTTGTTCCTACATCATGTTCAAACTGTGAAGCATCATGTGGTCTGACTGCATGGGTTGACCTTTCTACATATAAAGCTGGTGGACAACTTGCAGTACGTAAATACATGGGTAACCCGCTTCATGCTGGTTCACGTGGTAGAAACTGTGCGAAGGGTTATGCAACTCAGTCACAAATGTACGATCCAGACAGAATTCCTTTCCCTTTAATGAGAGCACCAGGTTCTAAAAGAGGTGAAGGTAAGTGGGTAAGAACCACTTGGGATGAAGCAATGGTGAAAATCGGTAAGAAAATGCACGATACGCTAAAAGTGGGTGATGAGATTTCTAAAAAATCAATCATGTACCACGTTGGACGTCCAAACGAAAATGGTTTTGGTCACCGTGTACCTCATTCAATGGGTCTTGACGGGTATGATTCTCATACAAACATCTGTTCTGCAGGTGCTAGACAAGGTACTATCCAGTGGTCAAACGATGATAGAAACTCTCCTGATTGGGCTAATGCAAAGTTGATTTTCCTTCAGTCTTCTCATGCAGCTGATGCAGGTCACTACTTCCAACAAGCAGCAGGTCGTATTGCTGAAGCACGTAAAAAAGGTGCAAAACTTGTTGTTATGGATCCAAGACTTTCTAACTCTGCTGGTATGGCAGACCTTTGGGTACCATGTTGGCCAGGAACAGAGACAGCACTTTATCTCTATCTTGCAAACAGAATCCTCAATGAAAAAGGTATCAATGGTGAAGATCTTGTAAATCACAATTTCGTGAAAAATTGGGTAAACTGGGATCACCTAATGAAAGACAGAGATTATCTTCAAGTACTTGTAGATAAAAAATATATCAAAGCTGTTCCAGCGGGTGATACTTATGAAGACTTCATTACAATGATCTCTGAAATGTATTCTCCATATACACTTGACTTTGTAGCTGAAGAGTGTCGTATTGAAAAACGTATAGTAGAGAAACTTTACGATATGTTCATCGATGCAGGTGCAAGAGTTGCAACCTATATCTGGAGAGCAGGACCGATTGGTCACAAAGGTGGATGGATGATCGCTAGAGCAGGATTCTTACCATTTGTACTTCGTGGTGCAATGGCTGGTGATAAAGGTGGTGTTGGACTTCACCAC